>JAFLST010000022.1 GCA_022510815.1 Christensenellaceae bacterium | reverse complement strand
TGCTTCTGGGCAAGGCGCACATCGGCGAGGTGCAGTCCTCCATCTGGGATGAGGAGACGCACAACGCGTTCCGTCAGGCGGGCGTCACGCTGCTGTAACCATTACACGAGTTCAAAAACGGAGCCGCATCTGAGTCAATGCAGCTCCATTTTTATGTTTAAAAATCAGCTTTTTCAAGCACATCAATCACATGGTTGGATATTTCAAGCATGCCGGGACGCTCGCATACTGCAAGATGATACCGCATCCATTCATCGAACGCTTCCTTACTCATAGCGGCAACTGATTCGCGCATATGGCATGAATAGCCTTCCGCGGCAAAACGGTGTGCCAAACGAACCGGGAGGCGGCTGTTCAGCGCGTCCATATTCTCCGTCCGACAAAGGTTGAACAGCCCCCACGGTTTTGGAAAAGCGTCAAACAGGAGCGGATCAATCCCGCAGCTTTCCACGATCTCATTGAGGTGACCTTCCCGGAAGCCATAATACAGCAAAGCGGCGTCGCCCATGCAGTAAGCCGCGAACACCTTGCCGCTCGGCCTGGTCACACGAACCGCTTCAGATAGCGCGAGCAGACGTTCCTGCTCCTCCGCCAGATGGTACAATGGACCCATCAGCAGCGTCACATCATAGGTGTCATCCGGGAAAGCGGACAGATCCAGCGCATTCCCCTGAACGACCGTGACGTTCTCACCCGGTTGTGTATGGCACTGAAAGACATCGATGTTATGTTGGATGAGCTCGACCGCGTCCACCTGATAACCGCGGCGTGCCAGAGCGTGGCTGTATCGGCCCGTTCCAGCGCCAATATCCAGAATACGCGCCCCGGGCAGCAAATAGCGTTCCAGATAACGCATAGTCGTCAGAAATTCAACCTTACCATGGGGCCTATCGAGCCGTCGATCCTCTTCATAGCCCTCGTAGTAGCGGCGAAGAGCGTCAAAATTGTCCATCGCGATTCCTCCTCTGCGCAATATTCTGCCGACACCTGATGGAATCTATCGGTAAGGAAGTCCCATCGGCTTGTCGCGCGAACCTTCAAGCTTTTTATTTCTTCCTTATGGGGTGCCGGATCACGGTGCGCAGCTTTTCCGGGGCGCACCGGCGCGGATCGCTCAGATAGATTTCATGATGCCTGCGCGTCTCCGTGATATCCAGCGTATAGCCTTCCTGTCGCGCAAATTCGTCCATCGCCCGGATGGTCGCCGGTTCGTCGTCATAAGGGCCAAGGTGCATGCACTGGACGCACAGGCCCTCCTCGTAAGTCAGAAACTCTGCCTGCGAGAAGTCCTGCTTCTTCTTGCGCGTGGCTTCCGCGACAGCCCACTCGAAATCAGCGCGGGTGATGAATTCCGGCAGACGGATCATGCTGATCCACTGGAAATGCTCCTTGTGCACAAAATCAATGGTCTCGTTTTCCTCTTGCCACCATAAGCCCTCCAAAGGCGGCACCACATAAGGGATGGCGTCTTTAATGGTGTATCCCGCTTTGTCGCTCATTTTCAGCGTGAAGGAAATACCATACAGCAACCCCATGGCCTGCTGGTATTCCCCGCTTTCCGCGTTAGGATTGCCCTTGCCCCGCACAGCGACGAAGTTCATCGGTGGAATCGCAATGATTTGCGGCTTCGCTGGCGGCAGGTAAAACTCCTTGTATTCCTTCTTGTAATCGAACGGCATGCCCTTCGTCCTTTCTTCAATAGAAAAGCAGCGCTTCCCGCGTGGAGAAGCGCCGCCATCATCATCTTGTCAGATCAAGCGTTCAGCACCTTGTCGGCGATCTGCGCGCCCGTCAGGCCGTATTCGACCAGCAGGTCGGCAGGCTTGCCGGACTGACCGAACACGTCGTTGATGCCGATCTTCTGGAACTTCTGCAGACCCATGCCGCAAACAGCGGAGGCCACAGCGTCACCCAGACCGCCAATGATGGAATGCTCCTCCACGGTGAAGACCTTGCCACACTTGGCCGCATAAGCCCGGGCCAGCTCATCATCGAAGGGCTTCAGAGTGTGGAAGCTGACCAGCGCCGCATCAACGCCCTTGTCAGCCAGAATCTGCACAGCCTCGAGGCAGTGCTCCAGCATGATGCCGCAGGTGAAGATCACGCAGTCCTTGCCGTCCTTGATGACGATGCCCTTGCCAACGGTGAAGGGCCGTGCTTCATACACGGGCGAAGGCAGGCGGGCGGTTCGGATATACACAGGGCCATTGATCTCCGCAGCGGCTTCCACGCACTGATAGCACTCCGTCGCGTCGCTGGGGACGAACACGGTCATGTTGGGCAGCACGCGCATCAGAGCGATGTCTTCGATGGCCTGATGAGAGCCGCCGTCCTCGCCCAGCGTGATGCCCGCGTGAGAGAAGCCGAACTTCACGTTGAACTTGGGATAGCAGACGCCATTGCGGATCTGATCGTAGCTGCGGCCAGCAAACACCGCAAAGGTGGAGCAGAACGGAATCAGGCCCATCGTGGACATGCCGGCGGCCATGTCGACCATGTTCGCCTCGGCAATGCCGCAGTCGATAAAGCGATCCGGATAGGTCTTCTTGAAATCGTTGGTCATGGTGGCGGCGGCAAGGTCCGCGTCCAGCACGACAACCTTGTCATTCTTCGCGCCCAGCTTGACAATCGCCTCGCCATAGGCTACGCGGATAGCTTTCTTTTCCATCGTCTCAGTCCTCCAATTCCTTGAGCGCCTGTGCGGCCTGCTCAGCGTTGGGAGCCTTGCCGTGCCAGCCGACCTGACCTTCCATGAAGGAAACGCCCTTGCCCTTGAGGGTGTGCAGGTGAATCAGCCGGGGCTTGCCGGGGCAGGCGGGGGCATGGAGCGCATCCAGCACCTGCTGCATGTCGTTGCCGTCGGCGACCTCGATCACGTCATAGCCGAAGGCCTCGTACTTGGCCTGCACGTCGCCCAGAGACATAACCTCATCGTTGGTGCCATCGATCTGCATGCCATTGTGATCGAAAATGACGGTCAGGTTGTCCAGACCATAATGCGCCGCAGCCATGGAAGCTTCCCAAACAAGGCCTTCCTGAGACTCGCCGTCGCCGATGATGGTGTACACATGACAGGGATTGCCGGTCTTCTTCGCGCCCAGCGCCATGCCAACCGCGATGGAGATACCCTGCCCCAGAGAGCCGGTGGAGGCATCCACGCCGGGGCACTTCTTCACGTCCGGATGGCCCTGCAGGATGCCGTGGAGCTGACGGAACTTGTCAAACTCCTCACGGCCGAAATAGCCGCGTTCGCACAGCGTGCCATAGAGCGCCGGAGCCGCATGGCCCTTGGAAAGCACGAAGCGGTCACGGTTCGGATTCTTGTCGTCCTTGGGATCGACGCCCTTCATCACGTCAAAGTACAGCGCCACCATAGCCTCCGTGCAGGACAGGGAGCCGCCGGGATGACCCGCGCCTGCCTTCTGCGTCATGGTGATGATGTCGCGCCGAACCTGACGGCAGGTGGCTTGTAAAGCCTGAATATCCATCAATAGTACCTCCTCTTTTAACCCACCGCCGCGTAAAAACGGCGGACAGGATGGTTCGCTTAGGAAAATTATAGATGTTCCTGACAGGATTGTCAAGGATTCCACGATCATTCACACACGAAAATTGCACAGAATATTTTTTTATGTTATGATAGCCACAAGTTAGGCGGCGATTCCACGAATCTGGAGAAGTTTGCCATATGAACTTCTTGGCGGTCTATCCTCTTCTCATCGGCCAAGCTGCGCACAAGGGACGGTCAATGCCGAGGTTGATGAAATCATCTGCTGATTGAATGGCTACAGCACAGAGGATATTAAGCGGATAGCGGAGACCTCCGCTGCCTACGCAGATTTCTTTGCCGACGCGCCCCATCCTCACGATAATCGCTAACTCATCAGGGGCACCGTATGCGGCGCAGGGATGAAGCCATCGTGGAACCCGGAAGAGAGAGAGATTCGCATCTGGACAAGTTGGCGGATGAGCCGGCCAAGGGAAAACCCAAGGAGAGAATCCTGCGACCAGCATAAGAAAAGGAGCTTGACAGCATGTCAAACTCCTTTTGCATTTTACAGTCCCAGCAGCATACCAAGCTGATAGACCACCGTCGCGCAGAGCCATGCCAGCCCCGTCTGTCCCAACACGGCCAGCACCGCCCAGCGTCTGCTCTCGAGCTCGCGCTTAATGGACGCGAAAGCCGCGATGCAGGGCATGTAGAGCAGCACAAAGGTCAGGAAAGCCATCGCCGCGGCAGTCGACGGGAACACTCCGCGCAGGGCATTGAGCATAGCCGTCGACTCCACATCCACGCCCGCCAGCACCGCCAGCGTGCTCACGACGCTCTCTTTGGCCATAATGCCCGTCAGCACCGCCGTGGCTGCCTCGACCGACGCAAAGCCGCAGGGCGCGAATATCGGAGCGATGAAACCAGCCACCCCGCCAAGGATGCTCTCCTGCACCGTCTCCGCCATATCGAATCGGATCGTGAAGGACTGCAGGAACCAAACGGCCAGTGTCGCGAGGAAAATCACTGTGAAAGCCTTCTGAATGAAGTCCTTGGCCTTGTCCCACATGGTGCGCAGGACGTTGCGGGGCGTAGGCAGGCGGTAGGCAGGCAGCTCCATGATAAAGGGCGCCGCGTCGCCATGAAAGAGCACATGCTTCATGACAGCACCCGCCGCGATGGCCACCAGAATGCCTCCCACATAGAGCGCCGTCATCACCATCACGAGGTTGTCGTGGAAAAAAGCCCTGGCAAACAGCGCGTACACCGGCACCTTCGCGCCGCAGGACATGAAGGGTGTGAGCAGAATGGTGAAGCGCCTGTCGCGCCTGCTGGACATGCTGCGGGCCGCCATCGCCGCGGGCACCGTGCATCCAAAGCCCATCATCATCGGGATGAAGGAGCGCCCGTTGAGTCCGATCTTGCGCAGGGGTTTGTCCATCAGGAAGGCCGCGCGGGCCATGTAGCCGCTGTCCTCAAGGATCGACAGGCACATGAACAGGATCACGATCGTCGGCATGAAGGACAGCACGCTGCCCACGCCGGTCAGCACGCCGTTCACCATCAGATCCTGCAGCCAATATGCCACATTCGCGGCTGCAAGCCCGTCGCCAATGGCAGCGATCGCGCTGTCCACCAGCGCCGCGAAACCGTCAGCCACCCATGTACCGATAGGACCGAAGGTCACCCAGAACACCAGCAGCATCGCGCACAGGAACATCGGGATCGCAAGAACCGGATGCGCCATGACCTTGTCAATGCGGTCAGAGAGCGACTCCCCTTCCGTTTCACTCTTACGGACGACCGCCTTCTTCAGCGCGCGTTCAATGTATTGATATCGCAGGTCCGCCATGATCGCCGCCCGCTCCATGCCGACGGCCGTCTCCGCTTCCACGAGAATCTCGTCAATCACATGCAGTTCGTCATCCGACAGGCCCAGAAGCTGCTGCATCGGCTCGTCGCCCTCAAAGAGCTTCGTCGCCGCGTAACGGGGGCTCAGGCCGACAGCCTGTGCCTTGGGCTCCGCCAGATGCGTGATAGCGTGCAGCGCCTTGTGGGCCGCGCCGGTACAGATATCCAGCGGCGGTGTCTTGCGCTTTTCCTCGGCGGCCTTCACCGACAGGCGCACCAGCTCGTCAATGCCCTCGCCCTTGCGCGCGCAGATGCTTACGACCGGCACGCCCAGCTCCTTTTCGAGGATATCTGTGTGGATCACATCGCCGTGCGCACGAACCTCGTCCATCATGTTGAGCGCGATGACCATCGGCGTGCCGAGCTGCAGGAGCTGCATCGTCAGGTACAGGTTGCGCTCCAGATTGGTCGCGTCGACAATGTTGATGACCACATCCGGCTTTTCCAGCGTGATGAAATTGCGGCTGACGATCTCCTCCATCGAATAGGGGCTGAGCGAATAGATGCCGGGCAAATCGACAATCTGAACGTCGCGGTTCTCTTCCTTGTCTGCGCGGCGTTTGCCGAAGAGCGACGGCTGTCCGAAGTGGGTATCCTCGCCGTGATGGTGATGAATAAGAAGGCCTGTCTTCTGCTCGACGGTCACGCCGGGCCAGTTGCCGACATGCTGGTTGGCGCCGGTGAGCACGTTGAACAGCGTTGTCTTGCCGCTGTTCTGATTGCCAGCCAGCGCAAAGGTGTAGCGAATGCTCATGCCTTGCCCGCCTCCTCGTCCCGCAGGGTGATGCAGGCTGCGTCATCCTTGCGCAGGGTCAGCGCATAGCCGCGCAGGTGAATCTCGAGCGGATCGCCCAGCGGCGCGGTACGGATCAGCGTGACCTTCACGCCGGGGGTCAGACCCATGTCCAGCAGATGCCGGTGCAGCGCGCCCTCGCCGCCAACCACGTCGACGATACCGCTCTCCCCGGGCTCAAGCTGCGCGATGTTCTCTCTGGCCACGCGAATCGCTCCTTTGTGTTAATGATCGCTAACTTTATGTGCATGGATAAGATAGCACGGCTAACCTGTTCTGTCAATCGGCAAATGTGGGCATGTTTCGGCAACATTCGTGCATGTCAAAGCAGCTCGCCCGCAGCGCGGGACGGATCGTCCAGATACGCAGCGATAACCGCCTGTTCCGACAGAAAGCCGCGGTGATCAGCCGTGCCGTCCCGGACAACGCAGAACATCGTATGGCGCCTCGGATGCAGGCATCGCACAGCCTGTCTCAGCTGCGCGTCGCCTGACAGCGTGACCCAGCGGCAGGGCATCGAGCCACAGCTCTCCAAGCGTGATTTTCTGTCCATGAAGTCCCGCAATTCCGCCATAGCATGGGTGGTTGTCGATCGCGCCGCGCTGTACATCAGAAAGCACCCCGCCGCCGCCAGCGACAGGTTCCAGCCGCCGGAAGACCACGACAGCCACAGATTAAGCACTACGCAAATAAGCCCCAGCGCTGTGCCAATGGCACGCATGACCGTCTGAACAGTTTCGCGTCGCAGAAGACACGACAATCCCATAGCCAGAAGTCGGCCGCCATCCAGCGGAAGCGCCGGAAGCAAGTTGACAAACAGAATCGCCGCGTTGCAGAGGAAAAACTGACGGCCTGCTCCCCATGGAAGCCATCCTGCCTGCGTCAGAAACAGCGCCAGATAGCACAGCAGCAGCGTCATAACAGGCCCCGCCATCAGCACCAGCAGCCGCTTGGACAGGGACAGCGCCTCGTCATCCTCCAGCCGCATCAAAGCCCCCAGCGGCGTAATCTCAACGTCCTCCGGCGCCTTCCCGAAGCAGGCAGACATCAGCGCGTGGGCCCCCTCATGAAGCAGGATGGAGATAAAGCCGACCACCAGCAGATTGCCAAAACCGACCGCCGTCATATAAGCTGCCAGGACCAGCGCCGCCGGATGCAGCCACACTGTCGTACCACCCAGCCGGAACAGCCGCCACCTCATGGCAGCATCGTCGTCGGATCAATGCTGATGCCGTCTCGCCGCAGCTCCATCACGCAATCCGCGCCAGTCATCACCGTGCCCAAAACGTCGCCCGTCTGGACCGCATCGCCCATAGCCACACGAACCTCGGCAAGGTTGCCGTACAGGCAGGCCAGTCCATCCTCCGCCATCACCTGCACCAGCAGCTCCTCGCCTTCGCCATGATAGACGCCAATGATCTCGCCATCCATGGAAGAAGTGACTGTACGGGCATCGGAGCGCCATGTGGTATACGGTTCAGCTTCAGACCACGCATGGACAACGGTACCGCCGCTTACCGGCATCGCCAGTTCAGGGTAGGTCTGCTCACCGAACACAAGCGTCGCTTCCGGGAACAGCGAGCTGACAAAAGACAGCCTGCCAAGTGTGTCGTCCAGCAAGGTGTTGTCTGTTACCGCAGTCATGACCGCGTCGACTGTGGAGCTGGTGCCGGGCAGCGCGCCTTGCCGAAGTGCGACCGCGCATAGCACCAGCGCGGAGGCCGTCGCAAGATTGCGCATCAGATGCTCACCCGTTTTCCTCTTGGGGAGCTCCTGCCATTCAATGACTGCCTGCTGCTCCGTCAGCCTCTTCTCCCGTGTATGAAAACTCCCAGTACGCGTCTCTCCCTGCTTAATCTCAGGCATAGAAACACCCCTTCCTCTGCCGCCAGCTTATGCGGAAGAAGAAGGGGTTATGTTGGAGACTTTGGTCTGATCCGACCGATATCACATATCGATCAAATCATCAGTGCCCCCTGCTCGGCCATCCGCTGGAGAGCCTGCGCCAGCGCAATTCTGCCATGGGCATAGGTCAGTCCTCCCTGCATGTAGACCGCATAGGGCTCGCGCATCGGAGCGTCTGCGCTTAGCTCAACTGACGCTCCTGAGACAAAGGTTCCTGCCGCCATGACCACCTGATTGGCATATCCCGGCATATCCCAAGGCTCCGGCAGCGCCATAGAATCGACCGGCGATGCCATTTGAATCCCTTGGCAGAAGGCCACGACGCGCTCAGGCGTTTGGAGCTCAATCGCCTGAATAATGTCCGCGCGCGGCGTATCTGCGGGCGGCGTTGTATTCATGCCAAGCTCCTCAAAAACGCGAGCCGTCAGGCATGCCGTCTTCAGCGCCTGCGCCACTGTGTGCGGCGCCATGAACAGCCCCTGATAAAAAGGCTGGTAGCTCGCCGCGTAGGAGCCGACCTCAAGACCGATCCCGGGCGCCGTCAGACGGTACGCGATGCGAGTGATCGCCTCCTCCGTGCCAACGACATACCCGCCAGTCGGCGCAAGTCCGCCGCCGGGATTCTTGATCAGGCTTCCGACGCATACATCCGCGCCATAATGACTTGGCTCCTTCTCGCAGACAAACTCACCATAGCAGTTGTCTACCATCAGCCGGATACCCGGATGCTTCGTGTGCAGCATATCGGCCAGCGGCGCGAAATCCTCCGGCATCAGCGACGGCCGAAGATCATAGCCCCGGCTGCGCTGCGCAATGACCAGCGTCGTCTGCGGCGTGATGGCACGATCGACGGCGTCCACATCAATGCGTCCGTCCTTCATGGGCACCTGATCGTAAGTGACACCCATCTCTTTAAGAGAACCGACCGGCGTCTCATCTCCCCAGCCGATCACGCTTTCCAGCGTGTCATAGGGCGTTCCCGTCGCGGAGAGAATGCGCTCGCCCGGCCGAACCAGCCCAAAGAGGCACAGCGCGATGGCATGAGTGCCGCTGGCAATCTGCGGCCTGACAATCGCAGCCTCCGTACCGAACAGCTCCGCAAAAATCCGTTCCAGTGTATCCCGGCCCACATCATCGTAGCCATAGCCCGTTGTCGGCGCAAAATGGCGGTAGGCCACCTGATGATGCTGGAAGGCGTCCAGTACACGGCGCGTACCCAGCTCCTCCATGGCGTCAATGCGCGCAAATTGCGCCATTAATCCGGCTTCAGCCCTTTCAATTCGCTCCTGAATGGTCATGTCTCCACACCTTTCGTAAACCAGCGTTCCAACTGCTCATAGGCATCTTCTGCCAAGCTGTCAACCCAGCAGACATCTTCCTCTCGGCGCATCCATGTAAGCTGGCGCTTGGCATAATGCCGCGTTCCCAGCTTGAGCGCCTTAACAGCATCCTCTAACGGGCATTTTCCTCGGATATAGGGAATCAGTTCTTTATAGCCCAGCCCCATCATGGCCTGTGCCTCTGCCGGAACGCCACTGTCTAACAAGCCGCGCACCTCATCCGCAAGGCCGTCCTCGAGCATGTCATCCACCCGCTGCTCGATTCGCCGATACAAAATCTCACGATCCATGGTCAGACTGGCCACCCGATATCGGAAGGGCGGTTCCTCTTCGATCTGTGGCTGCTGCGAAAATGGCACGCCTGTCAGATGATGAACCTCCAACGCGCGGATCACACGCCGCACGTTGTTCATGTGAATGGCTTTGGCTGACTCGGGGTCGGTTTTTTGCAGCGTATCGAACAGTTGTTCCCGACCTCCGTCGGTTTCAGCAAGTGCTTCCATTTCCTTACGGAAGCTCGGATCACCTGTTGTATCGCCCATTGCCATGGGATGCCGCAGCGCCCGGAGATACAATCCTGTGCCGCCCACCAGCAGCGCTCTGCGCCCCCGGCTGTGAATATCCCGTATACAGGCTTCGGCATCCGCCTGATACCGCGCGACGGAGTAGCCCTCCCTCGGATCTGCAACGTCCACCATATGATGCGGGACAAGGGCCTGTTCTGCGCGTGTGGGTTTGGCAGTGCCGATATCCATGCCGCGATAAATCTGCATGGAGTCCATGCAGACAATCTCACAGTTATGTTCCCGTGCCAACCGCAGCGAGAGCGCCGTCTTGCCGCTGGCCGTTGGCCCCGCAAGCACCCAGCAGGTTTCCTTCATGATTCCTCCTCACTGAATGCGCTTGAAACGCTTGTCCAGCTCATGATGGCTCAGGGCAACAACCAGAGGTCTCCCATGGGGGCAGGTCGGCGTAACCTTATCGTCGACCATCCGGGTCACCAAATCACGGATCTCTGCGTCAGAGAGCGCGTCGCCGCCCTTGACCGCCTTTTTGCAGGCCATTTGCAGAATGGACGCACGGCGCTTTTCAAGCGTGATGCTCCCCCGCTCATTTTCCAGCTGATCCATCACCTCATGGAGGAAATCCTGCGTCTGCGGCTCGCCGAGAATCATCGGAATGGTGCGTATGGACACCTCTGTATCGCCGAAGGGTTCCACCGTCAGTCCGATGCTCTCCAGCAGCTCGCAATGCTCTGACAGCAGCGCCTGCTCCCTGCGCGTCACTGAGACGATCATGGGAATAAGCAGCTCCTGCCCGCAGCGATGCTGATCAACGGCCTGCATGAATCGGTCAAACAGCAGCCGCTCATGAACAGCATGCTGGTCAATCATCAGCAGGTTGTCATCATACTCCACAAGAATGAAGGTATTGAAGACGACGCCGATCAGCCGCAGCGGCTTCTGTGCCTCAGGCAGGAAGGACGCAACCTGCTCGGACTTCTCCGTCTTTTCAATCCTGTGGGGCTTCTCAGCAGCAATCTGTCTGATTCGAGTCGGTTCTGGCGGCGCCGCAGGTTCCGGAACCAACGGAACCGTCCGCATAAAGCCGCTAAGCACAGGAGCGCTTTCCCGGAGCGTCGGCTTGCTTGATATGGGAGAGAAGTCAGGCAAAAATTCCTGAATCGGTGCAGCAGGTATTGCCTGAATCTTCGGTGCTTCCTCGATCTCTGGTCGGTTTTGATTCATCAAAACCGACTCCGGTTTCTGCACGTCTACAGTCTGTTTTGTGACCTTCACGGGCGTTGCCGGTGGTTCTGGCGTCAACCGCAACTGCGCAGGCTTCTCCAGAGCGTCCCGGTCAGCAATTGCGTCGCGGATGATGGCCTCCACAGCCTCCACGACCGCAGCCTCGTTCTGAAAGCGTACTTCGAGCTTGTTGGGATGGACGTTAACATCAACAGTTTCATAGGGCATTGTCAGGTGCAGCACGCACGAAGGAAATTTGCCAATCATCACTCGCTCACGGCAGGCAGCTTCCACCGCTGAAGACAGGAGACTCGAGCGCATGTATCTGCCGTTAATAAAGAACGACTGGTGTGAACGATTCCCGCGTCCGCTCTCGCCGATACCCACATAGCCCCTCAGCAGCACGCCCGCCTGATGTCCGTCAACCTTGCGCATGGTGCGAAGCATCTCATTGCCGTAGATGGCAAAGACTGCCGAATCCAGCTTGCCGTCCCCTGACGAATGGTAGAGCGTCTTGCCCTGACTGATATAGCGGAACGACACGTCGGGACGGGACAGAATAAGGCGCATCATAAGATCGGAAACGAATCCGGCTTCCGTCGCAGGCTTCTTAAGAAACTTCAGCCTCACTGGCGTGTTGTAAAAGAGGTCCCGCACCACAAACGTCGTTCCCTCCGGACAGGCAGTTTCCTCAATGGCTGTGATCTGCCCACCGTCGTTTTGCACCTTGATGCCGCTCGGGTCATCCTTGGTTCGAGTCGTGCAGGTCACATGCGCCACAGCCGCAATGGAGGCCAGCGCCTCGCCACGGAAGCCCAGCGTCTGGATGCCGAATAAATCCTGCGCGTTGGTGATCTTGCTGGTGGCGTGGCGTTCAAAGGCCATGCGGATATCGCTCTGCCGGATACCGCTGCCGTTGTCTGTCACGCGGAAATAGGAGATGCCGCCGTCGCGAATCTCCACAGTAACCGCGCTGGCACCGGCGTCAAGGCTATTTTCCACCAGCTCCTTGATGGCCGCAGACGGGCGCTCAACCACCTCACCGGCAGCAATCTTGCCGATGACTTCCTCTGAAAGCAACTGAATTCTGCCAGCCACTGTGCCTCACCGCTTTCTGCTTGGTGTACTTTGGTCTGTTTGTCCTTCGGTCGGTCAGAGCTTCCGGGCTTTCTCCCGGAGCAGGAACAGCTTGTTGATCGCATCCATGGGCGTCAGCGCCATCACGTCGATGGTCTGCAGCTCATTGATGATCTCCGTCTTTGCATAGTCGAACATATCAACCTGCTCGTCCTGCCGCTTCGGCCCCTCATCGAGGATGTTCTGGCCGATGCCCTTCTGGTTGATGTCGCTGACCTCGAGCCGCGCCTGTATCTCATGGGCACGCACCAGCACCGGCTTGGGCACGCCCGCCAGCCGCGCCACATGCACGCCGAAGCTCTTGTCAGCGCCGCCGCGAATGATCTTGCGCAGGAAGATGACGTCCTCACCGTGCTCCTTGACAGAAATACAGTAGTTCTCCACGCCGTCAATATGCCCTTCCAGCTCCGACAGCTCATGGTAGTGCGTCGCAAAAAGCGTCTTGGCCCCGGAGCGGGTTTTGTCGCAGAGGTATTCCACCACCGCCCACGCAATGGCAAGACCATCGAAGGTGCTGGTGCCCCGGCCAATCTCGTCAAGTATGACCAGCGACCTCGCCGTGGCGTTGCGCAGAATGTATGCCGTCTCACTCATCTCCACCATGAAGGTGGACTGACCGCTGGCCAGATCGTCGGATGCGCCGACGCGGGTAAAGATACGGTCGACAATCGGGATATGCGCTTCCTTCGCGGGTACAAAGGAGCCGATATGGGCCATCAGCGTGATCAGCGCCACCTGCCGCATATAGGTGCTCTTGCCAGCCATGTTTGGTCCGGTAATGATGCACATGCGGCTCCCTTCGCCGTTCATGTGTGTGTCGTTGGGCACGAAACCGCTCTCGTCCATGGTCTGCTCAACCACAGGATGGCGGCCTTCGATGATATCCAGCGTACCATCGCCGGTGATCTCCGGACGCACATAGCGGTTGCTGACAGCGACCTTTGCCAGAGACAGCAGCGCGTCGAGGGTCTTGAGCGCCATGGCGGTTTTCTGAATTCGGCCGATCTGCAGCGCGATCTGCTCGCGAATCTCCGTAAAGAGCTGCAGCTCCAGACGGGTCGACTGTTCCTGCGCACCGACGATCTTCTGCTCAATCTCCTTGAGCTCAGGGGTCATGTAGCGCTCGGCATTGGCCAGCGTCTGCTTGCGCTGATAGCGGTCGGGCACCATGTCGTAGAAGGACTTGGTAACCTCGATGTAATAGCCGAACACCTTGTTGTACTGAATACGCAGGTTGCGGATGCCTGTCTCCTCGCGCTCATGCTGCTCCAACTCCAGAATCCACTGCTTTCCGTCCCTGGATGCTGTGCGGTATTCATCGAGCATGGACGAGTAGCCGTCCCGGATGATACCGCCGTCAGTAATGGTGATCGGCGCGTCCGGGTCAATGGCGCGGGAAAGCAGGTCAGTCAGCTCAGGCAGATCGTCGAGGCTGTCGCGCACTTCCCTGACAGCGGCGCTCTCCGCGTTTTCGAGGAGCTGCCGGATGCCGGGCACCTTTGACAGCGAGTTGCACAGCGCAAGGCAGTCCCTGGCATTCATGGACTTGTAGGCGACCTTGCTCAGCAGCCGCTCCACATCGTAAACGCCCTGCAGCTCCTCGGAGAGCGTCATGGTCAGCACATGCTGCCCAACAAACTCCTCGACCGCATCGAGGCGACGGAGAATCTTCTCACGATTCACCAGCGGCTGCTCGATCCACGAGCGCAGAAGACGACCGCCCATCGCTGTGGAAGTCTTGTCCAGCAGCCACAGGAGCGAACCCTTCCGGCTGCGGCTGCGCAGGGATTCGGTCAGCTCGAGATTGCGGCGGGTGTTGCGGTCGATCAGCATCGTATCGCTGCCCTGATAGATGCGCAGGCCCGTCATGTGGTCGAGGGTGTTTTTCTGGGTCTCGGACAGATAGCGCATCAATGCGCCCGCAGCGCAGGCGCCGACCCTGTATTCATCAGAGAGCCCCAGAGGCGACAGGTCATTGAGCTGGAAGTGACGGCAGAGGGTTTCGCTGGCGCTCTGATAGCTGAACCAGCTCCCCGGCTGCTCAGAAGCGCTGCCATCCTCCCTGCGCAGGCAATCCCGCAGGCGAACCAGATCATTGGTGATGATCTCCATGGGCGCAATGCGGGCCACCTCATCGCGCAGATTATCCTCCGCGCCGGTGATCTCATGCACGAAAAACTCACCCGTGGACACATCCGCGCAGCTAAGCCCCGCCCGGTCACCCGCGAAGCATACCGCCAGCAGGAAGTTGTTCGTCCGCTCATCAAGCATCGTCGGCTCGATGACCGTACCCGGCGTGATGATGCGGATTACATCGCGGTCGACCAGTCCTTTGGTGGTGGCCGGGTCCTGAAGCTGCTCGCAGATAGCGACCTTGAAGCCGCGGGAAATCAGCTTTTCTACATAGGTGTTCACCGCGTGATAAGGCACGCCGCACATCGGGGCGCGCTCTTCAAGGCCGCAGTCCTTGCCCGTCAGCGTCAGCTCAAGCTCACGGGAGGCGGTCTTCGCGTCGTCGAAGAACATCTCATAGAAGTCGCCCAGCCGGAAAAACAGGATGCAGTCCTGATACTTCGCCTTGAGGTTCAGGTACTGCTGCATCATTGGCGTCACGGAAGCCATGGTGTTTCTTGTCTCCTTTGTCTCGCCGGATTAGTGGCAGCCCGCGCAGCTTGAGCAATGGCCGCTGCAGCCGCCGCTTCCCTCGTCGTCGCCCGTCTCGCCAGTGATAACCAGCCGCAGGATGCGGTTCACATTGTCCATCATGGCCGTAAAAGCCCGGCGGGCGTCCTGAAGCTCATGCACCGCCGCGCAGGCGTTCATGGCCGCTTCAGCTTCTTCCAGCTCCTCGCCAGCCAACGCCAGCGCCGCATGGTCCATATCGGTAGCCGTCAGCAGCTCCTGCACGGCATTGCGCTTCTCATTGACCGCCGCGGTCAGAGAGATAGCCTGCTCATCGTGCATGTAGCGGTTTTCAGCAGCCTTCATGCCCTGATAGATCTCGCTCTCCAAAATGGCCTCGGCCAGCGCCTGCGCCTTCTGCATCACATTGTTCAAATCGCTCATAGTCAGTCGATCCTTTCCCCCGTGAGGGTGTTGTTTTTCATGCCGGTGATCCGGACGCGCACGATCTTGCCGATATCCGCTTCGGAGCCGGGCAGCGTGATGGAGATGCCATGCCTGCCATGACCCGACACAGCCGTGTCGCTCCTGCGGCTGAGACCCTCCACCAGCACCTCTTCCTCCTGTCCAAGGAAGCGGGACTGGGCCTTGCGCTGGCCCTCTTCCTGCGCGGCGATAAGGCGCTTGATGCGGTCAGTCGCCACATCCTCGGAAATCTGATCGGGCATATCCGCTGCCTTGGTGCCCTTCCGAGGCGAATAGATGAAGGTGAAGGCCGAATCATAGCCCACTTCGCGCACCAGAGACAGCGTGTCCTGAAATTGCTTCTCCGTCTCACCCGGGAAGCCCACGATAATGTCCGTCGTCAGCCCGATGCCGGGAATCGCCTCCCGCAGCTTCTCGACACGCTCCAGATAGCGTTCCCGCGTGTAGCGGCGGTTCATGCGCTGGAGAATCTCGTTATTTCCGTGCTGCACTGGCAGATGGAACTGCGGCAGGATATGCTTGCTCTCCGCCATCACGGCGATCAGCTCATCGGAGAGGTCCTTCGGGTGGCTGGTCATGAAGCGGATGCGCGGAATATCCAGCGCGTCCAGCCGCCTCAGCAGCTCCGCAAAGGTGACAGGCGTTTCAAGGCTCTTGCCGTAGCTGTTGACATTCTGTCCCAGCAGCATGATCTCCTTCACGCCGCTGTCCCGCAGGCGCTTGGCTTCCTCGAGAATGGCTTCCGGCTCCCGGGAGCGCTCACGGCCCCGCACATAGGGCACGATGCAATAGGAGCAGAAGTTGTCGCAGCCGTACATGATGGTGATATACGCCGCATCATTGCGCAGACGCTGCACGGGAAGCTCCTCTGCGATGACGTCCCGTTCCTCCACCTCGACCACCGCACGGTCGGTATTCAGCGCCCGGTACATCAGCTCCGGCAGGCGGTACAGGTTCGCTGTGCCGAATGCCAAGTCGATAAAGCGGTACTGCTTGAGGATGGTCTCCGCCATGCCGGGCTGCTGAATCATACAGCCGCACACGCCGATCATCAGCCGGGGATTCTTCTTGCGAACTTCCTTGAGCCATGTCACATTGCCCAACGCCCGGCGCTCGGCGTTATCCCGAACGCAGCAGGTGTTGAACAGCACGAAGTCCGCATTCTCCCGGTCAGGTGCCTCGCTCATGCCCATATCACGCAGCATGCCCGCTAACAGCTCGCTGTCATGGGCGTTCATCTGGCAGCCGTAGGTCACGATAAAGTAGGTCTCCGGGCGCTGGGGCAGCGAACGGACTTCCAGCGCGTACTGCCGCTGCTCCTCCAGCTCCGCCTCGGTGACATGCACAGGCTTTCTCTCAGCCATGTTCTTCCTCCTTGATATACCCTTTGCCACGGCAGACCGGACAGGGCTTCGTCCAGTCAGCAGCGAGGGGTCTTCGGCTCCTCTTGCGGGTCATCTCGATCAATCCCAGAGACGTGAAGCCGTGAATGACCGTCTTGACCCTGTCACGGGCAAAGGCCGCTTCCAGCGCGTCAAGCACCTTTTGACGGCTTTCCTCCGTCTCCATATCAATCATGTCGATGAGAATGATGCCGCTCAGGTTCCGCAGCCGTACCTGCCGCGCGATCTCCCCGCAGGCTTCCAGATTCAGCTTGAGAATGGTCTCCTCCAACTGACGCTTGCCGGTAAACTTGGCGGTATTCACATCGACGACCGTCATCGCCTCGCAGACATCGAAGACCAGTGTGCCGCCGCTGTCCAGCCAGACATGCCGTTCGAGAGTCTTGTCCCGCTGGCGGTCAAGCTTCATCAGGGCAATCGGATCGCCTGTCGAGAGCGTCACGGGCGCGATGCTCTCCAAGCTGCCAGCCAGCGCGGCATTGTCCGTATGAATGCGGTCGATGCCCTTGGGACGGTAATCGTCGATCACGCTGTCAAGCTGCGACCGGGCCCGGTGAACCATCGAGGGCACATGCGCTGTCGGCGCGGCCCGCCGGATGCTCTCCCACTGTGCCATCAGGGATGCGGCCTCCTCGGAGATATCTGCTTCCCGCGCCTCCGCTGCGGAAGTACGCATCACCATGCCGAACCGTCCGTCGCTGACGCGCTTGCCCAGTTCGTGCAGCGCCTTTCTCGCTTCCTCGTCGCCAATACGCGAGGAGACGCCGATCATCCGGTTCAGCGGCATCACCAGCGAATACTCGCCGCAGAGGGTGATATCCCGCGACAGGAACGCCCCCTTGCTGCCCTGCGCTTCCTTCTTGACCTGAACAAGCACCGCCATGCCGCTCTGCAGCTTTTCCGCGTCCGGCAGGTTCCGCTCCTCCATGGGCAGGAAACCGTTCTTCTCCTGTCCGATATCCACGAACGCCGCCCTCATGCCGGGCACCACACGCTCGACCCGCCCCAGATAAACGGCCTCCGTGGTCTGGGCAGAAGCATCGTCGATCAGGTACTCTACCAGCCGACCGTCCTCCACCACGGCAATCTCCCGGCGCTGCTCACCCCTGATATACAGCTCTCTCATAGCGTCTCCAGCGGCTGAAGCGCGCCTGCCGCGTCCTCGCCCAGCAGCCTGTTTCGGATCACCAGCGCCCGCGGAACCTCGCAGCCCGCGAAGCCGCAGAGAGCCGTCACCAGCATGTCCGGCTTGCAGGAGGAAGCCTCCGTCAGCGTCAGCACCGCGCGGATCATGCCCTCTTCCTCCCGCAGCTCATGAATCAGCGGGCGGATATCGCACTCATTCAGGCCGCGTTTGGTCTTGCGCATAGCCATGATGCTCTCCTGTCCGAGGAATGCCGGGATTGCCGCAAGGCATTTTCTCGACGTTTCTTCGTCCAGAAGCGCAATCGTATAGTCCGCGGCCTTCACCATTGCCATCAGCGCCGGATGCTTGTCCTCCATGGCACGCGCCTCAACGAGCTGCATGTCCGGCGGCAGCGCTGCATTCATCGCTTTCAGAAATACGTCCGGCTCAACTTCTCTGTCGAGGGTCACATCCATCAGTTCGCGCCTGCCCGCCGCGCCCGTGGAAAGCGCCGACGCGAAGGTCACCAGAATGTGCGGGTTAAAGCCCTGCGAATAGCTCACCGGCATGCCCGAGCGCCGCAATGCACGCTGCATCGCCCGCTGGATATCCAGATGCCCGATGTGCCGCAGCCGCTCACCCTTCTCAAACACGGCCATCATCCGCAAAACGAGCACACTCCCTTCATCCTCTGCAAGCCGCAGCCATTGCAGCCCTGCCGGCAGTCACGGGTCGTCTCGGCCCTGTCGGACTTCTCTTTCTCCCGCCAGAGGAATTCCTTGCTGATGCCGCTGTCGATGATGTCCCACGGCAGCAGCTCGTCCTTCTCGCGGCGGCGGTAGGCGTAGAAAGCCGGATCAACGCCCGTCTCTGCAAAGGCTTCCATCCATGTATCGTACTTGAACTGCTCCGACCAGCCGTCGAGGATGCAGCCCTTCTCGAACGCCCGCAGCAGCACCTTGCCCATCCGTCGGTCGCCCCGGGCAAAGCACGCTTCAAGGAAGCTCAGATTGGACTCGTGATAGTTGAAGGTCACGCCCTTGATCTTGAGCACTTCCCATAGATGTCGCTGCTTCTCCTGCACCATGTCGATGGTGTCCTGAGGCTCCCACTGGAAGGGCGTGAAGGGCTTGGGCACGAAAACCGATGCGCTGCATGTGACGCGCAGCCCCTTGGCACGCTGCCCCTTGGGCGTCTCGAAGTAAGCGCTGACCACCTTGCGGGCCAGATCAGCGATGCCGTCCAGATCCTCGGTGGTCTCCGTAGGCAGGCCCATCATGAAGTACAGCTTCACGCTGCTCCATCCGCCCGCGAAGGCATCCCGGGCCTTTTCCAGCAGGTCATCCTCGGTGATGCCCTTGTTGATGACGTCCCGCAGCCGCTGGGTGCCAGCCTCCGGCGCGAAAGTCAGGCTGGTCTTGCGCTCCTTCTGGGTGGCCTCGAGGGACTCCTTGAGCACGCTGTCCAGCCGCAGTGACGGCAGGCTGATGGATACCCGCTGGCTCTCAAGGCGCTTCATCAGCGCGCGGATCAGCTCCGCCAGACAGGTATAGTCGCCGCTGGAAAGGCTCGACAGGCTGATCTCCTCATAGCCCGTAGCGCTTTCGAGGGACTGGGCGATCTCGACCAACCGCTCCAGACTCCGCTCGCGGACAGGGCGGTAGAGCATGCCCGCCTGACAGAACCGGCAGCCCCGGGTGCAGCCGCGCATGATCTCCAGCATGATGCGGTCATGGATGATCTCCGTGTAGGGCACGGGGATCTCGAGCGGATAGTACGCCTTGTCAAGGTCGGTAATGATGGCTTTGAGTACCCGCTCCGGCGCCTCGGGACAGTTGGGCTTCATGGACGCGAGGGTGCCGTCCTCGTTGTAGGTCACGTCATAGAGCGCCGGGACATACACGCCTCGCACGCCCGCCAAGGCCTTGAGACACTCGATACGCGGCTTGCCGGAGCCCTTCCACGCCTCGATGACGTTGTTCAGCTCGATGATCTGCTCCTCGCCGTCGCCGACCATGAACGCGTCGATGAAGTCCGCCAGCGGTTCCGGGTTGAAGGCGCAGGGGCCGCCCGCCACGACGATCGGGTCGCTGTCCGAGCGCTGCTCCCGCAGAAGCGGAATACCGCCGAGCTTCAGCATCGCAAGGATGTTCGTGTAGCTCATTTCATACTGCAGGGTGAAACCTACCACGTCGAACTCGCTGAGCGCCCGGCGGCTCTCCAGCGAGAACAGCGGGATGTTCTCCTGCTCCATCAGCGCCAGCATGTCCACCCACGGCATGCAGACCCGCTCACAGAGCTGCGTCGGCTGCTCATTGATGACGGCATAGAGAATCTTCATGCCCAGATGGGACATGGCGACCTCATAGGTGTCCGGAAAGCAGAATGCGAAACGCAGCTTCGCGCTCTCCCAAGGCTTGAGCACCGTATTCATCTCGCCGCCGGTATATCGCGGGGCCTTCTGCACCTTCTCCAGCAGCGCTTCAATCTTGTCGGAAATCAATTCGGTTCCTCCTTGCGACAGGATGTGCCTGTTATCGCAACTTATAATGTATCATTTTTATCCGTCAAGGTCAACCTGCTTGCCCCGGTTAAGGGAAAATTTTCTCCGGCGACATTTGGGACAGTCAGGCGATGCTTTGGTACCGCTCCCCTTTACGAAATGAGGCGGTTATGCTATGCTTATCCCATCAGGAAATGAAAGGAGATTCCCTCATGAAGAAGCTTGGCAAAAAAGCCGTCGCCTTGATCGTCTGCGCGGCGCTGGCCGTGCTGATCGTCTGGAGCGGCTTCTACCGCGTCGGTCAGGGCGAGGAGGCGCTGGTGCTGACCTTCGGGCGCATCACGGACGTCAAAGGCCCCGGCCTGTACTGGCATGTGCCCATTGCGCAGAGCGTCATCAGCGAGTCTGTGACGACCATCCACACCATGGAGTACGGCTTCCGCACGACCCATCAGGGCGGCGTTGGCCGGGCCGCGAGCTATGCTGACGAGACCGACGAGGGCGTGATGCTGACCAACGACAACAGCATCGTGTCGCTGGAGGCCATCTACCAATACACCATCCGCGACGTGGCGCAGTACACCTTTGACGTGGACGACCCAAAGGGCACCCTGCAGCTCGCCTTTGAGGCTGTCATCCGCCGTAACATCCAGAACCGCTCCCTTGACGACGCGCTGCTGAACAAGGAAGAGATCGAGCGCGAGGTGCTGCCGGATTTCCAGGCGCTGATCGACAGCTATGAGATGGGCGTGAAGATCAACGACGTACGCATCCAGAACATCACTGTGCCCGCCGAGGTCGCCGGCGCTTATGAGGACGTGAACAACGCCAACAACGAGCGCACCCGCCGGCTCGACGAGGCAGAGCGCTACAAGAACGAGGTCCTGCCCATCGCCCGGGCGAACGCCTATGAGCTGACCGCCAAGGCTGAGGCCTATAAAGCGGAGACCATCGCCGCGGCGCAGGCGGACGTGGCTGCCTTCAACGCCATCTACGAGAAGTATCAGACCGCGCCGGAGATCATGCGCACGAGGCTCCTCATCGAGACCCTCGAGAACGTGCTGTCCTCCTCCGGCAGGCTCTACATCGTCGACGGCGACACCACCCGCCTGCTGAATCTGAACGACGGACCGGCCACAAACGCCGAAGCCGCCGCTGTCTTGGGAGGTGACGAGTGATGGAGAACATGAACACCAACGAGCGCCCCATCAACTACCGCGAAGCGCAGACCCGCAAGTTCCTGCGCAACCACGGCGGGAAGACCGTCGTCCTCGCCGTCGCCGTTATCGCACTGCTGATCCTGCTGTCCGAGAGCATCTTCATTGTCGGCGAGTCTGAGCAGGCGTCGGTCAGCCGCTTCGGCGTCATCCGGCGGCTCATCCTCAACACCGGCAACAACTTCCATACCACTTACGCCAACCTGCTGGAGGACGAAGTCACCCTGTCCGGCAATGTCCGCATCAGCTACGGCAGCGGCATCCATTTCAAGGTGCCCTTCGTCGATAAGGTGGAGACCTATTCCGGGCGGCTGTACACCTACGTCTCCAGCAGCGAGGTCGTCAACACCGCCGAGAAGAAGCAGTACTACATCACCACCTTCGCCCAGTGGCATATCACCGATCCGGCGCTGTTTTCTCTCAAGCTGGGCAGCATGACCGCTGCCGAGAATCAGCTTGACAACATCATCCACCCGGTCATTGTGCAGGCCATCAACCGCATGCTGGCGGACAATTTCATCAGCAACAAGGACGCGCTCAACGCGGCGCTGCAGGCAGGCCTGACCACCATCAACAAGGACATGTGCGTGCGCGGCATCGAGGTCAAGGATATCCAGATTCACCGCACCACCCTGCCCACGGCGAACGTGGAATCCACTTACGCCCGCATGCAGGCCGACCGCGCCAAGATGGCTCAGCAGCTCCGCAGCGAGGGCAACGAGGAGTACAACAAGGCCGTCGCCGCCGCCGATCTGGAAGCCCGGCAGATTGAAGCCGCCGCCATCAGCGAGGCTGGTGTGATCCGGGCGGAAGCCGACGCGGAGGCCGCTGACATCTACGCCCAGTCCTACGCTGCTGATCCTGATTTCTACGCCTACTGGCGCGCGCTGCAGGCCCTCGAAAAGGCCATCGACGAGGACGCGACGCTGGTGCTCGACCAGAACAATCCTCTCTTTGCTGACCTGATGAAGTTCATCACAAACCCGTAATATCCGAACAGACAAAGCGAGGCGAGCAGCCGACTCCGGTTGCTCGCCTTGTGTGAAAGGAGCTGATTTTGCATGGAGGAGCTGGTCAAAGCCGCGCTGGCGCAGTATGGTCTTGACAATGCCTCATGGACGCTGATCCGGCACAACGAGAACATGACCATCAACGTCGAAGACAAATATCTGCTGCGAATCCATCGCCACGCGGAGGGGTTCAGCACGGACGCGCTTTTTGACGGCCTCGATCGCACAGCCCTGCGCCGGACGGAGCTGGCCTTCCTGTCCCATCTTGCAGCCAATGGTCTGCCCGTGCAGACCCCGGTTGTCAACCTGCGCGGCGACTGTCTGACGATGCTTCCCGGCGGCATCTGCGCAACGCTGCTCCGGTGGCTTCCGGGACACACGCCCGGCGAGGAGGACGTCGCCCATGACATTTACTTCCGCGCCGGGGCGGTGACAGCCCGGATGCACAAGGCGGCAGTTGGCTTTCATGCGGAACATGTGCTGCGGTACGACGCTTCCCTGTGCCGCCGCCTGCAGGACTGGCTTACAACAGCCCGGCAGGAAAGCCTGCTGTCAGCGGAGCACTCGGCTGTTTTGCAAGACGCCTGCCGCGTCATGGAAAGCAAGCTGGACGGCAGCAGGCACATCATGGTGCATGCCGATCTGTCGTCCAGCAACATGCTGGTCACGGACGCGGGACTTGTACCGATCGACTTCTCCCTGATGGGCGTTGGGCATCCCATGCTGGACATCAGCACGCTGTATGGCTCCGTCAACGGCATCGAGGCCCGGAAGCGCGTCGCGGAAGGATACCGTTCGGAGGGCGGAGAAATCGACTTCCCCCTGCTGGACGCGTGCTTTGCGCTCAATGTCCTGCTGTACATTGCCCTGCATTTGAACGCCAAGGCCCATCAGGAGGACTTCATCAACAATCTGAACCGCTGGAGCAGGCAGACTTTCGTTCCCTTTGCGGAGGGAAAGAGGCTGATCTCCGATGATTTCCGCATGGTTAATGTTCCCGATTGATTTTGCCGTGCTCTGCGCATGCTAAGCGCAGAGGTGACAAACATGCTCGGTACTTTCGCGCTGGGAGCCATTGGCTATCCCCTTCTGGAGCTGGCAACGCGCCGCCGTACACATTACTCCATGGCGCTGGCCGGCGGTCTGTCGACGCTGCTGATCCGCAGGCTCCGGCGCACATCCCTGCGCCGTGCGACGCAGGCGGTGCTGTGCGGCACAGGCATCACGGCCATCGAATATGCCTGCGGTCGGGTCTGGAACAGGAACTATCGGGTGTGGGACTACCGACGCGTGCCGCTGAACTGGCGCGGACAGATATGCCTGCCCTATACGCTGCTCTGGTGCGGCCTGAGCGCCGCGCTGCTCAAAGCGATGCCCCGCCGGTGAGCCGCAGAGCCAGCTCCCGGGCTGCTTGGAGGGCCCGCTGCTCCGCCTCCGCCATGATGGCCTCCACATCCCGGCCCTCAAGGTCGAGCGCCTCCGCCTTCACCGCCGTGAAGCCCGGGATACCCAAGGTGGTCAGCACCGCCTTCATGTAGCCCGTGCCCCAGTCATGATCGCCGATGGGACTGCCCGCCGTCGTCAGGTAGACGCTTTCCTTGCCCCGGCACAGACCGATGCAGCGGTCGTTCTCATAGCGGAAGGTCAGGTTGCGGACATAGACGTTCTCTACCCAGACCTTGAGCTGCGAAGGAAAGGACAGGTCCCAGTAAGGCGCCGCGACGACCACTGCGTCCGCAGACTGGAAATCAACCGCCGGTTGCAGGAAAGGATCGTCCCATGCGCGCCTGTCGCAGAGCGCCTCCTTCATGGCGAGGGTATCCGCGTCAATGGGCCGCAGGCTCATATCGCCCAGCCGCTGCGTGATCACAGACAGGCCCGGCATCAGCCTCCCGCATTCCTCAAGAAATACACTGGCAAGGCGCTTCGTGCGGGACGCCTCACCCCGGACGCAGGCGTCCACATAGAGCAGCTTCATGACGAATCATCTCCTTCTATGTCCAATCATACAAGAAAAGCGCATGAAATTCCTGCAAGCGCCATGTCGCCGGCAGGAATTTTTCTGCCGGGTCAAGAATGTATACTACAAAGAGCGGAATGATCCGCACGACGTTTGAAGGAGGTACCCCCTGATGAAGAAGATCACGGCTCTGCTGTTGGTCATGCTCATGGTTCTTTCCCTTGTCCCCGCTATGGCCGAGGAGGCCGAAGCGCCTTCTGTGGCGGTCGTCGTCGCGGGCACGCTGGGCGATCAGGGCTTCTATGATTCCTCTGACACGGGCCGTCAGAAGCTCGAGGCGGACGGCATCGCCAGCCGGACGACCATCATCGAGTGCAAGGAGGACGCGTCTCTCTATGAGATGAGCCTCATCACCGCCGCCGAGGACTACGATATCGTGGTGGCCGTGGGCTGGCAGTTCTGGGATCCGCTGACCGCCGTCGTGCCGGATTTCCCCGAGAACAAGTTCATCTTCATCGACAACGGCCTTGACGGCGTGGGCGAAAACCTCATGTCCATCATCTACAAGCAGAGCGAGGGCTCCTTCCTTGTGGGCTACATTGCCGCGAAGCTGTCCGTGACCGGCAAGGTCGGCGTGGTCGGCGGCGAGGATGTGGACAACATCAACGACTTCATCGTCGGCTACGAAGCTGGCGCGGCCTATGGCAATCCCGACATCGAGGTTGTGCGCCGCTACGCCAACGGCTATGAGGACCCCGCCAACGGCAAGGAGTGCGCCACCGCGCTGTACAACGAGGGCTGCGACATCGTGTTCGCCGTGGCCGGCAAGACGGGCGAGGGCGTGTTCGCTGCCGCCGCTGAAACCGGCAATTACGCCATCGGCGTCGACTCCGATCAGAAGTTCATCGACCCCGAGCACATCCTCTGCTCCATGATCAAGAGCGTCGACAAGTCCTTCTACGACGTGGTCGCGGACATGGACGGCATGTTCCAAGGCGGCATGATCTGGACGGCTGACATGGCCAATGGCTACATCGACGTCGCCTACGGCACGGACGACATGCCTCAGCAGGTCTCCGACGAGCTCAAGGCAGAGGTTGAGGATATCAAGAACAAGATTCTCAGCGGCGAGATCGTTGTTCCCTCTACGCTGAACTAATTCCCGGCTTTCTCCGGGGCAGAGGAGCGCTTCCCCTGCCCCGATTTTGTTATCACGCACACAAGCGAGGCGATTCCTTTGGATGAACCCATTGTCTCCTTCCGGCATGTCTCGATGCAGTTCCCCGGAGTGCTCGCCAATGACGATGTGTCGCTGGACATCCGCCGCGGCGAGGTCTTCGCGCTGGTCGGCGAGAACGGCGCGGGCAAGTCGACGCTGATGAACATCCTCTACGGCATGAACGCCCCGACCTCCGGCACAGTCTCCATCCGCGGTCAGGAGGTGCGGCATTTCTCGCCCAGCGAGGCCATCTCCCGCGGCGTTGGCATGGTGCACCAGCACTTCATGCTCGTGCCCTCTTTCACTGTCGCGCAGAATATCGTTCTGGGCCGGGAGCCGAAGAGGCTCGGCCTTTTCTGCGATTTCCCGAAGATGCGCGCCATCACGGAGCATCTGGTCGCGGAGTACGGCCTGCGGGTCAATCCCGACGACAAGGTCAGCGAGATCAGCGTGGGCCTTCAGCAGCGCGTGGAGATTCTCAAGACGCTCCACCGGGGCGCGGATGTGCTCATCCTTGACGAGCCCACCGCCGTGCTCACGCCGCAGGAAACCGACGAGCTGTTCACGGTCATCCGGCGCATCGTCAAAGAGAAGCAGATGACCATCATCATTATTACCCATAAGCTCTACGAGGTTATGGCAATTTCCGACCGGGTGGGCGTTATGCGCGCGGGCAGGCTGGTCGGCGTATGCGAAACAAAGGACGTGAACGAGCGCATACTGGCCTCTATGATGGTGGGGCGTGAGGTTCTGCTGGGCCAGCTTGACCGGCATGATCCGGACACCAGCGACAATGAGATCGCCATCCATGTGGAGAAGCTGCAGGTCTCCGACAACCGGGGCTTGACGGTGGTTCGCGGATTGTCGCTGGATGTGCATCGCGGCGAGATTCTCGGCATCGCGGGCATTGAGGGCAACGGTCAGAGCGAGCTGGTGGAGGCCATCACGGGCATGCGGCGCTTTTCCGGCGGCGATGTGACCATCGGCGGCAAGTCCATCAAGGGCATGAACCCCGGTCAGGTGCGGTCTCTGGGCGTGGCGCACATCCCGGAAGACAGGTTGGCGACCGGCGTGTCGGCCCCCGCAGACGTAACCGACAACCTGATCGTCGGCAAGGAGCGTCAGCCTCGCTTCTCCATCGGTGGCATTCATATGAAGAAGCGCCCCATCCGCCGGTGGGCGCAGGAGACCTTCGACCGCTTCGACATTCGCGGCGCTGGCCTTGACACAGCGGTTGGCTCCCTCTCCGGCGGCAATATGCAAAAGGTCGTCATCGCCCGGGAGTTCTCTTTCGAGACGCCCGTGCTGATCATTTCCCAGCCGACCCGCGGCGTGGACATCGGCGCGATGGAGGCCATTCACCAGCTCATCATGGACAAGCGGAACAGCGGCTGCGCGATCCTGCTCGTCAGCGCAGACCTTGACGAGCTGTACCGGCTCTCCGACCGGCTGATGACCATCTATGAGGGGCGGATCACCGGCGAGTTCATCCCCAGTGAAATTCCCAAGACCGAGATCAGCTACTACATGACGGGCGGCACAAAGGAGGCGCAGGCATGAAAGGACGCAAGCTGCTGGAATACCTGCTGGCGCTGGCCGTCTCCGTGCTGCTGGCGCTGATTGTCGGCGGCGTCATCATGGCGCTGTCCGGCTTCGACCCGATCAAGGGTTACCGACTGATGATCGAGGGCGCTTTCAGCAAGCCCCGTCTCGTCGGCAACACCTTGGCCAAGGCGGCAACCCTCTGCCTGACAGGCCTCGCGACAGCCATCGCGGCACAGGCGGGCATCTTCAACGTCGGCGGTGAGGGCCAGCTCTATCTGGGCGCAATTGCTTCCGCTTTTGTCGGCGCGAGGCTCACCGGCGTTTCCCCTGTCATTGGTATTCCCCTGTGCCTGCTGGCGGCCATGGCAGCCGGCGGCTTCTACGCATGGGTGCCCGGCATGCTCAAGGTCAGGATGAAGGTCGACGAAGTGGTCACCACCATCCTGCTCAACAGCGCCGCTATCTATTTCTGCGCCTACCTCGCCAACGGTCCGCTCAAGACCGCCGAGCGCGGCATCAACTCCGGCACGGACAGCGTCGATCCCGCGTTCATGTTCGAGCGGCTGATTCGCTCCTCCAACCTGACCCAGTCGATCTTCCTGTCCGTCGTCATCGCGCTCCTTGTCTGGTACATCATGCGCCGCACCACCGCGGGCTTCGAGATGAAGCTGACCGGACAGAACGGTCGCTTTGCGCGGTACTCCGGCCTCAAGGCGGAGAGGCTCGCCATCGGCAGCATGGTGGTCTCCGGCGCGATCTGCGGCCTTGTGGGCATGTTTGAGGTCTTCGGCCTGCACCGGAGGTTCATCACCACCGTCTCACAGGAATTCTACTATGACGGCATGCTCGTCGCCATGATGATGCGCTATCAGCCGCTGGGCATCATCCTCATGAGCCTGTTCTTCGGCGCGATGAAGATCGGCGGCACCTACATGGAGGCACAGGCGGGCATTCCCAGCTCGCTGGTTATCGTCATCCAGTCCATCATTATCTTCTTCATGGCGGCGGAGGACGGCATCCTGCAGGCCTTCCGCGGCTGGAGAACACGCAGGCGGGCGGCGCTGACGCTCACGAAGGGAGGCTGACGGCATGGACTTCTATTCAATGGCGATCGGCCTGATGCAGAATACTCTGCGCACGGCGACCCCTGTCGTGCTGGCGGCGCTGGGCTGTCTGCTGACCGATCATGTCGGCATGATGAACATCGGCGTGGACGGCATGATGCTCATCGGCGCGTTCGCGGCGGTGATGGGAAGCTGGCTGCTGGGCTCGTGGGTGCTGGGCATTGCCGTGGCGCTGGGCATTGGCCTTGTGCTGGGATTGCTCTACGGCGTATTCGTCATCAAGCTGAAAAGCGACGAATTCATCATCGGCGTGGCACTGAACGTCTTCGCGGGCGGCCTGACGACCTTCCTGCTGCGCGCCATGACCGGTCAGACAGGCACCTTCCACGCGGAGGGCGGTCTCTCCGTTCTTCCGCGCTTCTCGTTGAGCTTCCTCGACAGCATTCCGGTCATCGGCCCGCTGCTGAATAACAACACCCTGCTGGTCTACATCTCGTGGCTGCTGGTGCTGGCCTGCTGGCTGCTGATCTACCGCACACCGCTGGGCTTCTGGATGCGCTCGGCGGGTGAGCATCCCCAGTCCCTCCGTTCCGCCGGCAAGAGCCCGGAGAAGATCAAGTATCTGGCTTCCCTGCTCTGCGGCATGCTGGCCTGTCTTGCGGGCGCGCACCTCTCCATGGGCTATCTCTCTACTTTCTCGGAGAACATGAGCAATTCTCGCGGCTTCATCGCGGTGGCCTGCGTGATCTTCGGACGCTCGAACCCGCCCAAGGTCTTCCTCGCGGCGCTGCTGTTCGGCTTTATTGACGCGCTGGGCATGCGCCTGCAGTCCGTTGGCATTTCCTCCAACCTGACCTCCATCTTCCCCTACGTCGGTACGGTGCTCATGATGGTGCTGGTCGTCTGGCGGGCAGAACGGCGGAAGCGGAGGATGAGTCTCTAACATGCGTGAGACAGCCCAAAGCGCACCTCCTGCGTTCTCCCCGAAGGGCTGCGACTCGCCGATTCGGACCTCTCTAACGCAATGCGATCTTACACCAAAAAGGACTGTTCCACACGGGACAGTCCTTTTCGCTTGGCAGCTGCTCACTATTCGATCCTGCCGAAGCGGTTCAGCCTTGCCAGTATCTGCATGGTATAGCTGGCTTCATACAGCCGCTCCATCCGGCGGAACCGTTCGTCCTCGCCGAACCCCCATGTCAGATGCCATGCGCCATCGGGGCTTTGCCGCTTGATAAGGTAATCCAGCGATTCATCAACGACTTTCCTGACCGCCGGATATACCACGCTGTCCGGCGTTTCGACCACATCGCAGGGCAGCTCCTCATAGCCGTTTTCCCACGCAGCATAATCAAGCTGCATGCACGCGGTCGGATTCTGGCGGAGAATGGCAGTCAGCCGGTCCGCCAGCGCCCTGTCCGGCAGGCATTTGACGAATTGCTGATAGCATTTCAGATTGTACGGCGTCTCGATGTCATTCTTGCCGTGATCGCTGCGGGCAGACTTACCAAACAGCGGAGACGCCTCGTCATAATACCGCAGAATGTGCTCGACAGGATAACGGATAATGTCCTGATACAGTTCCTGCGGCACCAGCTCGGCATACATGGCGACGATCGCCGCGAGGCCCGCCTCGCCGTTGGGTTTGTACCGGCTGACCCGCTCGTCGAAGTCGGCGATGGGCGTGACGTCGCCGTCGGGATAGGTCCACCACAGGACATGCGCGCCTTCGTTCACACCGGGCTCCAGCAGCTCACCCCAGCGACCGATTTCCGGCCGATAGTGCTCCAGCACATAGTTGACCATTCTCTGAACCACCGGATGCTCGGCGGCCGGCTTCTTCTTCATATAGAAGATGTACCGAAAGGCATGCTCGGTGCATTTGAGACAGGGGCCCTGATAATCAAATTCATAGATCAAACCGCCAAAGCCGCCATTTTCATGCTGGTGTTTCGCCAGCTCATCCATGAAAGCATCCGCGTCACTGCCCTCAAAGCAATAGCGGAACCACGCACGGGTGATGTCATCGCCTTGCAAGAAAATGAAATCGCGGGCCTTTGAGAAATTCTCCTGCGTCAATCGCAGCACAGTCCTCACCTTCATCCTGCGTTTTGCTTACAGTATAGCATGCCGCCCGGAAACGCGCAACGGAAAAAGGCCGCTGCCTGCGGCCTTTCATCAGCATGCTTATTCTTCTTTCCCCGAGTGTTCCGGATTCTCGCCTTCCTCTGGCTTCTTTCCGATGAGACCGCCCGTCATTTCACTCAGGTGACGTCCTGCCTTGCGCACACCGCTCCTCATGGAGCCCGCAGCCAGCACGCCGTAGACAATAATGCCGACGATGAACAAGCCGACGACCCACAGGATGCCCGTCATGCTGCCATCATTGCCCTCAGCGTTCACGGGTACGTCGGTTGCTCCGGGAGTGATACCGTCGTTCGACGCACGGTTCTGCCCGGAGGAGCGGGAATCGGACACAGTGCCCGCTGAGCCCGTCACGCCGCCGTAGAGCGTCCGATAGAGCACGTCGGCCATCAGCGGCATGCTGCGCATCACAAGTTCCTTCTCCAGCGTGTAGGTACCGCACTCCAGCAGAACGCTCTTGGGCAGCAAATCCTGATTGAACACGCCCTTGCCCATGTAGATATCCTTGATAAGACCGGGGTACAGCTTGTCCGCCACGGCCTTGACGGTCAGAGCGAAATCCTTGTTGACCTCCATATTCTGGTTGCCGCGGCCTACCAGCAGGCGGATCTTGGAGCATTCGCGCCCGCCAATGGTCGTCTGATACTGCTCCGGATCAGGAATGCCGTCCCGGTGAATGTCCAGCAGCGCGTCAGGCGCTGTTTCCCGCAGCAATTCAACCGCCGTCTGCCGGGAGCGGCGGTAAGCCCCGGAATCATGGGGATGATGCAGCGTGTCAGCCACGGTCGCGCTCACGCCGTCCTCCTCCAGCGCTGCTGCCAGCGCCTCCGCGATCTCATAGATCGAGCCGCGATCATTGCTGGAATAGGTGCCGTCGGAGGGCTCATAGCTCTCATCGGAATGCGTGCAGTACATGGCGATTCGCTTGTCGCCCATGGCGCTCACCGCCAGTGCCGCGTCCGAGTCCAGCCACGCCACGTCCGGCAGCGCAACCATGCCCTGACTCTGCGCAACCGCACGGTTTCCTTCCACGCGAACGACGACATAGAGCGTGTTATCCCCGGCCAGATACTCGTCGCCTGTTTCCGGCTCATAGGTCAATTGTGTCAGAACCCTGCCGTCCTCCGTGACGAGCTCCCAGACCTGCTCCTCGCCTTCAGCCAAGGCAGCCAACGGCAGCATCAGACACAGGATCAGCAGGCAAATCAATCCCCTTTTCACGAGGTTCCCTCCTTCCGGCGGCCGCGCACCATCCGCTCGACGATCTCCCCGACCAGCTCGCACAGGAGCACGGCCAGCACGCCGCTGACAACCACCGCGTCCGCCACGCCCGCGCCGCCAAGCACAAGCTGCTGGTCAATCCCACGGCTCCAGTTGACGACAGCGGTTGCCGTGTCTGCCAGCATCACGCCCAACACGCCGCAGATGAACGCACCCCGGCGGCTCCGGCCCAAGACCCACGCCAGCAGGCCGCCACAGATCGCGTAGAGCCACATCGGCTCGATCATGAGCTGCTCCGGCTCCGAAGGCAGGGCCAGCGACAGGCCGAAGATCGCCGCGCCCGTCAGGAAGCAGCCCAGCAGCGTCCGGCCTTTTTCAAGGCCCGTGTCAGCCTTGATGAACAGAAAGATACAGATAGCCAGCGGGATAATTGCCCCGCCGATGTTCAGGGCCACAGGCCCCAAATTGATGTTGGGGATCAGCGTCCCAACAAACATGGCCGCAGCGACGGCCAGCGCCTGCCGGTCCGTCAGGTACATCCTGTCCAGCACCCGCTGCAGCACCCCGAAGAAGATCAGGACGGCCAGCGCCGTCAGGACGATCATTCCGACTGACATTGTAACTCCCCTTCCTTTTGCTAACGGCAGTTTCCCACAAGCGGGCAAAAAATATGCGCAAAAGGCGGCGAAGGGCCCTGAAAACTCTTGACGGAATGATGATATTTTGGTACAATTTTCTCAATAGGAGACAGATGTTATTGATGTCTCAAAATAAGTATTTTTGGAGGCAAACGATGAATTGCGACAAGGAGCTCGTCCTCGTCTATCTCGAGGAGGACAATATTGCACGCGCTTATTTCCGGGTTCGGCCTCTTTTAACCATCAGCGGTGACGCGCAGGAGGAAGCTGTCCGTCTGTGGCCGGATCACGGCTGTCTGCGGATCGTCCCCGATCGCAACGAGCAGCATACCTTTAAGGAACGCATGCGTGCCATCGGCCCCTATTGCATGATGAATCTGACCAATGTTCCACCTGAAGCAAATAAGATCCGCACCAACAAAAACTATCATCCCGATCACGGTGAATGCAACCAGTATATTTTATATTCTGATACCGTTTATCCCCTGCCGGAGCACACCTTCTTTCAGGTGCTGGACGGCAAGGCCGATGATTTCGCCTCGCTCGCGCCGCAAGCCATCACGCCGCTGTTTTTCATTCGCGAGGACGGCGCGCTGCACGGTCCGGTCCGCAAGGACACCCCTGAGCAGCCTTCCGCCGCTGAAGGAACTGTCGAGCCGCTTTACAGCATCGCTTGCCCTGACGGCCAGACGCGCCTGATTCTCTGCCGGGAAACGCCTGTCGAGCAGATCGAGGCTCCTGTGAATCCCCAGGCTGACGAGCCGCTGCCTATCGGCAAGCCGCTGCAGATTCTGGATGCTTCCCGCGACTTTGAGGAAACCCTCAAGGACATTGCGCAGCCCCTTTCCCAGAGCGCGAACCTGCTTCATGAGGCGCCTCGTCAGGAAGCGCCCCAGCCCCGTCCCGCGCCCACTGGCGGTCTGACGGGCACTCCGCTGTACCGCGCTCCGCTTCGCACTTCTGTTCCCCAGCCGAAGAACAAGCTGCAGGAGGTCGTGTCCTCCCAGTGGCGCATCGCCCGCAATGAACCCCCGGCCGATCCGCTGCCCGCCGGCGCCGCGATGAACAACGTCGTGAACCCTGTCGAGACCGCCTGCAACAGCCTCCGCGCGGCATGGCAGCTTCCTGAATCCCGCGCGCAGCTTGTGGATTTCCTGTTCTCCCTCGATGGCATGCGCGCTCATCTGGAGCCAGCCGCCGGGGCTGCCGGAACCACGCCGCTGCAGAAGGTGCTGCTGAGCCGCTTGCAGGATCTGGAGGCCGAACGGCTGACCGCGCTGGTGCAGCTTGACAAGGCCAAGTCGGACGTGGACACTTTCCGCCGTCAGACGATTGCCAGGCTCTCCGAAAAGGCCAAGGCGGAATCCGACGCATTGGCAAAGACTGCTGCTGGTCTGGAGGAGCGCATCGACGCGCTGAAGCTCCAGCTCAACACGCTCACCGAGCAGCGGGACAGCCTGCTGCGCACCGTTGATGAGCTGACCCATCAGGCGCTTCCTGAAGCTCTCGCAAAGGCCCTGACGGACGCCGCCATGACCGCCCCAGTCCATGGCATTCCCCTGCGCATGACCTCCGTGGCTGGCACGAAGACGGCTGCGAATGAGCTGCTGAATCGCGTTCAGTCGGCAAGCGAGGCCTGCGGCGTGGAAATGACACGCAATGCCTGCGCCGCGCTGCTGCTTCTGCTGGCCGTATCGCCCCGGGTTGGCCTGTCCGCTCCCTCGACCGCCGCAGCGTCGACATGGTTCAAGAATGTCGTCCATGCGCTGGGCTGGCAGAGCGGTTACGCGGTTCAGGTGTCCACCGAACAGGTGCCGCTGGCGGCCACCAGACCCGCTGACGGCACGCCTCATCTGCTGGTGTCCACGCTGCCGACTTACGCGCCGATGTCCGGCGTCACCCGGCTGTTCCTCTCCAAGACGATCCCCAACAGCGCCGCCTTTGAGATGGATCCGTGGCCCATCTATCCGCTGTCCATCACGGCCTTTGTTCCGGCGGTTGAGGCGGATGGCTCTCCCGTCAGCGCTTCTTCCCTGATTGCGCTGCTGGATGCTCCGGCCTTGTCGGACGCGGAATTCCACACGGCGCTCGATCCCATTCTCGCGGTTGCCGCGCCTCTCTCCGGCTCTGCTATGCTGGAGATGCGCCGGCTTATCGCAGCAGCCGCGCCGCTCATGGAAGGCGGTCTCCCCGCCGCCATTGACTGGGCGCTGCAGATGTGGGTGCTTCCCTCCGCCCGCGGCGACGCGAGGATCGCCCGTGCGCTCAAGCCGCTTGTGCAGGAATATCCTCTGACTTTTGCGCGGCTGTAAGCCTTAGATACAAGTTAACCCGGAGCGTCATGCTCCGGGTTTTTTCGTTCAGTTATACAGCCGCTCCTCCGCACCGGACAGCACCCGCAGCGCATCCATGACCGCCTGCGCCAGATATGGCACGCCGTCGAGCACTTCCTGCAGGGTGTTTTCGTTGTTGCCGCATTCAATCAGGACGCACTGCGGCGCAATGTGCTGATTGAACCGACCTGTCTTGACCTTGATATCCCGCGCCAGACTGTCGCATTGTCCGTTCAGACTCTCGGTGATTAGCTCGGCGATGGCGTAATTGGCTTCCCAGTCCGGCTTTACGTCGAAGCCGCTGCCGGTTCCCTTGCCGACAAGCACCATGAACCGCGCCACGTTCACACCGCCAATATCGACCGTGCGCTTGATGGTGGACTGGGAGGAGATCGCGTCCCTGTGCAGGTCGATGTACAGGTCGTAGCTTTCCCCTGCCTCAGTTCGCCGCTCCAGCATGGTCAGGGAACGCTGGTAGGCGCTGTCGAGATTCGGTGGTTCGAAGGCCGTGTCATCCTGCACGACGGTGCATCCCAGCGCCCGGAGCGAGCTGGCCAGCGCCGCACCTACAGCGACCACATTCGCGTTGTTGTCGGCGGTACGCCATTTCTCTGTCTCCTCATAGCGGGCGCCGTCAACCTGTGTATAGGCCTCCCATGTATGCGTATGATAGATCAGTACCCGCGGGCCGTCTCCGTCCGACGGAGCTGTTTCGCGGATAACCTCAACATGCAGCGTCCGATCCGGCGCGGGGGTCTCCTCAGCCTTTCCAACAGGCAGTGAGGCGAAAAACACCACTGCCAGCAGCATCGCACACCATCGCCTCATAGCCTCACCGCCTCAGCCGTTTGATACAAGCCTATGCAGTCGGACGCCAAAATAGAATCAGTGCAGACAGCGTGACAGCTCCTCCATGGTGAAATCGGGCTGCAGGGCATGGTTGATTGCCAACGCAAGCATATCAGCAAGGCTCTGCACCAGCTCGTCAATGCCTCGGGGCGTGACCACCAGATCGTCCTGAATGCTGGCGGTGAGCTTCTCGGCCATGAGGTGCGCGTCCTCTCCGCCGGCCTCCTTCGCCATGATCTTCTCCAGCGCGTCGCGGACAATGGTGGAGGCGTACACCACCATCGGGATGCCCACAGCAACGACCGGAACGCTCAGTGATTCCGCCGTGATGCCCTTGCGGTGATTCCCCACGCCGCTGCCGGGATGAATGCCGGTGTCCGTGATCTGGATGGTGGTGCAGATACGGCTGGTCTCCATGGCTGCCAGCGCGTCGACGACAATGATCGCAGCCGGGCGAAGCTGCTTGGTCAGTCCCAGCGCTAACTCGGCAGACTCGACACCCGTTACCCCCAGCACGCCCGGCGACATCGCGCAGACGCTCCGCAGGCCCTTCTCCTTCATATGCCGGGTGACCATGATCCCGCTGACCACGCGATCACCCAGCGCGTCGGACGTCATGCGCCTGTTGCCCAGCCCCAGCACCATGATATCCCCCTCCGGGGGCAGCAGAATACGCAGCACCTGCGCGGCTTCAGCAGCGATAGACATTCGCTCCTCCGGCAGCATCAGCGGCATTCTGGGGTGAGTCAGCGTCCAGTAGCATCCCTGAGGCTTTCCCAGCCGCGCGGATGCCGACGCCGACTCGATTCGCACCCATGTGATCTCCGCGCCATCGCGCTCCTGCGTATCCACGGTCACGCCGTTGAGCCCTTCCGGGACCGCAGTGCGCTCCATGGCCAGATCAGTCCGGAAGTCGTTCATGACCGATCACGCTCCTTTGGTGGATAGCATGGCACGGAACCGCAGCCGATATTCACCAGCGCATCACACGGATCGCAAACGGAAATTTTCGCTGAGCGTTACAAAATGCCGTTCCTGATTCGTCTAATGGGTGAACGGAGGTGAAGAGCATGTCGCCTGACGAACAGGAGGCTTTGCTGGAATCATGGATGAACGCCTATCAGGATACGATTCTTCGGCTGTGCGTGCTCTATCTGAACGATATGGCGCTGGCGGAGGACGCGTTTCAGGACACCTTTCTGAAAGCGTGGCGGAGCATGCGGCGCTTTCAAGCCCGGGACGGCAGCAGCGTCAAGACTTGGCTCACGCGCATCGCCATCAACACCTGCAAGGATTACAAGCGCTCGGCATGGCTCCGCCATGTGGATACCACGCGCGCGCCGGAGGATCTTCCACCCGCTCTGCAGCCCGTCACACAGGAGCAGAGGGAACTCTTCCTCGATGTGCTGGCCCTGCCCGAGAAATACCGGCAGGTGACCCTGCTGTACTACTATCAGGACATGACCTTGGAAGAAACGGCGCAGACCTTGGGCACCAGCCGTCAGGCCGTCGCGCGCAGGCTGAAAAAGGCCTGCGAGCTGCTGCGATATCAGCCGGAAGGGAGTGACGAAGCATGAAGGACACGCGAATCCGGGAAGCGCTGGACGCAAACCTGTCGGGACTTCATGTATCGAATCATCTGCATCGGGAAGTTGTAAACGCGATCAAAGGAGGTAAGCCAATGAAAAGGAGAATCTCTGTCAGCCTCGTTCTGGTTCTGGCGCTGCTGACCCTGTCGGTCACTGCAGCGGCAGCGACGCTTCTCAATCACATGTTTGAGCAGGTCATCGACATGGAGGTGGAAAAGGGACCCTTCCACACATGGAGCTACGACGAGAAGCTGCGGCTCGTTTCGTTGCTGGAGGAAAACGGCTGGGATTTCCCCGAGGAACGGCTGACCGTCCTGCATGACGCGGATACGCGAGCAGATGAAAAGGAGGCCATCGTGACCTCGCTCATCACGGATGCCTTTGGTCGGGAGGACGCCGTATCCCATATTGACATCATCGAGAGCGTCAAGGGGCCAATGTCCCTGTGGTCACTCGAGGATCGTTTCTGGTACAGTGAATACATTCGTTCCAAGATCGACGTGCTGGACACATGGCGAGACTGTCTGCCCGCGGAAGGCGATCTGACCGCCATGCAAGCCGTGAGCATTGCCAGAGAAGCGCTCCTGAAAGCCTGCAACGAGGACGCCCGCGAGCAGAAGGAAAACGAATTGAATGGCATGATCGCTTCCGTGTCCTTTTTCACCACCGGTGGGACCGCTGACCCGCGCTGGATGATCGATTTTCTCCAAGACCCCTATGCCAGCGCCGCATACACGGTATTGCTGACGCGGGACGGCACAGTGACTGAGGATGATCTTCTGGGCATTCATACCCCCGAACATGAGCTTTCCCTGAGCGCCACGCCATCCGAACCAACGGTCTTGGAGCAGCTTGAATCCGAGAAGGGGCGCTGTGAATTCTGGTCGCTGGAAGATAAAGCCGCCATCCTTGGCGAAGAGAACGGTCTTCCCTCAGCAGATGATATCAGCGAGGCCATGGCCATCAGCATCGCGCTGGAATCCCTGTCCGCGCAAGGCGTCGATACCGCTTCCTTCGCCACAGCCGTGTGGTACAAGCGCTACGACCCCTACGGCAGTCTGTCCGAGCCCTTTTACGCCATCTACTTCATCGACGATCCCGACGCGCCCTATCGCAGCTATTGCGTCATCATCGATCCGCAGAGCGGCGCTGTCCTTGAGACAACGTCATCCACCGATAACAGCAACGGCTGACAGGCGGCATCACAAAAGCCCGCAGGCAAACCTGCGGGCTTCTTGCATTTGATGGGTGATGAGTTAGCCGATGATCTCACCCTTGCTGTTGAACAGCGGCAGCTTCTCCAGATAGATGATATCCTCGCGCTTCTGGGCGTCACCCTCAGCCAGAATGGTCATCTTGCCCGCGATCTCGCCGCCAGCCTGCCGCACCAGCTCCTCCAGCGCCAGCAGGGATTCGCCCGTGGAAATCACGTCGTCGACGATCAGGATGCGCTTGCCCTTCATCAGCGCCGCGTCGTTGCCGTCCAGATACAGCTTCTGCACCGCCGCGGTGGTGATGGACTTGACCTCGACGCCGAACACATCGCGCATGTAGAGCTTTGCGCCCTTGCGGGCCAGCAGCCACTTCTTGTCGCCCGCCTGACGGGCCATCTCGTAGGCAATCGGGATGCCCTTCGACTCGGCAGTGATGATGTAGTCATACGCCGGAGCACGCTTGAGCAGTTCCCGGGCGCAGGCTTCCGTCAGCTCACAGTCGCCGAAGATGACGAACGCGCCGATGGAGAGGTTCTCGTTCACGGGGCAGATGGGCAGGTCACGTTCCAGACCCGCAATGGTCATGGTATGCTTCATATGTCTCGCCAGCCTTCGTGTTGATGTTGTGAAAGCGCATAAGCCCTTTTCGTCTTATTGTAGCGCAACTGGACACCGTTTGTCAATCCTTGCCTGTCAGAGCAGCTCGCCGCCGCTGACCGTGATGACCCGAGCGCTGGCAAGCATCATGGGATTGCCATCGAACAGCGTCAGGTCGGCCCGTTTGCCCGGCTCGATGGTACCTGCAACGCCATCGACACCCAGCAGCTTTGCCGCGTCAATGGTGATCATGCGCAGGGCCTCCTCGGCAGAAAGGCCCTCCTTCACGCAAAGTCCCGCGCTGATGGGCAAATGATGCAGCCGCGTCGAAGGATAGTCGCCCGTCATCGCCACGGTCACGCCAGCCCGCTGCAGCTTTGCCGCCAGCTCATAGGCGCTGGTCGTACCCCGGCGGCAGCACGCGCCAAGGATGACGGGACAGCCTGACGCAACGATCTCGCCGAGCATATCGCCGCAGTCCGTCAGGTGCACCAGCACCAAGTCACAGTCCGTCTCACGCTGGAGCGCCAGCACCCGCTTGGCCGCCGACGTGCCGTAGATCTCGCAGCCCAGTCGAACGCCCTTGTCCGCAGCCTCCAGCATGGCTTGCCGCAGCTGATCGTCATTCTTGTCCTCCATTTTAAGCTGCACGATGGCAGGGGCCGCTGCCTCCGCATGGCCATGGCGGATGATGCACTGCTCGCCGTCGCCCTGCCACAGGGCTGAGGTGGTCACGCCCGCCGCCAGCGCCGCGTCTCCCAGCGCGGACAGGTCATCCTTCAGGTATCTCGCCGCGCGGACGAGGTGCATATGCGGGTCAATCAGCCCCGGACAGACATGCAAATCGTCCGCGTCAATAATGTGGTCCAGCATCACCGAGGACGCGTCAACCTGCTCCGCCACAGCAAGGATGCCGTTCTCGTCCAACAGGATATCACCGCGAATGGTTCCGCGGGCTGTCTGTGTGTACAGTAAGCCATTGCGTATCAGAAGGGCCATCGTCAGCACCTCGTTCTATCATCAGCGGGCAGAAACCCCGCGAGAAAGGTCAAAAGAATCATTCATTAGCATTGTAGCATGTTTTGCCCGCCATTTCCAGCGAAAACGTCCGTTATTTACTGATGTGTCGGAAATTAGAGCAAAATGCAGATCATGCCGCCGTCGCCGTCGTTGATGATGCGGGTCAGCGTCTCCTGAACCTTCTCCCGCGCGTCGTCAGGCATGCGCAGCAGCTTGTTGCTCAGGCCCTCGCGCACCATGTCGTGGAGGCTCTTGCCGAAGAAGTTGGTCGACCAGATCTGCTGCGGATCGTTCTCGAATTCATCCATGAGGTAGCGCACCAGCTCCTCGGACTGCTTCTCGGTGCCGACCACAGGCGTGACCTCGGTCTCGATGTCCACGCGGATCATGTGCAGCGATGGCGCGTGAGCCTTGAGCTTCACGCCGAACTGCCCGCCCTGCCGCACGATCTCCGGCTCCTGTAGGGTCATCTCGGCCATGGTCGGGGTGACAAGCCCATAGCCCGTTTCCCGCACGGCATGCAGCGCTTCCGCGATGTGATCATACTCTGCCTTGGCGCTGACCAGCTCCTTCATCAGGGACAGCAGATGCGCATCGCCGCGAATCTCCCGACCGCATTCCTCGCCCAGCACCCGGTTGAACAGACCATCCTTGAGCGGAAGCGCAAAGTCCATCCTGCCCTCGCCGGGATAGGTCTGCAGCGTCCGCACTTCGCCCGCGTATTCAGAGGATGCAAAGGCGTCGACATACACGTCCGTCTCGCGCATCTTGCGGCTGGCCTTGCCTGCCTCGCGCACGCCATCCAGCACATGGGATACCAGCCAGTGATCCGTGTCCAGCGCGCCCAGCCATGTCGGCACGGTCAGATGCGCCTCCCGCAGCGGGAACTCAAGCAGCACGGATTCCAGCACATGCTGGATGTCCTCGACCTGCATCTCCTTGACGTTGAGCAGCATCACGGGCACCGCGTACTTATCTTCCAGCGCGTCCCGGAGCGACAGCGTCTCCATGCTGCGGGGCGTAGCGGAGTTGAGCACGATAACGAAGGGCTTGCCCAGCGCCTTGAGCTCGTTGACCACGCGCTCCTCCGCCTCCACATAGGAGCCCCTCGGAATTTCTGTGATGCTGCCGTCGGTGGTGACGACCATGCCGATGGTCGCGTGATCAGTCATGACCTTTCGCGTGCCGACCTCCGCCGCCTGATCGAAGGGAATGTCCTGATCGAACCACGGCGTGTGCACCATGCGTGTGCCGTCGTCGTCGCTCACGCCCAGCGCGCCCTTGACCAGATAGCCGACGCTGTCCACCAGACGGATGCGCACCGCCGTGTTCTCCTGCAGCGCAACGGTCACCGCTTCGCCGGGTACGAACTTGGGCTGCGTCGTCATGATCGTCCGCCCCGACGCGGACTGGGGCAGTTCATCAGCTACCCGCTCGCGCCTCGGGCCCTGCGGCATCTTCGGCAGCACGAGCTGCTCCATGAACCGCGCGATAAAGGTGCTCTTGCCCGTCCGAACAGGCCCGACCACGCCGATGTACACGTCCCCGTCTGTCCTCTCCGCGATATCTCGATAAAGATTGAATGCCGTTCCCTTTTCCATGGATGTCCCTCCTCATGCGTCATGCCTGCAACATGTCTATGGGACAAGGCACCGGATTATGCCACGCGCAGAGGCGCTGTCAAGCCGCTGTGTAAAAAAGTTGTCAGAATTATTGACAAACAATAATCCACATGTTATAATTCAGCTTGTCTTATTGAAAAACAATAATTCAAGGAGTTGAGAATCATGAAGAAGCACTGGTGTGGCGTCATCACCGCCCTTGCCGTGGGAGCGGCAGCCGCAGCGCCTATCAAGTCTGGCAAACCACTGTTAGCATTCAACAACGGCATTCTTTTGATCGGGCAGCAGCTCCGGGCGCTATCGCTTACCGGCACCGCAGGCAACATCGCCGCATGGTCGATCTGCATAGCCGTTTCACTGCTTCCGATGGTTTATATTCTCTTGGCACGCCGCAAGCGTAAGCAGTCCAGTGATTTCCTCTGGCCCGTGACCGGGCTGTGCCTGTTCGCTGGGCTATATTTCCTTATCAATCCATCGCTCGCGACGTTTTTCCTTCCCCCGTTCATTTCAGGCAACACGCTGACCAAATGGGCCGCGATTCTGCCAATGTACGCGGCGCTTTCGCTGCTGGCCGCCTGCGTCACGATGCGCTGGGTCGGCAGCCTGACGGACGGAAAACTGATCTTCTGGATGCGCGCCCTGTTGTTCGCCACCATGCTTTTTACCGCCCTTTGCATGGGCTGTTCCCTGTTTGCCGCGTATTCGCAGCCTGCCGCTATTCCGTGTTTAGCAGCCTCGATGACTGCTGATATCTTCTGGCTGTTGCTGCTGGATAGCGCTCTGGCGCTTCTGACAGTCATGGAGAAGAACGGCTGGTTCCATGCCGAAAGCGAGCGTCAGGCTCTGCTGCTGGCCGGGCGTGCCCGGTGGGCGCTGATCGCCTCGGTTTGCTCCCTTGCTGCGCGGAATGTGCTGATGCTGCTCATGGGACGTTGGCTGTCGGACATCGACCTGTCGATTGACCTCCTGCTGACGGAGATGACCCTCTCCTGCGGCACGCTGCTGATTGCCCGCTGTATGGCTGCTGCCTGCCGGGTCAAACATGACAACGACCTGATGATTTGAAAGGGACAGCTTATGGGAATTCAAGTCCGACTTGACAAACTACTGAAAGCGCGCGCCATGACATCCAAACAGCTCTGTGAGCAGGTGGGCATCACCGAAGCCAACATGTCCATCCTGCGCAGCGGTCGCGCCAAGGGCGTGCGCTTCACGACGCTAAACCGCATCTGTTACTTTCTGAACTGCGACGTTGGCGATATACTATCCTTTGATGGAGAACTGGAGGAATCGGACGATGAAGAAGAATAACTATCTGCTCCTCGCGATGATAGCGGCTGTTGTCCTGCTGTTGAGCGGCTGCCAATTGGCTTTGGAAGACGTCACCGCATCAAATGACCGCTTTGTCGGCTTAAACGTTGTGCTAATGAAGGAATGGTCAGAATATACAGAGTCTCGTCTGGAGCCTCACGAACCTGACGGCTATCTGTTGGCGATCTTTCATGATTTTGACAACGATGGCGCACTTCTCACTGATTCGCAGATCGACGATCATTTCGTGGATATTCATCTGGGGTATAAGCATTCTACAGATGGCGATCTGTCCGATGAAGATCCCGCGAACAGCGCTATTTCCTATTCCATTTCCGGAACGCTGTACGTCTATGAACAGATGCTTCCGGAAGAGCCCATTCTGAGTCTGGAAAACGTCTACCAGCGCAGCGACGGCACGCTGTACGCTGTTGAGGAAAACAGCATGGGCAAATACACCGGCAATCTGAATGGGCTGACACTCTCCGTCTCGCAGGACAGCCGTATAAAGAGCGGCGCACAGGAGATCAGTGAAAGCGTGTTCGCAGAGTTGAATGTCAAGGCAGTCATTCCTGCTTCCTCGATCGAGCTAATTGAAATGGATGCAAACAACGTGGAGCTGCGCCGCCAGACGCTTGGCGAAAGCGCTGATATTGCAGTCTCCTCCGCCGCAGCATGGGTGCTGCTGGAGGAGCATCTCATCGACGGCTCCGTTCGTCGAACCGCAATCAACCTCCTTCCCTCCGAAGCATCAGCGACCGTTTTCCTGCCGGACGACAGCGGCGTATGCATACCGTTCACCTACGATCTGAAAATCCCGTGACATCAAAAAAGCGGCCCCGAAATGGGGTCGCTTCTTTGATGGTATCATCAGATGCGCTTGATTTCCTTGATCTTGGCCGCCTTGCCCTGCAGAGAACGCAGGTAGTACAGCTTCGCCCGACGGACCTTGCCGTGACGGATGATCTCGACGCGATCAACGCGGGGAGAATGGATCGGGAACGTGCGCTCGACGCCAATGCCGTAGGACACGCGGCGAACCGTGAAGGTTTCGCGCACGCTGCCGTTGCGCTTGGCGATGACGGTGCCCTCGAAAGCCTGCAGACGCTCGCGGTTGCCTTCAACAACCTTCACCCAGACGCGCACGGTATCGCCGATGGCGATGGCGGGCATGTCCTTGCGAAGCTGCGCCTGCTCGATGGAACGGATAATCTCGCTCATGTTGGTGCCTCCTTCCCACATAGACGTTCGTACCCGGCTCCGCATGAGTTCGGAGTCCCCGGGCAGCGGACCGTCCGTTTCATAACCGACAGCTATTATACCATAACCGGACTTGGAAATGCAAGAGCTTTCTTACACTTTTTCACCCATCCGCGCAAGAATTTCCGGCAGTCGGCTCACGCTCGTCTCCAGCGCGGCAATGGTTTTGGTCTCCAGCACCACCCGTGCTCCGCTTTTCGCGGCCCACGCAAAGCGCCCCGGCAGGTCGATTTCACCGTCGCCCAGCGCGAGGTGATTCTTTTTTCCCAGCGCATCATGGCCGTGCATGTGCATGAGCCTGTCCATATGCTTCTCATAAAATGGAATATCCACGTTGCCGGCACCGTGACTATGACCAATGTCCAGCGTTAAGCCAAAAACTGGCAACTCCAGCAGCAGTTCCAGCGCGTCCTGCTCATGGGGCGCAAAGCCACCGGTGTTTTCAACGCACAGGCGCAAAACACTGTCGCCAATCTCCGATTCAATCATCTGACGAAACTCCAACAATGCCCGGCGATATTCTCCTGCATAGCTGTTGTAGAGAAAAACTCGTCTGTCCGGCAGCGTGATGTACACGCCCTTGGGCAGGTGCATGTTGATGAGCGGAATGCCCGCATCCTTTGCCAGCACAATCGCATCATGAACGGTCCGCAGCCACGCATCCCGGACGCGCCCATTGAATGCGAAGGGATCACTCTCCTCTTCAAGGTGAAGCGTAAAGTACAGCCCATATTGTCCGGCCAGCTTGCGCAGCATATCAGCCCGCAGGTTCTGACATGCCGGGAAGTTCGCATTCAGCTCCACGAAAGAAAGGCGCAGCCGCTGACAAAGCGCCGCGCATTCCTCAAGACTATTGTTTTCCAGCAAAAAGGGCATGCCGAAGTCCATGACTGTCAATCCCCCGCATAGATGATGTCGTCTCGCAGACGGTACAGCGTCGCGCCGCGGGTCTTGTGGCAGAAGGTCGAAGCCCACCACTCCACGGACTTCACCTCGTCGAACTGCACCAGCCCGTAGCGAATGCCATCCCGCTTGCCGCCGCGCATGTTGGAGTCCATCCAGTGAATCTCATCGTTCTCCGGGTCATAAGAGAGCATAATCGCGCTGTGAGCGCCTACGCCATACTCATAGTCCGCAGACATCTGGAAGAAATCGCCCCGCTGCGCCTGACGCATGAATTCGCAGGCCAGCTCGAGATTCTCAGCGTGACTCAGGTTCGTATCATAGCGGAAGCTCGCTGCCACATAGAAGGGGTTGCCCTCGCTGGCAGCAACATCCTCCCACAGGATGCCGTAGCTGTAGGGGCGGCACTTATCCTTGGGCAGGTTGTTTGGAATCTTGAGCTGCACATCCGGATATTCCGCCATGCGGAAGCTGTCGCGATTTTCCCGGAAAAGATAGGTCGTGAAGTTCTTGCAGACGTAGATATCGCCGGAATAATGCGCGCGCTGTGATTTGCCGTCAGCTTTCTTGTACAGCTGCTCACCCAGCGCGATGATGCGGTTGATGAAATCGTCTCGGGCCGTGAGTTCCACGACAGGTTCTTCCTCGACCGGCGGGGTGTCTTCCTCCAAGGGAACCACGTTGTTGTCGTCATCCAGCATGACTTCTTCAACGAAGGACCATTCGACTTCCTGCGGCTGCGTTTCCTCGGCCAGCGCCGGGCAGCACAATAGCAGTGCGGTCAGCAGAATCAGCAGCCGTCTCGCCATGGTCACATCACCCCTTCCTGTCCCACCATTCTACTCTTGTCCAATGCGCTTTGCAAGGGGCATCGGCAAATGTTTACAGATTTCCGTTCACTTCGCGGATGATCTCGAGCACCGTGATCTCTCCGTCGACCAGCATTTCAGGAATCGGCCGCTCTGTTTCTTCAGAATTGTCGACGCGCCAGTACCGATCCGCCAGCCGCAGATTCTCCGCCTGATCAGGGGTGCCGTCGAAGCAGAGGTTGGCGTTGCCGACAAAGCAGCGGCCCTCAATGCCCAGCTTGACAATGGAATAGGTCGGCCTACCCCAGTCGGTGAACCACTGCGCCCAGCACTCCGCGTTCTCGAGCAGCTCGGAGGTATAGAGACAAGCCATCCGGGACGGATACTGCGGATACTTCTCCCGCCGCACCTGCTCCAGCGCCAGCTCACGCAGGGCCACGTCAGTATGATGATCCAGCGGCTCCGGATAGCGCTCCGGATGCGCCAGAATATCCTCGACCAGCGGCAGCTTGTCCATGACCCGCTGCCAGACGCCGCTGTGATTCTCCTCATCAAAACGGATGACCTGACCGACCTTCATGGGCCTGTCCGTCACCACATGATATGCAGTAAACATATTATTCTTCTCCGTAAAGCAACCCGGCCATATCAGCCGGGCCATTGTCATAAATCAATGAACTTCTCAAACTCCGGAAGGATGCCGATTCCGTCAGGATAGTGAGCGGCAAACTGCGGGATGGCGTGGCTGGGGAACGAGTTGCCCTCGATGAAGGTCGGACCATCCGGCGTGATGGCCACGTCCCACGCCACAAAGCGCATCTGGGGCACCTTCTGGGCCGCCTCCATGCACATGGCCTTGGCCTCCTCCCAGTACGGGATGGTGAAGCCCACAATAGGCGTACCCGTCTTGGGATGATGGGTGAAGGTATTGCCCTGCTTGTCCGCGCCGACCGTCAGCAGCGTGCCCGTTTCAAGGTCAATGCGAGCCGCCATGCCGCCGCAGTCCACGTTGTCGACCACCTTGCCGTTGCCGATGCGCAGGAACGCGTAGACGATGCCCTGCTGCTTGTCACCCAGCAGGGTGGCAATACGGCAGGTATTGACCGACGTCTCACACAGGGACGCCATCTTCGGATGCTGGCGGACGATCTCCTCAAGGATGCCGATGTTCTTCTCCCGCAGCAGGCGCAGAAAAGCCTCCGTGCCTTCCGCCCAGTCCTTGTCCGTGAATCGCTCAATCCCCTGCCCGCTGGAGCCCTCCAGAGGCTTGCCGATGAGCTGAGTCTGACCTTGCGTCATGGCTGCAAGATCATCAGCGCTCGTCTGCTCGTTGATCAGCAGCCACTTGCGCGGAATGTAGTCCTTAAACAGCTCATTGAACTGGGTCTTGTCATCAAAGAAATGCCAGTAGGCCTTGTTGTTCATGCGGCGGACGATGCTGTTGGACACGCCGCGGGTGATGACCGTGCGGCGCTGGGCGTCGCTCAGCTTGTACATCTGGGCGATCTTGTAGTCCACATAGCCCGCGTTATAGCGGATGGCGCACTTCAGCATATCGCAGAGCAGCCACAGCCGGGATTTGCCGGAGCGTTCCTTCAGCAGCGCCGTCGTGCGCCACATGGCCTGCCAGTCCATCCTGACCAGCCTCTTGAAAAAGTAGGAAAGGCGGCTCATGGTCCGTCTCCTTTCATGACAGCATCAGACGTTGAAGCGGAAGAGCGTGATGTCGCCGTCCTTCATCACATAGTCCTTGCCCTCTGAGCGCACGAGGCCCTTCTCGCGGCAGGCCGCCATGGAACCCAGCTCCTGCAGGGTGTCAAAGGGCACGATCTCCGCGCGGATGAAGCCCTTCTCAAAATCGGTATGAATCTTGCCAGCAGCCTGCGGGGCCTTCATGCCCTTGACGATGGTCCACGCGCGGCACTCGTCCTCGCCCGCCGTCAGGAAGGAGATGAGGCCCAGCAGACGGTAGCAGGCGGTGATCAGCCTGTCCAGACCGGACTGGCCGATGCCCAGCTCCTCGAGGAACTCCGCTTTCTCATCGGGCTCCATCTGGGCGATTTCCTCCTCGATGGCAGCAGAAATCACCAGCACCTCGGCGTTTTCCTCGGCAGCGATCGCCATCACCTTGTCAAGGCCGGGAATCTCGGCGGGATCGGCGCTCAGGTCGTCCTCAGCGATGTTGGCGGCATAGATGACCGGCTTGGTCGTCAGCAGGAACCAGCCGTCGAGAATGACCTGCTCCTCCTCGCTCACCGGGCAGGTACGGGCTGGCTTGCCGCTCTCCAGATGCGCGTACAGGCGGTCAGAGAGCTCCACCTCAGTGGCGGCCTTCTTGTCGCCGCCGCGCAGGCTCTTGGTCGCCCTCTCCTTGCGGCGCTGCACAGTCTCCATGTCCGCAAAGATCAGCTCCAGATTGATGGTCTCGATATCCCGCGCCGGGTCGATGGAGCCGTCGACGTGGATGATGTTCTCATCCTCAAAGCAACGCACCACATGAACGATGGCGTCCACCTCGCGGATATGGCTCAGGAACTTGTTGCCCAGGCCTTCGCCGCGGCTCGCGCCCTTCACAAGGCCCGCAATATCAACAAACTCAATGGTCGTCGGCGTAATCTTCTTGGGATGGTACATCTCGCCCAGCACGTCCAGCCGCTGATCCGGCACCATGACCACGCCGGTGTTCGGCTCAATGGTGCAGAAGGGATAGTTCGCCGCCTGCGCGCCCGCCTTGGTAATCGCGTTAAACAGTGTGCTCTTGCCGACGTTCGGCAGACCAACAACGCCTAATTTCATCTGTTATTGCTCCTTTATGGTGTCAAGTCACGGCATCTATTATAATCGGAAAGCGCTGGAAATGCAAGGGTTCGACCTCTGCCTCCTTCATCTTGCGCGAAAATTTCTGTTTTTCTCTTGACAACCCTGCAAAACAGTGTATAATATATTTCGTTGCTTGATTGTGCACCATTAGCTCAGTTGGTAGAGCACCTGACTCTTAATCAGGGTGTCCAGGGT
>JAFLST010000021.1 GCA_022510815.1 Christensenellaceae bacterium | reverse complement strand
CTGGCCGCTGCCATCCTCAAAGGGATGGATGTTCTGCAAGGGTTCACATCATGCATAAGCGCTGAGCGCTGTCATCGGTTCCCTCGGTGTTCCAATATCCCGTTACCAAAACAACAAAAAAGACCGGGTGACACGTAGATGTGTTCCGTGCGCCCAAAATGAAAGGAGAAAACATTCATGAAGAAGTTTGTTGCAATCGTTCTCGTACTCGTCACTGTCCTGTCTATCGCCATCCCGGCGTTCGCCCTGTCTGGCAGCTACGCGCCTTATCTGGGCGGGACGGGCAGCAGCTACAACATCCGCCGCGGTCACACTGGCGATCAGGTCAAGAATCTTCAGATGCTTCTGAACGCCACCATGGGCACGCACCTGACCCTCGATGGTATCTTCGGTTCCGGCACTGAGGATGCTGTGGAAGACTTCCAGCGGAACTACATGGGCGACTCCAATCCCGACGGTATCGTTGGCAAGAACACGAAGCAGGCCCTCTGGAGTGCTTGCGATATCTGGCCCAACCTGATCGTCGTCTATCCCCAGTTCCAGTAACAGCAACTGGCGAGGGGCCATTCGGCCCCTCGCTTTTTGTTGCTTAGTATAAGCGCAGCATATAATCGAGATCGTTTCCCAAGATTTGGAACTCAAACTCCTCTGCGCATTCAACGGTTCCCGTCTGCGCATTGATCTCCACCTTGTACAGCAGTTGAGATTGCGGATTATCATACCCACCTGGGAAAGCGCGCCTTGAAGAAGGGCTGAACACAAATTTCCACAGTGGCGCGCTCGGATCAGTAATGTCGAAGTATACGGAAATGTTACCGTATAGATCAACAATGCTGCTCTCCAAACCGAATTTCTCCATCATCGCATTCTTTGCGATTGCCAATGCGGGGGCCTGTTCCATATCAGCATCGCTCGGCACCCCATAGGTATACTTGGAAGCAGCAATCACGAACAGGTCAGGTCCTTCACCGTTAATAAGGGGGGTCAGATCTCCGCTTTCCACAATAGCGCGCACCTGAGGAGCAACAATCTCCGAATACTCGGATTGAAGCTCCAGTGGCCAGACACCGAAGGAGGCAAGATCAGAATTGATGCGCCCGGCCATCGCGTAAATGGTTTGATACAATGCAGAATTTGTACGGCCCAACTGAGTTTCTGCTTCAAGGCTGGCCTGTGGCCGAATAATGCCCATATCAGGATCATCAACGACCTGTCCATTCTCGTCCACAATAACTACATAGACGCGCTCTAAATAGTTATCGCTGCCCTCACGATAGAATTTGAATTGCACATTCCACCGCTTATAATCAGGGCGCTGCTCCGTCACATACAAATCAGCGACAACCAGAGCATTATCGAGAGTGCTCTGAGACCAGCCGTATGCCGTCACAAGTGCATCCTTTGCGATTCGGATCGCATCTGCTTCGGAGATTACTTCAGGGCTGGCATTGATCAGCACATCAGGTGCGCCATCATCTCCGTAGAACTGCTGCGTGACATCCTGCCACCATACGCGCTGTTCAGCAGTCCAGGTATCAGTAGGCCCCATGACCGCGTATGTAATTATGTCAACGCTGATCTCCTTAACATCGGTTTGTCCGGTCAGCGTCAGCAAAATCTGATCTGCAATGGTATGCTTCTCAGCCTCATTTGTAGCTTCATCAAACAGGCGATCGGTTTCATTGCCTGCGGTTATGACGCCAGAGTCGATCAAAGCACGAATCAAAACTTGCTTCTGGCTGATCGGCCACCCAGCATAGTCACCTTCGGTCTGTTCGATCTCCTTCATAGGAACAACCTGTTGCTGCCACAGCAATGCAGCAGCAAGTGCGGTTACGCTCATAAGCATCAAAGCCAGAATAACCGCCAAACCAACAGAAATCTTCCTCTTCATTTTTACTTCACCTTTCTCGTTCGCTGCGTTAAGCACACGCTGCGCAAGGAAAGGATCAGGCTGGAGAAAGGCGCATTTCTGCTCTACTGCCTCCTCTACGAGATGAGCATTCTTCTCGTAATTATCCATATAGATACTCCTTTCCTAAAATGTCATGCAGCAGTGCATGAGCTTTGTGAATTCTTCTTGAAATCAATGACTTTGTTGTACCTTCCACATGAGCAATGTCCTCCATTGTCATTCGCTGAAAATAGTACAGCATCACGACTTCCTTATACTTATCTGGCAACTGCAAGATTGCGTTCGCCAGATCTATCGCGTTCTGATTGAAGCCATTTGTGGCAGTACGGACAATGTCTTCCGGAGTCACGTCACGTTTTTCGTGTCGTGCCCACGCACTGCGCTTCATGCTTCGACAGATGTTCAGTGCGATTCTGGTCAGCCATGTCAGCTCATTACTATCACCGCGAAACGTGCTCATGGCTTTATACGCTTTCAGAAATGTCTCCTGCACTGCATCGCGTGCAAGCTCACGATCCTGCAGAACCATATAGCACAAATTCAGCAAACGCTTTTGATGACATTCTACCCAGTGGGTCAGCAATTCTTCTCGGCTGTTGTCTGGCGCCTTGACAACTTCCATCAGCTGATCACCTCCTCAATTAATTAGACAAAATAGAACTCCAAAAGTTGAATGGTTTTGAAAAAATTTTTCTAGTTTTCTTCTAGGTTTTTTCGCAGTTTATTTTTACAGTGTTTTTATGAGATTGTCAAGTCTGTGATCTTGGAAAAGGTTCAGTGATTCTTCTAGGCTTCTTCTAGGATTCTTCAATTTTCAAATCATTGTATATCGCTTAGAATATAGATGTCCAAAGGAGAACACCTGAAGGACAAAATAACAGTAAAGACCATAATGCGAAAAGGAGAAAACTATGAAGGTTGTTTGCAAAATCATTGCCCTTGCACTTAGTGTAATAGCTATGATGTCGGTTGGTTCAATCGCACCAGACGACAAAAAGAACCTTGTTTCTGATATGTACTATGCAACTGCGACAGACTTCAAACCTATCTATCTGAACGCTGGCGCAGATAGCGATTACCTTTTCGCCGACGAGCATACTGATATCGGTGGTGAGACTAGTTTGACACATATGCTCTGTGTCATTTCTGTGGAAGCTGAACAACAGTTGCAATCACACACTCAATTCCCTGTCCGAAAAAACCACTACTGGCTTAACCGCTGCTGAAAAGCATCTGTGTCATCTACTGTCTGGACAAAGGAGTGATGCGTATGATCTAACTAACAGGGCGAACGACGATCTCCGCAAACAAGCTTGGCCGCTGCCAGCCATTACGCTGGATGTTCTGCAGGGAGTAGCCGAACGCCTTTACATTGTAGTGATATAATCCCAAACACATAATGAAAGCGAGGATTTCTAATGAAGGCGTTTGTGGCGGTTCTACTCACCCTCTGTATTGCATTTTCTTTCTCTACCAGCGCGACGGCAGACGAAGTTAGGTACATCAATGGCTACCCGGATACTTTTCTCCGGCAGGATGCTTCGACGACGAATCCCTATCTGGAGAGGATGCCATATGGCTCCAGTGTGACCTACATATACGACTACAATGACGAGTGGTGCGTGATCGAGTATTACGGACAATATGGATTCTGTAAGAAAGAGTTTTTGCAGGAGGAAGATCCGTATGATCTGTTTGACCCACGCCCCTATGATATTGAGAGTGCTTTCGGCACCTCCGTTCTTCGGCGCGGAAATGACACCCCTCGTTTCCAAGTGATGAATCTTCAAGCGTGTCTTATAGACGGTGGGTATCTATCGACTGATCCCGGCATCGACGGGTATTTCGGTAAGGATACGGAAAAAGCTCTGATTGCGTTTCAAAAGGATCACAATCTGAAAGGTACGGGAGTTGCAGGAGATCTCACAAAAGCTGTCCTCTGGCATGAGTACCAAGATCTGCTGGAACTGGATGGCTGGGCACGATAAGATAAATAATATCGCTTTTTACCGGGACGCTGTGAGTGTATGCGTTCCGGTTTTATTATTGAGTAGAGCGATATGACAGGCTTGCTATTCAACGGGAATTCTGGTTGCTACAATTGCGCCTTAATGAAGGCGCGTAGCCAATATGTTTTTCATGTGATCTTGTGACAAGTGAAACGGCTTGTGGGAACAACAGGCCTAGATTGCCACTATGTTTTTCCCAATTTCGCCTTGCTCATGCATAGCTGCTTTGATGGGGGCGAGATAGCTGATTGCACAAAAGAACACTTGCCATGCGCCAGAGGTTGTGAACATCTGGGGCCTTTTTTTCGTCCAAGATCATCAGCGTATAACTTGTTGCCACATAGAGCACTGCCGTTCACCCCCCAGCAACCTCCTTTTCATTTCTTCAACGAATTGTATCAGGAGGAACGAGAATGCTGATTAACTTGCGTGACTACTATCCTTTTTATCATCAAGATGTATTCGTAGATGTTGATGAGAGAATTATCGAACAGTTCAAAGCATGGGAGCGTGTAGAGAATAGCAGGCGACGGACAATGATGCGGCATAATGCCTACTACACGCTCGATTATGACGATTGTGCTGTTCATTTGGTCTCTTGCGCTACAGAGGAAGCGTTTGAACGAAAACTATCTAATGAAGAACTCTACACTGCAATGGCAACGCTCCCTGAAAATCAGGCTCGTAGGATCTACGCGCTGTACTTTCTTGGAATGAGCGTTACAGAAATCGCTCGCCGTGAGAACGTCAGCAAGCCTGCGATAACGAGCTCAATCCAACGCGGAATGAAAGCATTACTGAGAGAAATCAATAAAACATCTGAGGAGGGTGTAAACAATTGACCCAAAAATGACTGACATAGGTGAAGGAACTTATTCCTGACTGAAACTTGACAACTAAATAGCGATGTTACTGGTACAGTTCCCCGTGTGGATAGCGGCAAATGGAGCGGCGCGACGACGGTTCATCCAGAGCGATCAACGCAGTCCATTGACCCTGCTGTGGCAGGCAGGTGCGCGATGAAGGGCACGGGTATAATGAGACTTCCTCTACGGCCTCACACTGACTTGATGGGGAGTTCCTGCGGTATTCGCCAGTCTGGGCGGACAGCGGTACAGGTGGGACTATGTTGCGGTGAAGCTAACCGCAGCCAGTAACATCGCAAATATATAGGAAACACCAATAACCATTGTAGATCAATATCGGTGGTGTTACGATGAACATTTCTGGTCGGGATGTGTATAGTCTGACGCTGCGACATTACCCTGATATACTGAATATCGACGAAATGTGTTCAGTATTGGGTGTGAGTACGAAAACTGGCTACCGCCTTTTGCGTGAAGGGCAGATCACTTCTATGAAAGTTGGTCGCACATATCGCATTCCAAAGGTGCATCTGCTGACCTATCTCAGAGTTGTTGGATGTAGTCAGGCGGGTTAATTCCGTATCATGGCGTTTCAACAATAATCGTGGTATGATGTTCCTGTCAACGGCAGGGAATCTATCTGCGAGAAGGAGGACAGCATGGTAGCAGGACATCTGCAAGAAAAAAAGGGTATGTTCTATATCGTTCTGAGCTATAAAGGGTCGGACAATCAGCGCAAGACCAAATGGCTTCCCACAGGCCTGACGGTAAAAGGAAACAAGAAACGTGCGGAAGCTATGCTCATGGAAGCACGAAAGACCTTTATACCAGAAACAGCACCAGCGACAGCAGCGATCACCCAAGACACTCTTTTTTCGGACTTTCTGACCAAATGGCTTGCTGTGGTAAAGAGCAGTATCAAGCCCGCAACGTACAGCTCCTATTCTGGAATGCTCGATGGCGTTATCCTCCCATACTTTCGGCACAAGTGGATTACGCTGACGGAGTTGCAGGCAAGCGATATTCAGGAGTTTTACACGGCACAGCTTGAGCGCGTCAGCGCCAACACGGTCATTCACTACCACGCGATCATTCACAAGGCCCTCAAATACGCTGTGAAAATGGATTTGCTACCAGCGAACCCGGCAGATAAAGTTGAGCGTCCGAAGAAAGATCGCTACGTTGCCAGCTTCTATGACAGTGATGAGATCAATCAGTTATTCGCCATTGTCAAGGACACTCCATTGGAACTGCCCGTCATGCTTGCGGCTTTCTACGGCCTGCGACGCAGCGAAGTGGTTGGTCTCAAATGGGATGCCATAGACTTTGCGGCGAATACGATCACGATCAAGCACACTGTCGCAAGCTGTGTCATTGACGGAAAGCGTATGGAGATTGCGTCAGATACGACGAAAACGAAGTCGAGTATGCGCACACTGCCGCTTGTACCCCTTTTCCGGGAAATGCTGCTTCAACTGCACGAGGAACAGGGGATCAATCGCAGGCTTTGCGGTCGCTCGTACTGCACTGATTTTCTCGGTTACATCTGCGTAAACGAGATCGGCGAGCGGGTCAAGCCCGCCTACCTAACCTCTGCGCTCCCCAAGATGTTGAAGAAGCACAATATGCGCGTGATTCGCTTTCACGATCTGCGGCATACCTGTGCCAGCCTCCTGCTGGCGAACGGCGTGTCCATGAAGCAGATTCAAGAGTGGCTGGGGCACAGCGATTTCTCCACGACGGCGAACATTTACGCACATCTGGATTACCATTCCAAGCTTATGTCTGCCGATGCCATGTTGGCGGGTTTAGGCATAGGGACAGATGGGGCCGAAAAGGATCAAGTGGCCTAACAAGGTATATCCGCACGAAAAAACCCGCCTGCTGCAACAGGCGGGCGAGTGCGGAGCGGGTGGGATTTGAACCCACGGTACCGTGAGGTACACCTGATTTCGAGTCAGGGCCGTTATGACCACTTCGATACCGCTCCATATATGTCACTCTAACAGTTCCAAGGAGAAAAGAGAGAACTGTTGGAGAGAACTTCGTAACTTCAAGATTTCCGAGGGACTCGGAACCTTTGAAAAATCAGGATTCTTGAAACTTCCACTTCCCCATTGGTCGCCCGATTTCGAGTCAGGGCCGTTATGACCACTTCGATACACCTCCGGGTAACAGGGCTATTATAGCATAGCGGCGGCGGTTTCGCAAGGGTGAAGATGGAATTTTCACCTGTCGCGCACCGGGCGCCCCAAAGCGCGTATGCTGGAAATCTCCGGAAGCCATCTTATCAGCAGGGAGGGATCGGCATGCAGACATGTCTTCTTTGCGGGCAGCAGCGTCCGGCGGGCCTCATCATCCGGCACCAGCCTATCTGCCGCACCTGTCTGGGGCGGATGCTCCGGCGTGAGGGCGCGTGCCTGTCAGTCGACCGGCGCAGAAGGCTGAATCGGCTCTACGGGCAGACGTAAATCCCGCAGTGCCGCGGACAGGGAGGACGGGATATCCTCGCCGTCCAAGTAGCGCTGCGCCGCCGCCCTGCGCACGCTCGCTTCGCCTGCCACGGTCAGCGTGCCCTGCGGGCTGAACAGGCCCGGATGCAGCAGCTCACAGACCTGCGGATAAGCCGCGCGCAGCAGCGTCAGGAACCGCATGACCAGCTCGGCGAAGGATTCGCTGGTTTTGACGGGCGGCATGGATTCTTCCTCCCCGGCGTCGAAGGAGAGCAGCGACATCTGGCACAGGCCACGGCAGACATCCAGCTTGGACTCGGGGCTCTGGCGCAAAAGCAGCGAACGCACCGGATGGCGCTCGTTCATCGCTGCGCGGACAAAGCGGGCAAGACTGTTCTCCAGCACGCTGGGCATGGCGGAGAGCAGGTGGCTCCCCCGGCCCGACAGGCAGAACGTCAGCTCCTCGGGCAGCAGATGGCTGCGCATCGCGTCTCCGGCAGCCTGTTCCAGCAGGAGACCCGTCAGCAGCAGCGCCATGGCGAAGTGCTCCAGCAGCAGCGCCTGCAGCCACGTCATGCGTCCAGCGGCGTACCGGGCGTTCATGTGCGCGGTCATGGCCGGGGCATGCCTGTCCAGCAGCAGGTCGAGCAGCAGCAGCGCCCGGTCCATCTGCCGCAGCGCCTCGCCGCCATGCCTGAGCTCCGCCAGCGTGTCCGCCAGATCCTTGCGCAGCGCCTCGTCGGGGCAGTCGGCAAAATCCTCGGTCAGCAGGGCCGGATGCTCGTTCATCGCGCTCAGCAGGAGCGCCTGCATGCCGCCCTGAAGGCTATAGCCGCCCACGGGCTTGTTCATCGTCCGCAGCCACAGATGCGCGCTCGTACCGCCGCCGCTGAAATCCAGCGCGACAAAGCTGCCCCGGACAGCCTCATCCCGCAGATGAGCGCCCAGCGCCCGATAGGCCGGTGCCCACGTTACGGGCCTCACGGCCAGGTTCAGCGGCAGACCTGTCTCCTGCGCCACCACCTCGGCCAGCGCGTTGGCAGGATCAATCCAGCGCTGCCAGAGCGTTTGACCGCCGCTGCCCGGCAGTGCCAGCCGCCACGACACGCTCGACGCGCCCCGCAGCAGCGCCGCGAGGGAAGCCTGCAGCATAAGCTGGTGCAAAAGCAGCTCCCGTGCCCGGGCGCCCGCCGCGTCGCTCCGCCATGACAGGCTCCCGGACAGCAGCGCCTGACCGCATGCCAGCACTTCAGAGGGTTCCGCGGGGGCAAACAGCCGCCCATCCCTGATCGCCTCCGAGCCGCCGCCCGAGAGCAGCAGCGCGGTGGGCAGCAGGCCTGTGATCTCCTCCGGGGCCATGAATTCCTCGGCCACAGGGGCATCCCCGCCGGAGAGCAGCGTCCGCAGCAGGCAGGGCCCGGTCAGCGGCTCGACGGTCTCGCCCAGCCGCATCATCGCGGAAATGCCCGATGCGCCGATGTCCAGCGCGATCACCGCGGCTCCGGCGGATTCTATCGCCATCGGGGGCAGCGCATTGGGCAGCGCGCCGAGACACTCGTCTCCGCGATACACCGTCAGGCACGCGGGATAAGCCGTCGTGCGCAGGATATCAAAGTCCTGTCCCTCCGGCGAATCCCCGACCCATTCGTCCTCCGAGAGCGCCTTCACGGTCAGCCCCGCGCCGTGCAGGTACACGAAATAGGCCTTCCAGCGCTCGTCAGCCATGGGAATGCAGGGCCAGACCGCCACGGTCGGCACCTCATCCGGGGCCAGCGTGACGACCTCCTCAGGCTTGTAGCGGCGCACCAGCGCCAGTTCTCCCGTGCCCCGCAGCAGGAAGGACGCCGTGATATCGCCGTCCTCCTCGGGTATCAGGTACAGCTGCTCGGACACGAAGCCCTGACCCTCCGGCACCCGGTACAGGCACGCGGCCAGCTCCGGCGACAGCGGCGGCAGGCAGGTATCCTCACCCAGACGGCAGCTCACCCGCAGGGCCGTATCACCCAGCGCATTGGCCGCGCCCTCCAGCCGGGTCAGCCGGGCAGAGAAGGGCGAGCCCATGAACGCAAAGTCCTCGCCAAGGGATTCCCGCAGCAAAAGCTTCGCCGCATCGGATTTCTCGTCCCACGGCCATGTAAGCACCACGGTCTCCTGCGGCCGCCGGGCGGCCTCCTCGAGAGCATGGCAGCGGTTTTCAATGGTTTCCTTTGCCACCGGAGAAAAGACGCGCCGCGTGCCCACGGCATCCAGCCACGCACGGATCCGCTCCGCCGCGTCCCTCTGCCAGCGCCGGGAATGCTCGTCCAGCAGCGACAGCTCCCGCGCAATGGCGTCCAGCGCCTCCTGCTCCCGGGGATGATTCGTCCCCCGGAGACCCAGCGCCGCGCTGCTTCGCGCAAAGGGAATGCCCTGCCAGAGCCACGTCGTCTGCACGCCGAGGGATTCCCCGGCAAGGCCCGGCGCATCGGTAAAGCAGCGCAGCAGCGGTTCCTCCTCCGGGGCGGTATAGCGCTCCTCCTGCGTGGTCAGCGCCGCAAAGCCTTCGCCTTCCAGACCGATAACAGCCCTGACGCGCAGGAACAGCCTGTCCAGCGCATCCTTTTCATACTGCGCGACGGCATGGCTCTCACGGCCCTGCTCCTTCACCAGATCGGCCACGAAGGCGCTGACCTCGGGGCTCTGAACGCGCAGCAGATGCAGGCGGCGAACCAGCAGCTCGCCGTCCCGCTCGTTCAGCATGGGCGTAGGGTCGAGGAAGCGCTTTGCCTTCCGGTCGTACCACGCGACGCGCTCAGGCAGCAGCTCGCTCAGGTTCCCCGGATCGGCGGCAGGGATCAGCCCCTTGCGCCGGGACGCCAGCCCCAGCACCCGCCGCATGCCGTCCTTTTCCAGCAGCACGAGGCGCAGCGGCTCCTGCCGCTCCTTAACGGGCCGGGACGCCATCACCATGGCGGAAAAGGGCGAGGTATGCTCGTCCATGGTCAGGATGCGCAGGGCCGTCCCCACGCCGTCCCAGACATTCATCAGCAGGGCCGTCGCCAGCGCGCCGCGCCACGCAGCCGTTTCCATTTCATCGGCAGAGGCCGACACCCCGCGGGCCAGCATCCGTCCGGAAAAATCCCGCAGCGCCGCATCCGCAGCGCCTTCCATGCGCGTCAGTCCCGCGCCGGAGGACAGCCGGTCGACGCCGTCGCGATCGGGCAAAAAGATCAGTTCCGGCATCACGCATCCTCCTCCAGCACCAGCGCCATCGTCCGGGACAGCAGACAGGCCAGCGGATGCTCGTCCTCCGCGCGCACCTTGCTCAGTCCCTGCATCACCCGCTTGACCGTCGCGCCGTCCGGCTGGTCCATCACCGCCAGCGCCGGGAATGCCGCGACCGCCTCCTGCTGGCGCTGCTTCTGCTCCTTGCGCCGCCCATCACCCCGGGCGTCGAGCCAAAGGCTGTGCAGGGCCTCCGTCGAGAAAAGCCCCGGCGACGGCGCGTCCTGCCCGCCGAGCACGGGAGCCTGCCAGCGGAGCGCATCCGCCTGTGCCGCCTCCAGATCCCGCTCCACCCGGGCGATCCGCGCGTCCTGCATGGCGAGGTGCCGCTGCATGGGCTTGAGCTTCGTGCGGGCGGTATGGATCAGATGCTGCTCCTGCGGGGTCGCGACGGCCTCGGCCTGATCAATGCGGCGGCGGGCTTCCTTCTCCTGCTCCCGGACGGACTCAGCCTCATTCCTGCATTCGACCAGCAGGCCCCGCAGCATGTCAATGGTTTCGCGCCCGCCAAGGCGACGGTTCAGCGCCGCCTGTGTCTGGGTCAGCTCTCGCAGGCGCTCCTGCATCGTGGCCAGCCGGCGCTGCTCCTGCTCGGCCTCATTTTCCTCCGCGGTGCCGCTGCGGTGAACGACCGTCTCGTGGGCCATACCGCTCTCCTCCGCCTCCCGGATCAGCACCTCAAGCTGTCCCGACAGGTCGGCCACAGCCCGCTCGTTGGCCTTGGCGGCATCAAAGGCACCGGCCATCACGCTGGCATAGCGAAGCTGGGGCGGCAGCGTCGCGGAAAGCTGTTCCATCCACCCAAGCGCGCCGTCCAGCAGATTCGTCAGCGCCCGCAAATCCTCCAGCAGCGCCTGCCGCTCCTCATCCGGGAGCTTCAGCGCACCCTTGCAGCAGGCCGCATACCAGCCGGACAGCCTGTCCCGCAGCCCCGAGGGCCGCGAAAGCCGCTCGGTCAGCTCTCCGGTCAGAGTCAGGCGGAACAGCGCCGCCGTCTTCATCAGCCGGATATATCCGGAGCGGAACAGCGCCGCTTCCCGGCCGAACATTCCCCACGTCAGACCGGCATTCTCCGCCCGATAGGTATAGGCGGCGTGATCGGACGCGTCGTGACGCATCAGCCAGTCCAGAGCGTGGACAGCCAGCCACTCGTTCAGCCTTGCAGCGTCCGATAGCTCACTGCTGCGCGCGCCCTCCGGCAAGCCCAGCAGGCAGACGGGCATGTCGAGCCCCTCCGCGCCATACCGCCGCAGCGCCGCTCTCGCGTCGGAGGTCTCCTCCCCCGCGCCATAGGGCAGCAGCAGAACTGCCGACAGGTGCGCCCGGCTGCCCAGTCGCTCCCGCAGATGCGCCGCCATTGCCGGGATGCCAGCGCCGCCGGTGCCGCCGCAGACGGAGCCCACCAGCACGATCTGCGCATCCTCGCCATCCAGCTCGTCCATCAGCCGCCGCAGCGCATCGTCAGGGTCGCTCTCCGATTCCGTCAGCAGACCTGCCAGCACCGTTGCCGCCAGCGCCTGATCGCCCTGAAAGCCCCGGCGCATATCACGGTCGGCGGTCTCCGGGGCAAAGAGCGCCCGCATCAGCAGCGCGTCGTCCGTGTCCTCCTGAATCCACTGCCGCAGGGTCGCGACATGCCCGGGCAGATGATCGGGCCAGCGCCCGGCAGTCAGAACGGTCTGGAACTCCCCGTGAGACGGGCTGTCCTGATACAGCGCCCGGACGCGCTCATAATCCCGCAGCAGCGACAGCGCCCGGGCCGTGTGGGCTTCCTCGCCGTCGGAGTCGATGAACATCAGGCGCATGTCAGGCACGGACAGCGCGCCCGCACAGGCCGCAAAGGCAAGAGCCTCCGCCACCCGGCCGCCGCAGCCGCCGAAAAGCATCGCAATGCGCTTCATGTTCATCATCCTCCCGTAAAAGAAGGGGCACGGCTCTCATACCGGGCCCCCGCCTTTGTTGATTATTGATCGTATCCGTTGGGATTGTTCGACTGCCACCGCCACGAGTCGCGGCACATGTCCTCGAGATTCTTCGTGGCCTCCCAGCCCAGCAGCGCCTTGGCCTTATCCGGCTCGGCATAGCAGACGTCGATGTCACCGGGGCGGCGGGGGCCGATCTCATAGGGGATCGCCACGCCGTTGACGCGGCTGAAGGTGTTCACCAAATCCAGCACGGAATAGCCCACGCCGGTGCCCAGATTGATAATCTCGCAGCCTTCATGCTCCGCGGCGTATTCGCAGGCCTTCACATGGCCCTTCGCCAGATCGACCACATGGATGTAGTCGCGCACGCCGGTGCCGTCGGGGGTGTTGTAGTCGTTGCCGTAGATGGTCAGATGATCGCGCTTGCCCACGGCCACCTGCGTGATATAGGGCATCAGGTTGTTCGGGATGCCGTTGGGATACTCGCCGATGCGGCCCGACTCATGGGCGCCGATGGGGTTGAAGTATCGGAGCAGCACCACGCTCCACTCGGGATCCGCCACGACCACGCCGCCGAGGATCTTCTCGATCATGTACTTCGTCCAGCCGTAGGGATTGGTGCAGCCCTTGCAGAACATGTCCTCCCGCAGCGGCACCTCGTCCGGGTCGCCGTAGACCGTCGCGGAGGAGGAGAACACGATCCGCTTGCAGCCATGAGCCGCCATGACCTCGCAGAGGGTCAGGGTGGAGTCGAGGTTGTTGCGGTAATATTCGAGGGGCTTGTGCACCGATTCCGGCACCGCCTTGAGGCCCGCGAAGTGAATCACGGCGTCGAACTGATTCTCATCAAAAATGCGGTTCATGGCAGCCTTGTCACAGACATCCGCCTCATAGAGCCTGACCGTCTTGCCCGTGATCTCCTCGACCCGGCGCACGGCCTCCGGCTGGCTGTTCACATAGTTGTCCACGGCCACGACCTCATGGCCCGCGTTCAGCAGCTCCACGGCTGTGTGCGTGGCGATGTAGCCCGCGCCGCCCGTCAGCAGAATACGCATGTTCAACCGACCTCCTGTCATCATGAGCCATCAATCCCACCTGTTATTGTACGGGAAAACGGCCCCTTTGGCAAGAGCCAGAGGAGCCGTTTGCGCAATTTATTCGGCTGGAGAGCTCACAGCGCCGGAGGATACTGCCCCGCGTCATGCAGCTTTTTCAGCTCCGCGGCGACGTAGTCCCGGTCGTCGTGGTAGGTCACACCGAACCAGACCGCGTCCGTGGCGAGCACCTCGACGGTCAGGCCGTCGGTGTGCATCAGCTTGTCTACCAGCGTCGGCAGGGCGTATTCCTTGGTCATGGGATCGCCGGGCCCTGCGAGGAACGCCGTGAATTCCCGCTCCGCCGCCTCAAGGAGCCACGGCGTAAAGCCCCAGAAATTCATGGACACCAGCGCGTCCGGATCCAGCACGCGGCCCTCCGGGTCGGTATGCAGGTCCCGGATGGTGCCGTCGGGGAAGGGCATGATCTTGTAGGTTTCGGTCACCCCGATCAGCCGCCCCTGCTCGTCCGTCTCGCAGACGCCGCGGGTGACATGGCCGTTTTTCGACACGGTGTTGCGCAGGCGGTAAGCCACCATCGACGCGCTGTTGGTCTTGCCCGCAAGGTCATGGAGGCTCTCCGCCATGGCGCGGAAGGCTCCTTTGCCATAGTAGTCATCGGCGTTGATGACCGCGAAGGGCTCATGAATCACATCCTTCGCCGCGAGGATGGCATGCGCGGTGCCATAGGGCTTGGTACGGCCCTCCGGTGGCACGAAGCCCTCGGGCAGCGAGTCGTATTCCTGAAACACATAGTGCACCTCGGCCTTGCCCTCCAGCTTGCCGCCCACCAGCTCCCTGAAGGTATCCATCTTCGCGCGGCGGATGACGAAGACGATCTTGTCAAAGCCCGCTTCCAGCGCGTCATGGATGGCGTATTCCAGCAAAATTTCTCCGTTCGGGCCGATGCGGTCGATCTGCTTGTCGCCGCCGTAGCGGCTGCCCATGCCTGCCGCCATGATGAGCAGAGTAGTCTTCATCGCTGATCCTCCTTTTGATGGTCAGGGCGTTATGCGCTGATGTCGTGATGGCCGTCGTCCTCCGCGGGCGCCGGCTGGGTGAAGCCCTGCGTGCTGTCCGCCTTGAAGAACACTGTAAATGTCCGGAACAGCAGCTTGATATCCTCCCAGAGCGAGTAGCTCTCGATGTACATCAGGTCCAGCATGAGCTTGTCCTCAGGCGTCGTGTTGTACCGGCCTTCGATCTGAGCGTAGCCGGTAAGCCCGGCTTTCATTTTTTCCCGGTAGACGAAGTCGGGCAGCTCCAGCTTGTAGCGCTCGATGTTCTCGAGCATCTCCGGCCTCGGACCCACGAGGGTCATGTCGCCCCTGAGGATGTTCCAGAGCTGCGGCAGCTCGTCCAGCCTCCACCGGCGGAGCACCTTGCCCACCCGGGTAATGCGGTCGTCATCGCAGGTAGCGGACACCTCCGGATCGTCGCCGTCGTCATTCTTGCGCATCGTCCGGAACTTATAGATCGTGAAGGTGCGTCCGCCCACAGACATCCGGGTCTGCCGGAAGATGACAGGCTTGCCGTCCTCCATGCGGATGCACAGCGCGATGATCCCCAGTACGGGGCTCAGAACCGCCAGCACCACCGCGGAAACCGCGATATCCATCAGCCGCTTGCCGATGCGCTGCCCCAGCGTCATCTTGCGGTAATCCATCTCGAGGAACGGCGCGTCGTCCACCACGACCTGACGGGCGCTGGAGAGCATGATATCCTGAAGCTGCGCCTTGCACAGCACGTCCCTGTGCAGGTCATAGCAGGTTTTGAGCAGGCTGTGCTTTGCCTCCCCGGGGATTTCCGAATCCAGAAAGACCACCTGCGCCGCGTCGATGCGCTGCCGCAGATCCGTCGCGTCCCACAGGGCCACGTCCGTGACCTTCCACTGGAGCTTGTAGCGGCCGATCTTGCGCTCGCAGCTCTCCCGACGGCTCTCGTCGCCCAGCACCAGCAGGCACTCCTGCGGCGGATTGAGCCGGAAGTAAGCCGCGTTGCCCTGATAGGCCATGAAAACGACAAACAGCACCTGCAGCACGATGCACAGCAGCAGCATCCAGAAATCCGGGCCGAAAAGCACCAGATAGTCGTTGTTGTTCTCGTTAACGTTCATGATCTGGAGCTGCAGGTAGGTCACCGCGTCGGTGACGATCGCCGCCAGCGACAGGCCCGAAATGATGGGCTTGCTCTTCCTGCGGCCCACGTCATAGCCGCCGTAGACCGACGACATGGCGAAGGTCATCGCCCAGTAGGTCAGCAGCGTGGTCGCCATGGTACGGGACGGGTTATGCAGGCCGATGTTATGAATCGCCATCAGCCCGAAAAAAATCGCCATCAGCCCGCCGTAAAGCAGCAGCCGGTAGAAGGAGATCGTCAGCTCCGTCCGGTGCCGATTCAGGCCTCGGCGCAATAAATTCATCAGAACCCTCCACCATCCTTTCGCCGGCATGGAAAGTACTGCGCTCATGATAACATTTCTTCTTGCGGATGTCAAGGAAACCGCCCCCGCGCCGGCCTTCAGACAGGGCCGGATTGAAGAAATCTGGTTGACATTGGATGAAGAAAAGCGTACAATAACAATGGCGATATATAGATATGTTTGTGTTGCCATCATGATCGAGCCAATCGGAGGAAAGACGCATGCGCCATACGAAGAAGGCCTTGAAGCTGCACGGGATCGCCCTGATCGCCGTGGTCATCGCGCTGATGATGATCTGCGCGGCCGCGCTGGCAGCGGCCTATCCCTACACCACCACGACCAACGCTCAGGTGAACCTGCGCCGGAGCGCGTCCTCCTCCTCGGCTGTGCTGGCCAAAATCCCCAACGGCGCCGCGGTCGAAGTGACCGGGGAATCGGGGAATTATTACAAGGTGCGCTACAACAGCGTGAGCGGCTATATTGTCAAGCAGTACCTCAACGACGCGCCTGACGCGCAGGCCACCATCGCGCCGGTGCAGCAGACGACGGCTGAGGGCTACCCCTACGAGACGACCACCAACAGTCAGGTCAACCTGCGCACGGCAAAGTCCACCTCCAGCCGCCGGCTGGCCTCCATCCCGAAGGGCGCGACGGTCACCGTGGCAAGCATCTCCGGCTCCTATGCCGAGGTGACCTACAACGGCGTCTCCGGCTGGTGCCTCAAGAAGTATGTGAACCTCAAGACCATCGTCAAGCCCACCGCGACGCCTACCGCAAGCCCGACCCTCGCCCCCGCGCAGGACACGGACAGCTACACTGTCCTGCAGCTCGGCTCAACGGGCAGCCGCGTTCAGGCCCTGCAGGAGGCGCTGATCGAGCTGGGCTTCCTCTCCGGCACGGCGGACGGCGTGTTCGGCGCTGGCACCCAGACGGCGGTCATGGCCCTGCAGAAGATGAACGAATACCCCGAGACGGGCGTTGTGGATCAGAACCTTCAGGCGCATATCTACTCCGGCACACCCAAGAACGCCAAGGGCGTCAAGACTGACGTCAAGACCCTGCCGCCTCTCACGGGCATCAACATCTATCTGAACGACCGCGGACAGCTTGTGCGCGACGTGCAGACCAAGCTCAAGGAGCTGGGATACTATGACGGCGAGATTTCCGGTGTCTATGACACCAAGACCCGCTCGGCGGTCACCAGCTACCAGAAGGCCTCCGGCCTGACGGCTGACGGCATCTGCGGCCGGATTACGCAGACCGCGCTGCTGGGCACCGACGCGGTTCCCCCGGAAGCCACCGGCACCCCTGAACCCACCGCCATTCCCACGCCCGCGCCGACCTTCCAGATTCCCACCGGCACGGTCCGCCGGGGCGATTCGGGCGAGAACGCGCGGCTGATCCAGCAGCGGCTGATTGAACTGGGCTATCTGTCCGGCAAGGCCGACGGTGTGTTCGGTGCCGCGAGCCAGAAGGCGCTGGAGGATTTCCAGAGCAGAAACAACCTCAAGGTTGACGGCGCCGCGGGCCCGGACACCTACGCCGTGCTGTTCAGCTATGACGCGCTGGCTGTGGATCAGATGCCCACCGGGGCTCCCACAAGCGCGTCGGCAGTCACGACCATCCCGACTGCCGCGCCCGTTACCGCGACGCCCACGCCCGCACCCATCACCCGCGAGAACGTCGTCACGATCCGTCAGGGCACCACGGGCGATGAGGTCCGCAGGCTGCAGGAGCGCCTGACCCAGCTCGGCTACTATTCTGCGAACGTCGACGGCGTCTGCAAGCTCGACGATGTGGCGGCGATCCGCGTCTTCCAGCGCTACAACGGCCTGAAGGAGGACGGCGTAGCCGGCTATGACACGCAGGTCAAGCTGTACTCCCTGACCGCCGTGACCTACAGCGGCGACATTGCGGGCGGCACGGTTGACTCCTTCGCCACCCTGCGCAAGGGCATGACCGGCGAGCTGGTCAAGCTGATGCAGGATCGCCTCATCGCGCTGGGTTACCTCGCGACGGGTTCCGCCGACGGCAATTACGGCACCAAGACCGCCGAAGCTGTCTACGCCTTCCAGAAGGCCAACGGCCTCGTGCGCGACGGCGTCGCGGGCAACAAGACGCTCAGCAAGCTGTACGGTTCCTCCGCTGCCACGGCCACACCCGTTCCCTCGCCAACGCCCAGCGTCACCGACAGCACCATTCAGATTGCGACCAGCAAGACCCTTCGTCAGGGCGACGTCAGCAGCTCCGTCAAGGCGATGCAGCAGCGGCTGATCGAGCTGGGTTACCTGTCCGGCAAGGCGGATGGCAACTTCGGCTCCCAGACCTACGCGGCGCTGGTGGCCTTCCAGCGCGCCAACGCCCTGAACGTGGACGGCATCGCGGGCCAGAAGACCCTCGCGGCGCTCAACAGCAGCAGCGCGAAGGGCACCGGCTCCAGCTCCTCCGCCACCACGGCCCCGGCCCCGACGCTGGTTCCCGCGCCGAGTCTCTCCAGCACCCGCGTGACGGCCGCCAACGTCCAGTATGAGAACTGGTACTCCGTCATCCGTGCCAAGGCCCGCACCTATCCCTACGCGACGGTCTATGATTTCGAGACGGGCATCTCGTGGCAGGTGCACATGTTCTCCCTCGGCGCGCATGCTGACTCCGAGCCTCTGACCGCCTCGGACACCGCCAAGATGGAGCAGGCCTTCGGCGGCAACACATGGAATCCCAAGGCCGTGTGGGTCATCTTCGGCAACGGCGAGATCTTCATTGCCTCGACCCACTCCTATCCGCACGAGGTGCAGCACATCAAGGACAACAACTTCCCCGGCCACCTGTGCATCCACTTCCCGCGCACGCAGGCGCAGGTCACCGCCATCGGCACCTACGCCACCAGCCATCAGCAGGAGATCGACGACGGCTGGGCCCGCACGCAGGACATGGTGCGGTAAGTCAGGGACGCAGTCCCCGGCACCCCTGTCAGATGGCTATCATCCCTCTGGGCTCCCTTCCCGCGATGGAGAGACAGCCCTTCGGTCAAGCAACGCTCGCGTGCTTATCCTGTCCATCAGGCAGTCGACGGTATTCGTCGGCTGCTTTTTTCACGCGCATGCGGTAAGGCCGGAGGCGTGTCTCTCTGCCGCAAGGTGTGTGTCTTCGCAGGGTACAAGGGCAGCGCCCCCCCCTTGCAATTTCAGGGGAATTTATGGTAGAATAAACCGTACACGATTGGAGGCGTAGCTATGCGCATTTTTGTAGACGCGATGGGCGGCGATAACGCCCCGCAGGCCCCGGTTGAGGGCGCCATCGAAGCGCTGCGGCGATTCCCGCAGATCAGCATCGTGCTGGCGGGCGTGCTGGACGCCATCGAGCCGCTGCTAACGGGCGCTGATGATGTGCGCGACCGCATCGAGCTGGTGGACGCGCCGGAGGTCATCACCAATGAGGAGAGCCCCGTCATGGGCGTGCGCCGCAAGACCAAGTCCGCGACGGTTATCGGCATGCTGAAGCTGCGGGACAAGGAGGTCGACGGCTTTGTGTCCGCGGGCTCCACGGGCGCGGTGCTGGCGGGCGGCATGTTCCGTCTGGGCCGCATTCCCGGTGTGGAACGTCCGGCGCTGGCTCCGCTGATGCCCAACGGCAAGGGGTATTTTCTGCTGATCGACTGCGGCGCCAACGTCGACTGTCAGCCCCATTATCTGCAGCAGTTCGGCGTCATGGGCGACGCGTATATGCGCGGCGTTATGGGCATGGAGAAACCGCGGATAGGCCTCATCAACATCGGCGCGGAATCCGAGAAGGGCAACGCGCTGGTCAAGGCCACCTATCCGCTGATGGAACAGGCCCCGTACCATTTCGTGGGCAATGTGGAGGCGCGTGACATCACCGGCGATGTGGCGGACGTGCTGGTCACCGACGGCTTTGCGGGCAATCTGATCCTCAAGTTCATGGAGGGATTGGCCGGCACGCTGGTGGACATGCTGAAAAAGGAAATGCTGGCCGATACCCGCTCGAAGATCGGCGCGGTCATTGCCAAGCCCGCCTTCCGCCGTTTCAAAAAGCTGATGGACTACACCGAGGTCGGCGGCGCGCCGCTGCTGGGCGTTCAGGGCGCTGTGGTCAAGGCCCACGGCTCCTCCAACGCGCATGCCATGTCCTGTGCCATCGGTCAGGTAATCAAGATGGTCGACGGCCATGTGGTCGAGATCATCGAAAAGGGTGTTGCGGAAACGGTTCCGCAGGAATAAGGCGCTGACCCGAACGGGTTTCACGCATAAACGAGATTATCCGGAATCATCTTACATCATAAGGAGGAGATACCCATGACCTACGATACCGTCAAGACCATGCTGGCCAAGCAGCTCAAGGTGGACGAGGCGTCCATCACCCCCGAATCCCGCCTTGTGGAGGATCTCAAGGCCGATTCCGCCACCGTCATGGTGATGATCATGGATCTGGAGGATACCTTCGGCATCATGGTCGAGGATGACCAGATCATGAAGCTGCGCACCGTCGGCGATGTGGTCAAGTACATCGACGAGCATCAGTAAGCGCTTTTTCGGACGCCGCGCCTGTGAGGGATGATCCGCCGGGCGCGGCGCTTCCATATCATCAAAAGGATGGATGGAACAGAGAAAACCGCATCCGGCTTTTTCCGTTCCCTCCGTGTGGAGGTATGACGATGCAGGCATTGATGCAGGCTCTGGGCTACCAGTTCCGCGACCCGGCGCTGCTGCGGCAGGCACTGACGCACCCGTCCATGGGCCGCAAGGACAACCAGCGGCTGGAGTTCTTGGGCGACGCGGTGCTGCAGTTCCTGATGAGCGAGCTGCTCTATCAGACGCACCCGGAGAGTCAGGAAGGCCAGCTCACGCATCAGCGGGCGCTGCTGGTGTGCGAGGCGGCGCTGTCACAGGTGGCGCGCGGGCTGGGCGTCGGCGAGGCGCTGCTGATGGACAAGGGCGAGGAGCAGACCGGCGGACGGGACAAGCCCAGCGTGCTCTGCGACGCGATGGAGGCCGTGCTGGCGGCGGTTTATCTGGACGGCGGCATGGACGCTGCCCGGGAGATCGTGAAGCGCTGCTGGCCCAAGCCCGAGGAGGTCCACCGCCCCATGCAGGACAGCAAGGGCGCGCTGCAGGAGCATCTCCAGCGGGACGGCGGCGAAGCTCCCACCTATGAGATCGTCGCGCAGGATGGCCCGCCCCATGACCGCACCTTTGAGGCGGCGGTCTCCCGGTATGGCAAGGAGCTTGCCCGGGGCACGGGACGCACCAAGAAGCAGGCGGAGCAGGCGGCGGCACTCAAGGCCCTGCAGGCACTGAAGGACAGCTGACCCAGCATCCCACAAGCATAAAAAGAGGAGACCTTCCTGATGAAAGGTCTCCTCTTTCTTCTGTCCGGATTACTTGAGCATGCTCTCGTTCCAGCAGTCATAGGGCTTGACGCCCAGCAGCTCCGCCACAGTGGGCGCGACGTTGGCCAGACCGAAGGACGGGTCGTCCTTAAGCTCATGGCGCTTGTCGGGATCATACACGATGAAGGGCACGGGGTTCAGGCTGTGGGCCGTGCGCGGGGCGATGTTGCCCTTCTTGTCCTTCTCGAGCATCTGGTCGGCGTTGCCATGGTCGGCGGTCACCAGCAGGATGGCGCCGGCTTCCTCAACGGCCTTCTTGACCCGAGCGAGGCACAGATCGACGGTCTCCACAGCGATCTCGGTGGCGAGGCAGTTTCCGGTGTGGCCCACCATGTCGCCGTTGGGGTAGTTGCAGCGGATGAAGCCGTACTTCTTGCTTTCCAGCGCCTTGATGACCAGATCGGTCACCTCGGTGGCCTTCATCCACGGGCACTCATCGAAGGAGCGCACATCAGAGGGAACCTCCTCCCACACCTCGAGGGTGTCGGAGAACTTCTCGGAGCGGTTGCCGTTCCAGAAATAGGTCACATGGCCGTACTTCTGGGTCTCGGAGCAGGCATACTCGGGGATGCCGTTCTCCACCAGCAGCTCAGTGAGGGTGTGGCGGATCTCCGGCGGATTCATCAGATACTTCTTCGGGATGCACAGGTCGCCGTCGTACTGCAGCATGCCGGCATAGAGGACGTTCGGCACCGTGCCGCGGTCAAAGGCGTTGAACTCAGCGCCGCCGTCGAAGGCCATGGACAGCTCGAGGGCGCGGTCGCCGCGGAAGTTATACAGGATGACGCTGTCGCCGTCGTTGATGGTGCCCACGGGCTTGCCGTTCTCGGCAATGACGAAGGCCGGGAGGTCCTGATCAATCGCGCCGGTCTCGGCACGGTAAGTCTCGATGGCTTCCTTCGCGGAGGCAAAGGCGCGGCCCTCACCGTGGACATGCACGTCCCAGCCGGTCTTGACCATGCCCCAGTTGGCCTGATAGCGGTCCATGGTGATCTTCATGCGCCCGCCGCCGGAAGCAATGCGCCCGTCGAAGGTCGCGTCGTTCAGCGCGGCAAGGGTATCCTCGAGCTGGCCGACATACTCCAGCGCAGAGGTGGCGGGCACGTCGCGGCCGTCCAGCAGGATGTGGCAGCGCACCTTGGCGACGCCCTCCTTCTTGGCCTCCTTCAGCATGGCGATCAGATGGCTGATGTTGGAGTGGACATTGCCGTCGGACAGCAGGCCGATGAAGTGCAGCGCGCCGCCGCTCTTCTTCACGCCCGCGATCAGCTCCTGCCATGTCTCGGAAGCGAAGATCTTGCCGGACTCGATGGACTCATTGACCAGCTTCGCGCCCTGCGAATAGATCTGACCGCAGCCGAGGGCATTGTGGCCGACCTCGGAGTTGCCCATGTCGTCGTCAGAGGGCAGACCCACCGCCTCGCCATGAGCGCGGATGGTGCGCCAAGGCTGGGTGGCCTTCAGCTCATCAAGGGTCGGGGTCGTGGCCTTCATGACCATGTTGCCCAGTTCCGCGGGGGTCTCGCCCACGCCGTCCATAACAACCAGCACAACGGGTTTATTCATAGGAAATCACAGCCTCCTTGCGTCGTTTCGGATAGAAAAACCGCATCTCTTAGCATAAAGCAATGGCAGCAGATTGTCAATGTTTTGCCTCGAAAAAGTCAAAGCCGCTTTTCGCTTTTCGATTTTCGATTTTCGCTCATGCATGCTTCCCTGCGCAAAACGCTGCTTTGTCTCCGGGAAGCTCCCCGCCCGACCGGGGAACCCGATTGTTACCATTTCAGATTCGCAGACGGCGTTAGTATTTACATCCCGCACCCTGCCCATGCGCCCCAATCCCCTTGCGAACCTGCCAAAAAAAAAGTATACTGATAAGGATTACATAACGAGGTATACCGCTATGCGCAATGATAGGAATCCATGGAAGATCGCCGGTCTTGCCGTACTCGCCGTGCTGGCTGTGGTCGTAATCGTATTGGGCGTGCGGGTGGCCGGGCTAATCGACCTGACCTATACCGAGATGCACCTCACGCCAACGCCCGTGCCGCCCTACGGCAACGTCATGCAGGTCACCATCGACCCGTCGCTGCCCACGCCCGCGCCCATGCTGCGCTCCGGCTCCGAGGGCGAGGAGGTCATCGAGCTGCAGACGCGGCTCAAGGAACTGGGCTACTACACCGGAGAGATTGACGGCCAGTTCGGCCCCGGCACCCGCGAAGCGGTGACGCTGTTCCAGCAGCAGCATGGCCTTGGCGCGGACGGCATCGTGGGTCAGGAAACCCGCGAGACGCTGTACTCCGAGAATGCCCATCCCATGGAAACCGCAGAGCCCGTCAAAGCCGCGCTCGCTGGCATGACCGCAGAGGGCCTGCCCATGCTGGTCAACCGCACCCACCTGCTGCCGGAAGGCTATATCCCCGCGGATCTGGTCAACATGAATACCTACTGCGACCCGAGCATCGTCACCATCAAGTACAACGGCACGCAGGCGGACCGGACCGCTGTGGACGCGCTGATGGCCATGCTGGCTCAGGCCCATCAGGAGGGCATCACGGTCTGGCAGATCAGCTCGGCTTACCGGACGGTCGCCTATCAGCAGGCGCTGTTTGACGAGCAGAAAAAGGAGTATCTGGATCGCGGCTTCTCCGAGGAGCGGGCCATTTCCGCCACCCGGCAGACCGTCGCCGACCCCGGCTCCAGCGAGCATCACCTCGGCACATCCTTTGACATTACGGTGCCGGGCGTATCCTTCAAGGGCACCAAGCAGGCCATCTGGCTGGCTGAGCATTGCTGGGAATGGGGCTTCATCCTCCGCTACACCGAGGAGAAGGAAAGCATCACCGGGTTCCTCGCCGAGCCGTGGCACTTCCGCTATGTCGGCGTGGAGCACAGCATCCCCATGCGCAACAGCGGCCTGTGCCTCGAGGAGTATCTGGAGCTTTACGGACAGTAAGGGTGCAGGAGAACGGCATGAAAATCAAACGCATCGAGCCTTGGATTTTCCTGTTCTTCGGTGCCTTTCATCTCCACCGAATCTGGGGCTTGTTTGACCGGCAATCCTATGCCGCTTTTTGGCTGGGCATCATGTCCGACAAGGGCCCGCTGTACTTCCTGCTCATGGGGATACTGTCGGCACTGTGCATCGCGGGCATCGTGATTTTCCTGACAAATCTGCACGCCAATCCTTGGTGGCGCTGGATTTATCCTCTTTGCGGCGGCTATCTGCTGTTTGATCTTTTCGCCATCGCGACAGGATGGTCATTCTGGCATTCGATCATTGAAAGCATGTTTGATATTTCCGTTCCGCACTGGAACATGATTTGGGGCGGCTTTGTCCTGCTGGGCTGCGCATCAGCGCTGCTGGGCATGACGCTGCTCAGGCAGCGTGCCATATCAAAAGGCTGATAAACTCTGTTCCGTCAGGGTCTGGAGGGCTTCAACGCCGCCTTCCAGACCTTTTTGCAGCATCGCGCAGACATCGAGCGCCTGCCGGTGCTGCTCTTCGGTAATGTCGCCCAGCCGCAGCGCCCTGTCGAGCTCATCCCGGTCGTCCACATGCATGGAGCCGTCCGGGTTCACGATCAGGTCAAGGTACAGGTCGTCAAACCACGGCACGCCTGATTCGTCAACGCCCTGCCCGGCGATCATGTCGATGTACCACAGGGCCACCGTGCCGTCCGGGTTAAGCTGCGCCGTGATGCACAGCCCGCCGCGCTCCGGCAGCATCGACAGCCATGCCATGCCCCGGTCGCAGACGGTCAGCGACCTGCCCTGCCAGTTCCACACCTGCGGCTCGGTCACCTCGCGGATTCGCAGCAGCGCCGCCTGCCCGACAAAGGGTTCCGCTATCCGGCAGACGCGCAGGTCCCTTTTCAGAATGCACGTCCATGATTCATAGGAAAGGCTCTTGCGCTTCACGGGCCTTCCACCTCCACCGCTGCGAGCATCGCGCAAAGCTGCTCATCCGCGAAGATCACGCCGAAGCTCCCATAAAAGGCTTCTCCGGGCGCGCTCATGGCGTTGTAATCATTCAGCCAGTCGTTGGTTCGGCTGATAAAATCGGCGTACAGCGCAGAATCGGCAAAGCGGATGCTGATCTCCCCCTCGAGGGCAAAGCGCCGGATCGCCGCGTACAGTCCCGCGCTGTCCGTCACCAGCAGCCCCCGGCGGGCATGCCAGTTCACGGTGATCACGTTCATCACCGGCAGGCTGAACTCAGGATCGGGAACATGATCCGCCGCCATCATGGCGTCCGTCAGCCCGTAATACCAGTGCGTGACGCAGCCGTTTCCTTCCTGATCGTTCCATGTCGCGTCGATCAGGGTGGGCGTGCCGTCGATCACCGCGGCGTTCCACGCGTGCCGCGAAACATCCAGCCCCGTGCCCGCGTCCCCTGTCACGACGCCGCAGGGAATGCCCGACAGCCGGTACAGCAGTGACAGCGCCTGCGCGTATCCCTCGCAGCGGGTCACGCCCACGAGCAGCGCTCCCACCGCCGTGTTGTCAGCGTCGAGGGTTTCGCTCCGGTCGTAGGACGCTCTCTCGCACAGCAGGTCATGCAGTGTCTCCGCCCGATCCGCCTGCGACCCGGAAACTACAACCGCCATGTTCCGCGCCGTTTCCAGCAGCCGCGACAGCACCGACTCGTATTCCCAATAAGACATCGTATAGGCTGGCTTGACCACCGTGGCGTAAGCCGGGGCATCCTGAAAATACCCGATAGCCCATTCATTCCGAAGATGGAACAGCTCCGGATAATTCCGCGACAGGCAGCTCATCGCGGCGCTGACGTCATCGTAGCGCGTTCCCTCGGGCAGCTCAATCTGCTCTTCACAGCGCCGGATCGCCGGATAGAGCCCCTCCAGCGCCGCCAGCGCCCCGTCGGACAGCGGCTCGGTCTGCAGCACGGTCTCCGGCGCATAAGGGGTATCCGGCGCGGCCATCGCGCAGACGGGCATAAGCAGCAGCATGAGCAGCCCTGCCATCACACGGCGCATGATCGTCCTCCTTCACAAAAAGCGGGAAGCGCCGGAAAAGCGCCTCCCGTCCCCAGCGTATCGACAAAGGCAGGCCTTTGCCGAGGAAAGCAGTCCAAGGCGGTCCGATACCAGACCGCCATGGACTGTAAGGAAGTTTTCCTAAAGGAAAACGCAAAAACTGACGCGCATGTCGTCAGTTTTTGATGGGTGTCGAAGGACCTGCGGGCCCTCCGACGCCGCCCGGGATTTGTCGCTGCCTGATCGGTAGCCGCCGGAAAAGCGCCTCCCGTCCCAGCTTTTGTTTCTCAATACATGCTCACGGCGCTGCCGGAGTAGAGCTTGGTCAGGGTCTCATTGCCCGCGATGCCGTCCGAGCTGAGGCCGTTGCGCTCTTGGAAGCTCTTGACCGCCCAGTAGGTCGCGTCGTCATAGATGCCCGTGATCTCGGCAAGATAGCCGAGGCCCTTGAGTACGTCCTGCATCTCGACCACCGCGCTGCCCGAATCGCCCTTCTTCAGCTTCTCGAAGGTGACCGACGACGCGCCCGCCGCCTTGGCCGAGGAGGAATAGAGCTTCTGCAGGGTATCCTTTCCCGCCACACCGTCAGCCTTCAGGCCGTTGTTGCTCTGGAATGCCTTGACCGCCTCGCTGACCAGACTGGAATAGATGCCGTTGATCTGGCCGTCATAGTAGCCCAGCTCATAGAGCGCGTACTGCAGGTTGGTCACCGCGTCGCCCTCGTCGCCGACCCGCAGCGTGGTGTCATTGACCTTGGCGCTGGTGCCGTAGAGCGCGCGCTGAGTTGCCTCGCCCGCCTTGCCGTCCACGCGCAGACCGTTCATCTGCTGGAACAGCTTCACCGCGTCCACCGTGCCGCTGCCATAGTTGCCGTCCACGGTGCCGGAATAGTAGCCAAGATTCTTGAGCGCTTGCTGGAGCTGCCGCACCGCCTCGCCGCTGTCACCTTCGCGCAGGATCGAATAGGTGCCGCTGCCGGAGCCGCTGCCGGAATTGGTCGTGCCGCTCGAGACGCTCTGACCGGCCTTGATGGCGTTCTGGCTGTAGATGGCGTCCAGCGTGCTGGTGCCCGCGATGCCGTCAACCTTGAGACCGTTGTTCGTCTGGAAGGCGATCACCGCCGCCTTGGTCTTCTCGCCATAGCTGCCGTCAGGGGTTCCCGTCAGATAGCCCAGCGTCTTGAGGCGCTTCTGCAGCGCCCGGACAGCGTCGCCCTCCGAGCCGGTCTGGAGCTTCACGCCCACGGAGGCCACCGGGGAGGAGGACTTGGCCGCGTTGCTTGAATACAGCGCCTTGAGCGTTTCAGGGCCCGCCACGCCGTCATCATACAGGCCGGAGGTCTTCTTCTGGAAGGCCATGACCGCCGCTTCCACCGCGCCGCCGAAGTCGCTGTTCGCCGTGCCCGTCAGCCAGCCCAGCGAGATCAGCCGCTCCTGCAGCCGCTTGACGTCCTTGCCGGAGGAGCCGTCCCGCAGATAGATATCCTTGGTCAGGTTCGGGGTGGACGTAGGCTTGGGGGTAGGAGTCGCCGTCTTGCGGGGCGTCGGCGTTGCCGTGCGCTTGGGGGTGGGCGTCGCGGTCTTCTTGGGGGTGGCGGTGGCCGTCGCAGCCTTAACGGCGGAGGAGCTGTTCAGCTTGGCCATCGTGTTGGTGCCAGCCTTGCCGTCCACTGTCAGGCCGTTGCGCTCCTGGAAGGCTTTCACGGCCTTCTCGGTGTTCTCGCCGAAGTCGCCGTCCACGCTGCCGGTGTAGTAGCCCAGCTCCTTGAGGCGCTTCTGCAGCGCCCGCACCGAATCGCCCGAGGAGCCCTTTTTCAGGCTGGAGGGCGCGGGGGTGTTCGTCGCAGACGGACGGGCGGTGCCGGGATTCGCTGTGGTGACGCCGATGCTCGGCCTCGTGGTCGCCGCGCCGGTTCCGCTGTTAACGCCGATACCGGGCAGGTTCGTCTGCGACGTGCCGCCGCCCGTGATGGGATCGCCAACGCCGTCGTCCCAGTTGACGCTCGGAACGCCGCTGCCGGTATTGTCAGCCGTCTGCGGTGCTCCGAAAGCGCCCGCCATGGCCGCGGTGGGCGTGGGCGAAGCGGTGGGCGCGTCGGTATAGACCACCGGGTCAAAGGGCAGATTGTTGGAGCCGACGCCAAGGTTGCTCACGTCGCCGGCGAGATCGTCCGGGGGAATATAGCATCCGGAAAGGCTCAGGCACAGGAGCAGCATACCGCCCAGCGCCAGCGCCTTGACGATTTTGTTCTTCATGTTGGCCAGCCTTCCTTCCGTCTGAAAAAGGGATGTTTCCCTTTGAATGACTCTATGCTTATTTATTATACACGGTTCCATCGCGCAGGACAAGCGCTAAATTTATCCCATCGTGACTTCGCTTGACGACAGGCGATGATTTCGCCGCCTGTTACACATAAGACGATCAGAGCGCGGAAATTCTTCCCATAGCAGAAAGATATTTCATGCTTTTCTTGCGGATTCGACCGCCCCGGGCAGGAAAACTTATCGGGCGAGTCGAAACCCTTCTGGAATCGTCCGCGGAAGGCGGACAAGCGAGGTGAAAGTATCCATGTCTGAATGCACTCACGACTGCTCCACCTGCCAGAGCAAGTGCGCCTCCGCCCAGCCGGAGAGCCTGCTGGCGCCCTCGAATCCGGGCAGTCATGTCAAGAAGGTCATCGGCGTCGTGTCCGGCAAGGGCGGCGTCGGCAAGAGCCTTGTCACGGGCCTGCTGGCGACCCTCATGCAGCGCCGCGGCCATCAGGCGGCCATTCTGGACGCGGACATTACGGGCCCGTCCATCCCCAAGATGTTCGGCGTGACCGACAAGGCCATGGGCTGCGAGGACGGCATTTTCCCCGGCGCGACCAAGACCGGCGTGCGGATGATGAGCATCAACCTGCTGCTGGAGCATGACACTGACCCGGTGATCTGGCGCGGCAGCCTGATCGGCGGCACGGTGAAGCAGTTCTGGAGCGACGTCATCTGGGGCAATGTGGACTACATGTTCGTCGACATGCCTCCGGGAACGGGCGATGTGCCGCTGACGGTGTTCCAGTCGCTGCCCGTGGACGGCATCATCGTCGTGACGTCCCCGCAGGAGCTGGTCGGGATGATCGTTGAAAAGGCGCTGGGCATGGCGAAGATGATGAACATCCCTGTGCTGGGCCTTGTGGAAAACATGTCCTACATCAAGTGCCCCGACTGCAATCGGAAGCTCTACCCCTTCGGCGAGGGCAAGACCCTCGAGGTGGCGCAGAAGAACTCCCTGCCCCTGCTGGCGCAGATCCCCATCGACCCCACGATCGCCAAGGAATGCGACGACGGCGTGATCGAGCTGTTCAACGAGAGCTGGCTCGACGGCGCGGTCGAGGTGATCGAGCACCTGTAAGCAAAAAAGAAAGCAGGAGGATGCGTGACAGGCATCCTCCTGTTTTCAGACTGCCGAAAAACGCACAGGAGATATCGAAGAACAGCGGTTCTCCGGCTGACGGCTCAATTGCAGCAAGGTGAAACAGACCGTCGAAGGGCAGGGCACCACAAAACAAACGGGGACATGACGCGCCGATGGACGGCCATGTCCCCTTTATCACGATCTGATAAGCAGAAATTCAGGTGATGTCAATCCAAATACCGATGTCCCGCATTTGGGAATTCGGAATGCGCTGATAAAATCTCTGAGCTTCTTCATTAGAAGCTGTCAGGGCAATTAACGCAGTGATATGATTACGCTTCAGAATTTCTCTCAGAGCTTCCATGAGCCTTTGCGCAACGCCCCTATGCCTATAACTCTTAATGACGCAAATCCAATCCAGATAAGCTCTTTTAGACCCATCAAAGTGACTCGCGATCATCGTAGAGTCAATTCTTCCGATCACCTTATCATCATCATATGCCAATAAGGAAATGGAATCGGCGAAGGCGCTGTCGTCAAAGCTTTTCTCAACCGCCTGAATATAGGCGTCATTGATTTCCCATCCCCAGAAGCTTTCTTCTGCCCTTAACCTGTTTTCAAAATCCAGCACATCCGGTATCTTATCTTTTGTATATCTTTTAATTTCCAAGCGCATATGATCAGCAACTTCCTCACTTCGCCTTAAACGGCGGCAGAACTGCCTGCGTCAGCCGTTCGGCGACTCTTCGACGCTGAACCCGGGCGCGAGGTACTCCATGATCTCCTGCTGCTCTTCGCGGATCGTGCGGCTGTAGCCGTCATCCGTGGAGTAGCCGGTGATGCGCATGAGCACCCGCCCGACGCCCGCAGGCTGCACGAAATCGGAGAAATAGAAGCGCCCGTGGGTGGTGGTGTCGCCCTCGTAGAGCTCGTAGCCATAGGAGCCGTTGAACGTGTTCGTGCCGTTGATGTTGCAGGCCAGCGGCTGGCCGCCCATGTCGTACATCTCGATGGTGTAGTAGAACCGCGTGATGGTCATGTTGGACTGGTTCTGCACGTTGATCTTGATCGCGTCGCCGTTCAGGTACAGGTCGGTGATGACCAGCGCCTTGTCATAGTTGCCGACGCGAACCGTCGCGGTGGTGACATAGCCGCCGTCCTCCGTCACGCCGACGATGGAGGTGGTGCCCCAGCGCTTGCCCGTCACTGACGGCCTGTTGTTGGTGCCGCGAACCGTCGCGATGGTCTCGTCCTCGCTAGTCCAGCTCATGTTGACGTTGCTCGCGTCGGAGGGCTCCAGCACCGCCGAGGCGCGGACGGATTCGTTCACGCCCACGGTGATGGTGTCGTTCTGCATGTGGACACCCTCCACCGGCTGGAGCACGTTCACCTTGATGGTCGCCCGCTTGTTCGAGCCGTCCTGCGCGGTGACGCTGATGGTCGTGCTGCCGCGCTTGACGCCGTAGATGGTGCCGTCCGCATTCACCGTGGCAATGCGCTCGTCACGGCTGGAGAAGGCGACGCTCTGATCGGTGGCGTTGGCGGGCTCCACCTGCCAGAACACGGTCACCGAGCCGCCCACATGCACCGTCACTTCCTTCTCCATGAAGGACACCTTGGTCACGGGCTGGCTGACCGTGATGTTCATCGACGCGGCCACCTCCGGGAAGGCGGCGCTTGCGCAGGTGATGACGCAGGTGCCCGGGCCCACCGGCGTGACGCGGCCGGAGGTGTTCACCTTCGCGACGGACTCGTCGGAGGAGGACCATGTCACGGACTTGTCGTTGACGTTGTTGGGGAGCACCTTGGCCTGAATGGTCAAGTAGGAGCCAACATTGACTGCGTCTGTCTTGCTGGTCAGCTCGATGGACTCCGGCTGCTGACGAACCGTCACCTGAAAGGTCGCGGACTTGCCGGAGCCGTCCGCCGCCGTCGCGCGGATGTTCACCTGTCCCTTGCTCACGCCCGTGACCACGCCATTCGCATCGACGGTGGCGACCTTCTCGTTGGCGCTCGTCCATGTGACGGCCTTGATCGACGCGTTGTCCGGGGCATAGGTCACCGCCAGCGGCAGCGTGCCGCCCACATAGGTGAACTTCTCCGCCGCGGAGAGGGTCAGTTTCGTGACCGGCTGCACCACCAGCGCGCGGTAGGCGGTGTACACCTCCGGGTTCTGGCGGCTCTGCACCGTGACGACGCACTCGCCGGGCTGCTGCGGCCGGAAGTTATTGCTCTGCACCTTTACGATGCTCTCGTCGGAGGTGGTCAGAACGAAATTGCGGTCGTTGGCGTCCTTGGGCTCAAGGGTGGCCTGAACCGTCTGATTGCTGCCCACGCGCAGCACAAGCACCGGCAGGGCGTCGACATCCGGGTCTTCCGACATGTCCTTGAGCAGCCCCGCCACCTCGCTGTCCGTCTTCTGGTACAGCGGCAGCTTATCCTCCTTCACGTCGACCGCCGTCACCTTGCGCTTGACGGTCACGGTGATCGTCGTCTTCCATGTGCGCTTGGATGTGGTCAGCTCCGCGGTGATGGTCGTCTGACCCTTCGTCACGCCCGTGATCACGCCGCTCTGGTCGATGGTCGCGACGCTCTCCCGGGAGGATGTGTAGGTCAGCGTGCCCTCCTCGGCGCAGTCGCCCGTGCGCACCAGCAGCATCTGCACCGACTCGCCCTCAAAGACGGCGTTAACGGTCTTATCAAAATGGAATTGGTTCGTCTCCGCCAGCGCGGGCAGGGCAACGCATGCCAGCATCAGCGCGAGCACCAGAGCGGAAATCCGGCAGGCTTTTTTCATGGTTTTTCCTCCAGCAGGCCGTCAGGAATGCTTCTCCAAAATATAGAACGAATCCGCCGTCGCAATTCATCCGTGGATTAAAAAATCAGACAGTGGAACGGGAAAGCCGCCGGTTCCCTTTTTGAGGGAGCCGGCAGCCCCAAACACAGGCTTATTTCACCTCGTAGACGCCCACCTGATCCGACGTGCCGAGCACAAGAATCTCGCAGGTCTTGCGAGGCGCGGTCTTGCCGTCATACTTGCCGATCTGGTTGATCTGCTTGCCCATGAAGCAGAACACCGCGGTCTGACCGCCGTCCATGTTGAAGGCGACCTGACAGCCCTTGCTGCGCATGAGCTTGGCGAGATACTCGATGTCCACGCCGCCGGAGCGGGCCAGACGGCCCTCGCACATGATGGCGACATAGTGCCCCGGCTCCACCATGCCGATGGCGCAGCGGGGGTTCTTGCTGTCGGAGCTGGTGTAAGCCTTCTCCGAGAGCTGACCGTCCTTGATCAGATACGGGCCGAAGGAATACACCGCGACGGCTCCCTGATCAATGAACTCCTGCGCGGTCACCTCATAGCTGTGGTGCACCGTCATGTTGCCGTCGGGATAGAGGGCCAGCATGTCCAGATTCGGGAACAGCCACCTGCTGACCTCGCTCTCCTTATAGGGGTTGTCGTAGATGATTTCCCCGTCGCGGATGATGATGCCCATCTTCGGGTTGGAGTTTCTGACCTTGCGGTAGGTGAAGTAGTCCGTGTTCATGGCGAAGACGGCCTTGTTCTCCGTCGCCGTGTTGTAGATCAGGTCGTGGGACTTGCTCGACACCCTGACGCTGACGTCCGGCTCCGGGTTCTTCCAGACGGTCTGCAGCGTCTCGCCCTTCTCGATGTCGCACCACAGCTCCGCCTCAAACCATGTCAGCGGCTGCTTCGGGTCGGCATTGTACTTGCGCTCGATGATGACCTTCGCTGTCTGGCTGACATAAATCCACAGGCCCTCGTCCTCGCTGGAGTAGATGAATTCGGGCTCGCCCTCATCGAGGTAGCCGCTTTCGTTCAGCTCCGGCATCACGGACATGTAGGCAGGCGGCGCGGTGGGCGCGGCCGTGGGTTCGGGCGTCGCGGGAATCTCCACAAAGGAGCCGACCGAATCGTAGATATTCTCGAGGAAATCGTCCTTGCGCACGTCAGGGCCGACGGAAGTGAAGGCAAGGCCGAAGACGCGGTTATCGTACTGCGAGCCGGTGTCCGTCACGTTATACTTGGTGCCGGCCTGTGTCAGATGATAGGTATCAAAGGCCTCCGTCGCCAGCTCGATGCCGGTCTTGCCGCCCATGGACTTGAGCGGCACCGTCCAGTCAAAGGTGATCTGATTCTCCGGCCACAGGTGCAGGTAGAGCTTCTTGACCTGCCACTGACCGTATTCAAGGAAGGAATCGAGATACTTCCCCTCCTCGGCCGCGTAGGCAACGCAGTTCTGCGCCACCTCGGCGACCATCTTGTGCTGCGCGTGACCGTACTCGCCGTTCACATCCTGCGTCACGACGACCTCGGGCTTGTACTGACGGTAAATCCCCGTCAGCCATTCTTCCACCTTCTGCTGTCCGCCGGCGTACTTGTAGGCGGATTTAATGTCCTTGTCATAATGATCGGTGAAGCTGCCCCAGATGGGATAATTCCGCACGCCCATGGACCACAGGGCGTTGAGCAGCTCGGACTGTCTGACAGCGGTCGACGTGGTATAGTAGGCCACAATGACCTTGCGGCCCTGCTCCGCGGCGTAAGTCGGGATCGCGCCGCCAAAGAAGATCAAATCGTCGTCCGGGTGCGTGGCGAGGAAGAGGATATCCGCCTTCTCGTGAGTGGGCTCCCAGCGCTGCACCCAGCCCGGAATGTCGCCCTCGCCGAAAACGTAAATCTCATGGATCGTCAGCTCGTACTTGCTCTCCTGCGTCACCATGATGCGCACATGCGTCGCGGGCTGCGGGAGCTGCACCCAGCTGTGCAGGAAGCGCGTGTCGCCCGGGATGGAGGTCATCCAGTCGCCGTCCTCATCAGCGATCTGAATCTCCCAGCTCTCCGGCATGTCCGCAAAGCAGATATACAGGCCCTGCATCGGAAAGGCGCTCGGCGCGGTGATCTCGACCCACGGGTTATTGATCTTTTTGCTCTTCCATGTCGTGCCGGTGAACTTCTTATTGATCATCTGCGTATATTTAATATTGGAATAGCAAACCTTGAATGTACACTCGTTGGTGATATCCATGGCCTCCGCCGCCAGCGCGGCAGTGGTCGCGCACACAAGCAGCAGCGTCAGCAGCAGCGCCGTCAGCCATTTTCTCATCCTGTCAGGCCATCCTTTCCGTGTCAATAACTCGCATGGAAAGGATAACATACCCATCAAGGATTGTCAATTCTTCCTGCTCTCATAAACGTTGTTTTTACACAGGAAAAACCTCATCCGGCAGCCTTGCAAAACCCTGCTCCGGCATGGTATTATAAGCAAAAACAGGAACTGTTCTCCGCGCGGGGACGGACGGAATCGGAGGAGCAAGATGGAATACCGCAATCTGGGCGCCACTGGTCTGAAGGTCAGCGTCATCGGGCTGGGCTGCGAGGGCTTCAACGGCCGGGACGACGCGTTCACAAACGAGATGTTTGACCTCGCTTTCGCCCATGGCGTGAACTGCATGGACCTCTACAGCCCTAACCCCGACATGCAGCGCCGGGTGGGCAACGCCATCCGGCCCCGCCGGAAGGACTTCGTGCTGCAGGCGCACCTGTGCACCATGTGGACGGGCGACCAGTACAAGGCCACCCGCAACCTTGACGAGGTCAAGGCTGCCTTCGAGCGGCAGCTTCAAAACCTCGGCACGGACTACCTCGATATCGGCATGATCCACTATGTCGACTCCATGGAAACATGGCGGCAGGTGATCGCGGGCGGCATCCTCGACTACGCCCGGCAGCTCAAGGCTGATGGGCGCATCCTGCACATCGGCATGAGCAGCCACAACCCCGAGGTGGCGCTGGAGGCAGTGAACAGCGGCGCGATCGAGGTGCTGATGTTCTCCGTGAACCCCTGCTATGACCTGCTGCCCGCCGACGAGGACTGCGAGACCCTGTGGTCGCAGGACAGCTACGTCAATCCGCTGTCGAACCTTGACCCGAAGCGCGAAGCTCTCTACGAGACCTGCCAGCGGCGAGGCGTGGGCATTACGGTGATGAAAGCCTTCGGCGGCGGCGACCTGCTGACGGAGGATTCCCCCGCGGGCGTGGCGCTGACGGTCAACCAGTGCATCCACTACGCCCTGACCCGACCCGCTGTGGCGACGGTGCTCTCCGGCGTGCGCGATATCGAGCAGCTCAAAGCCTCCCTCGCCTATGCCAACGCCACCGACGAGGAAAAGGACTACGCCGCCGTGTTCGCGACCTTCCCTCGTATCAGCTGGCAGGGACACTGCATGTACTGCGGTCACTGCGCGCCCTGCGTGAAGGGCATCGACGTGGCCAGCGTGACGAAGTTCCTGAACCTCGCCAAGGCGCAGGGCGAAGTCCCCGAGACCGTCCGGGAGCACTACGGCGCCCTTAAGGCCACCGCCGAAGCCTGCGTCGCCTGCCGCGCCTGCGAGAAGCGATGCCCCTTCAGCGTGGGCATCGTGGACAACATGAGGGAAGCCCTGAGCATCTTCGGAAAGTAACACAAAGGATGTTTCGCAGACAGAAGGAGGCCCCGCCATGAGGAAGCTCCATTGGTTCCTGATATTCGCTCTTCTGCTCACCGCGCTGATGGCATGCGGCGCCAGCGCGGAGATGCTCCCCGTGGAGACGGATCTGCAGGATGATACGGCGTACACCTACATGCTCCGCAGCGGCGACACGCTGCACTGCCTGACCATCAGCAGCCATCCGCATCCCTTGAAGGATCTCTCCGAGATTACGCTCAGCATAGCGGCGCAATGCAGCGCGCTGAAGGACGGCGTGCTCGTCCCCTGTCAGGATCGCTGCGCGGATCGGTTTCAGGATCGCACGTTTCAGAACGCTTCAACCGAGGTCATCCCCTCCAGAGGGATAATGGGCATAGCCGTCAGCCCGCAGAACAGGACGTACCTGATCGACGGGGACTGGGCCGTGTACCAGTGGACGCCCGAAGACGAGGAGCCATGGCGCTATCTGTGCACGCTCGACGTCTCCATCTTCGATTTTGACAACCTCGTCATCAACAAGTCGTTCAGCGCGGAGGGCGATACGCTCTTCGCCTGCTTCCTTGAGCGAACGGAGGACGACGACGAAGACCAGCCGGGCACCGCCTTCTCCTTCTCATTGACGAGCGGCGCGGGCGAAAAGCTGCTGACGTATCCGAGCCTGCGTGAGATGTATTTCGTGGATGAGAACACGATGCTGTTCAAGGGGAAGTATGACGGGCCCTACAACTTCGTCTGCTGGTATCTCTACGATCTTGCCTCCGAAGCAAAGACGCGGTTTTCCAACGAAACCTTCGATCAGCCCGTTTCCGACGGACATGGCGGATGGTACACCATCGCCATCGGTCCAAACGCCCGCCTCTGCCACTATGGCAGGGATGGCGGTCCGGGTGAGCAGATCGCGCTGCTGCCGAAGAATCTTCAGGAAACCAGCATCACCCTGAGCGAGGATCAGTCCACCATCTATGTCTGCTGCTGGAACGGACTTCTGGGCATCTATCCCGTGCCCGTCGAGGATGACGAGGCCTCCCGCACGCTGATACTCGCCGGAAGCCTCAACGAATACGAAAACGCCAACGGCCTGCCGGATTTTTCCGACTTCTCCGTGGCCCACGGCGGCGCGCAGATCGCGTCCGTTGACTATCCGTCCTCCTTTGATGATCTCGCGCTGGAGCTGGTCTCCGGCAGCGACCGGTTCGACCTCATGGTGCTGGAGCTGTCCGAGGGCAATGTGGACAGCCTGCTCAGCAAGGGATACTATGTGAACCTGTCGGAGGACGAGGTGATCGCCTCCTATGTGCAAAGCCTGTATCCGACGTGGCGGGACAAGTGCCTGCTCGGGGATGAGATCGTCGGCATCCCGATCAACGTGAGGAACATCTGGACGTTCATGGTGAACCTTGATATCTGGCGGGAAGAAGGGCTCGGCGACTATCCGACGACCTATGACGAACTCTTCGACTGCATCGAGGAATGGGACAGCATGGGCGTTCTGGACGAGGTGCCGCTCTTCCATCGCAGCACGTCGTCCTTCAGCGAGCTGCTCCGCCGGATCCTGTACGACCACATAGGTCAATGCAAGCGGGAAGGACGGCCAGTCGTCTTTTCGGACGAGACCCTGCTGCGCCTGTTGAGCCGGTTGGAGGCCCTGCGGCCTATTCTGGAGGCTCATGACGCGCGGAACATCGCCGGTGACGGCCTCATCTTTGAAGGGGTGATGTCGAACATCATACGAATCACGGGCTTCATGGGCTTTGAAGTCACAGCGGAGAACAACGCCTACGAGCCGCTGCCGCTGGGCCTGACTGACCCGGAGGACTGTGTGGAATCGGTGTTCCTCACCATGCTGGTCGTGAACCCCAACAGCAAGCGTCAGGAGCTGGCGAAGGCATACCTCTCCTACATCGCCGGGCATCCCACCACATGGGCCCGATACTACATGCTCGGCGCCGGCCCGGTCGGCCTGCGGGAGAAGGGGTACGAGGAGCTGGACGCTCAATATGAGCAGCTTCTTGCCGAGCTGGACGAAAACCTCGCCGACGCCATGAAGGAGGGCGACGACGCGGTTGTGACCCGCTGGGAGAAGGATAAGAGGGCACTGACCGACGAGTACCTGAACAGGTGGGAAGTGCGGCCCTACATGGCGGAGATGCTGGCACGGATGATGCCCTACTTCACCCCCCTGACCGCGGACGGCTACGGCTTCCTGAGAAATAGCTGCGACGACCTGACGAATATGTTCCTGGAAGGAAGAATGGACAGCCGGACCTACGCCCTGCGGCTGGATCAGCGGATGCAGATGGCGGAATTGGAGAGCGGCCAGTAACCGAAAAAGACGGCACGATCAGCCCGATCATGCCGTCTTTCTTATTCATGCTGCTTTTTCCAGTCCTTGATCTCCTCGAGGCGGGCCTTATACCGGGCCTCCAGCCCCTGCTCGGTCGGGCGGTAATATTCGCGGCCCAGCAGGCTGTCCGGGAGGCACTGCATGTTCGTCAGCTTCTCGGCGGAATCGTGGGCGTACTGGTAGCCCTTGCCGTAGTCGAGATCAGCCATCAGGTTCGTCACCGCGTTGCGGATCACCAGCGGCACCGGCTCGGCAAGCTGGCGGACGGCGTCCTTCTTGGCCGTCTCGTAGGCGACGTAGAGCGCGTTCGACTTGGGCGCGAGAGCCATATAGACCACGGCCTGCGTCAGGTGCACGGTGCACTCCGGCATGCCGATGAAGTGGCAGGCCTGATAAGCCGCGACCGCGTTCTCGAGGGCCCGGGGGTCTGCAAGGCCCACGTCCTCCGAGGCAAAGCGCATCACCCGGCGGGCCACATAGAGCGGGTCCTCGCCCGCCTCTAACATCCGCGCCAGCCAGTAGACCGCCGCGTCCGGGTCGGAATTGCGCATGGATTTGTGCAGCGCGGAGATGAGGTTGTAGTGCTCCTCGCCCTGCTTGTCGTAGAGCAGGGAACGGCGGGAGATGCACTGTTCAAGGGTCTCGGAAGTGACGGTGACGCCGCCCTGCTCGTCCATGTCGCCGTTGAGCACAACCATCTCCAGCGTGGACAGCGCCGTCCGCGCGTCGCCGTTGGCAAAGACCGCAAGAGCCTCCAACAGCTCGTCCGCGATGGTCACTCGCTGGCCGCCGAAGCCCCGCTCGTCCGCCAGCGCGCGCCTGAGCAGGCCAACGAGATCTTCCGTGGTCAGCGCGTGCAGCACGAACACCTTACACCGGGACAAAAGCGCCCCGTTGACCTCGAAGGACGGGTTCTCGGTGGTCGCGCCGATGAGGATGATGCTGCCCTTTTCGACGAAGGGCAGAAACGCGTCCTGCTGGGCCTTGTTGAAGCGATGAATCTCGTCGACGAAGACGATGGTCTTCTCGCCGTAGCGGCGGTTGTCGTCGGCCTTCTGCATGACCTGCCGGATTTCCTTGATGCCGCTGGTCACCGCTGAGAAGTCAATGAACACCGCCTTTGTCCGGTGCGCGATGATGCGGGCCAGCGTCGTCTTGCCGACCCCCGGCGGGCCCCAGAAGATCATCGAGGAAATCTGGTCGCGTTCGATCAGCCGGCGGAGAATCCTGCCCTCGCCGATCAGGTGCTCCTGCCCCGTGAACTCCTCCAGCGTCTGGGGCCTCAGCCGCGCCGCCAAGGGCTGCGGGGCCTCCGACTCAAACATGCTCGTCTGTTCCATGGGCGCACCTCCTCGACCTCTATTATGATATGAGAACGTAAGTTTGTCAAGCCGGCATTTGCCCCGGGCGGCGCTTTGTGGTATACTGGAGCCATCCGCCTGAAGGAGGAACGCCATGCTGACCCTTGCCCCCATCGGCCCGGACAACTGGCGCGAGCCGCTCAGCGTGCGGGAAGACCAGCGGCAATTCGTCGCTGACCGAACCACGCTGCTGGCCCGGGCCTATGCCTACCGCGATTACCGCAGTCAGACCAGATTCATCCTGCTGGACGGCACGCCCATCGGCATGCTGCTGTATCACGACGACGCTTGGGAAGACAGGGCCTACATCCTCAACCAGTTCTTCATCGACCAGCGCTGGCAGGGGCGTGGCTATGGCTATGCCGCCGCGATGCTCGCACTGGACGAGATGCGCCGGGACGGCCGGTATCGCGAGGTGGAGCTCTGCTATGTCGACGGTGACGAGGCGGCGCGCCGGCTCTATGAGAAATGCGGCTTTGTCCTGACGGGCGAGGCCGACGAAGACGAAATCATCATGAGGTTAACGCTATGAGCAAGACGAAGGACCGCATCCACAACAGCCAGCTTCAATACAAGCAGGGACTGGGGCAGAACTTCCTCTACGACGAGGATTTGCTGGCGTCGCTGGTGACGCTGGCGGGCGTGACGGCGGAGGACGACGTGCTGGAGATCGGCCCCGGCGCGGGCACCATGACCAAGCATCTGTGCAAGGCGGCGCATCATGTGCTGTCCATCGAGCTGGACGAGCGGCTGATCCCGCTGCTGACGGCCTTCATGGAGTCCTATGACAACTTCACGCTCAAGCAGGGCGACGTGATGCGCCTGAACCTGCCGGAGCTCACCGCGGGGCTGCGCAAGCCCTTTTCGGTGGTCGCGAACATCCCCTACTATATCACCACGCCGCTGATCACCCTGCTGCTGACGGCGGGCCTGCCGCTCAAGCAGCTCTCGCTGATGGTGCAGAAGGAGGTCGCGGAGAAGGTGCTCTCCGGCCCCGGTGAGGACGGCTGGGGCATGCTGGCGCTCCGGTGCCAGTACCTGTGCGAGCCTCGGCTGGCCCTCGACGTCCCCGCCGCCTGCTTCACACCGCCGCCCAAGGTGGACAGCGCCTTCCTCGTCATGCCCCTGCGGGACAAGCCCCCTGTCACGGTGAAGAACGAGGACGACTTCTTCCGGGTGGCGCAGGCCGGGTTTGCCCTGCGGCGCAAGACCATGACCAACGGCCTGTGCGCGGCGTTCCATCTGAGCCGGGAGGATGCGCTGGGCCTGATGAGCGCCGCCGGGCTGGATGACCGCGTCCGGGGCGAAAAGCTGACCATGGAGGAGCTGGCCCGGCTGTCCGACGCGTACACCGCCTATCGGGAGGAACACGCATGACCATCGCGCGATTCGACCATGTCTCCGAGGCGCAGTTCCGGCAGGATGCCGCGCACCTGTCCGATCCGCTGCTCCCCGGCGCGATTCCCCTGCCTGCCCGCGCCACCGCCGGAAGTGCCGGCTATGATTTTGTGTGCCCGGCGGAGGTTACGCTGGCCCCCGGCGAGAGCATCGTGATTCCCACGGGCGTCCGGGCCTTCATGGAGCCGGGCTGGGTGCTGCTGATCTTCCCCCGCAGCGGCTTAGGCTTCAAGCATCACATGCGCCTCGCCAACACCACCGGCGTCATCGACAGCGACTATGTGAGCGCCGCCAACGAGGGGCATATCATGGTCAAGATCGTCAACGGCTCCGATCACGGGTTCACCCTTCGCCGGGGCGAACGCTTCTGTCAGGGCGTGTTCGTTCCCTACGGACTGGCCGAAGAAGCAGGCATGCCCGGCGAGCGCTCCGGCGGTCTGGGCTCCACAGGGAGGTAAAGCCATGCAGCACCGCATCATGATCGTCGAGGACGACGCGGCCATCGCCCGGCTGTTGGAGGAGAACCTGCGCGCTTGGGGCTACGAGGCCTTTTCCTGCCGCGATTTGACCGATGTGCTGGGCGAGTTCACCCGCGAGAAGCCGCATCTGCTCCTGCTGGACGTGGGCCTGCCCTTCTTCAACGGCTACCACTGGTGCGAACAGATTCGACGGGTCTCCACCGCGCCGATCGTGTTCATCTCCTCCCGCACCGGCAGCATGGACGCGGTCATGGCCATGACCATGGGCGGCGACGACTTCATCTCGAAGCCCTTCGACATGGCGCTAATCGTGGCGAAGATCGGCGCGCTCCTGCGGCGAACCTACGACTTCACCGGCGCGCCCGAGACGCTGGAGCACCGCGGAGCCGTCCTGAACCCCGCCGACAGCACCCTGACCATCGGCGAGCGCATTATCGGCCTGACCCGCAACGAGAGCCGCATTCTGCAGACGCTCATGGAGCACAAGGGCGTGATCGTCTCCCGGGACACGCTGATGCAGCGGCTCTGGGACAGCGACCTGTTCATCGACGACAATACCCTCACCGTGAACGTCGGCCGCCTGCGCCGCAAGTTAGAGGAAGCGGGCCTGCCGGACTTCATCGTGACAAAGAAGGGGCAGGGATATCTGGTGGAACGCCTATGAAACTGCTGATTGCATGGCTGCGGACCTATCGTCTGCCAGCGCTGCTGATCCTGTCGCTGCTCCTGCTCTTCCCGCTGACCCACCTGCTGGGCGGCGGCGAGATTCGGGAGCTTCGTTACGCGCTGACCCTCTGCGGCGTGGTCTGCCTGACCGCTGCCGTCATCAGCCTGCTCATGCTCAGGCGAAGGCTGCGGATGCTGCGCGGCGCCCTGCGTCACCTGCCGGAGGAACCCTCCGCTCTGCCGACCGCCGCACAGCCCGCGGAGGAAGCGTGGCGCGAGCTGACCGAAGCCTATCAGGCCCAGTCCCGCGAGCTGTCAGGCCGCATGATCGGTGACGCCCGGGAGACCGCGGACTACTACACCCTGTGGCTGCACCAGATCAAGACTCCGCTGGCCGCGCTGAACCTGCTGGCTCAGTCGCCGGGGGAGGTCGATAAGAGCCTGCTGCGGCAGGAGACGCTCAAGATCGAGCAGTACGCCGCCATCGCGCTGGACTATCAGCGCCTGCAGAGCATCCACAACGACCTGCACCTCACCCATGTCCCGCTCTATCCGCTCTGCTGTCAGGCTGTGCGGAAGCTCCGGCCCCTGTTCCAGTACGGGCAGATCAGCCTGACCCTGTCGGCCTTCGAGGGCGACGCGCTCACCGACGCCAAGTGGCTGCTGGTGGTGCTCACGCAGGTGCTGACCAACGCCCTCAAGTACACCCCCGCCGGCGGGCACATCACCATCACGCAGGAATCCCCGGGTCTGCTGGTCATCTCCGACACGGGCATCGGCATCCGGCCGGAGGATCAGGCGCGGGTCTTCGACCGGGGCTTCACCGGGCAGACGGGACGCGGACAGGAGAAATCGACGGGTATCGGACTCTACCTGTGCAAGCGCATCTGCGACGAGCTGGGCCACGGCATTTCCCTGAGCTCGGAGGTCGGCGTCGGGACGCGGGTGGCGCTTGATCTCCGCCGGGAGGAATGGGTGGACCTTGGGTGAGGGACGCTATAGCCGGAGGATGCCTTGAACCTCCGAGCACTCTCCCGAAAAACCTTTGACGGGCCCCGGCCCGCCATCTTGAACAAAGGAGCGGCTTATGAAGTACAGGTATCTGCTGGTGGACAACGACAACACGCTCATGGATTTCAACCTCGCCGAGCGGAAGGCGCTGATGGAGACGCTGGAGACCTGCGGGCTGCCCGTGGACGAGGCGACCTGCACGGCGTATCATCACATCAACGACGCGCTATGGAAGGCCCTCGAGCGGGGCGAGACCACGCAGAAGCTGCTCAAGGTGGAGCGGTTCGCGCGGCTGCTGGAGCGCCTCGGGCGCACGGACCTCGACGCGGCGGAGGTCGCCGGGCAGTATTCCAATCATCTGGCAACCCATGACGATCTGCTTCCCGGAGCGCTGGAGCTGCTGGAAGCCATCCACGGCCAAATGAAGATTGCGCTGGTGTCCAACGGCGTGAGCGCCATTCAGCGCGGACGGCTAAGCCGCAGTCCCATCCTGCCGCTTCTGGACGCGATCATCATTTCCGAGGAGATCGGCATCAGCAAGCCCGACCCCCGGATGATCGACGCGGCGCTGACCGCGCTGGGCTGCGAGGACAAGGCGCAGGCCGTCATGCTGGGTGACAGCCTGACAGCCGATATTCCCGCCGCCATCGCCGCGGGCATTGACAGCATCTACCTTGACCATCGCGGACAGGGCAGCTCTCCGGCAACCTACACGGCGGCCACGCTGGCTGAGGCCCGGGCGCTGCTCACGGAGTTTTTACACCCGGTTAATTGACATGGCTTGGCCCATGCGGTATCATGGACGCAGAAACGGAGGTGTTCCATCATGAAACGAATCCTGCTGCTGGCCCTTGCGCTGGCGATGCTGACGGTGACCGCGCTGGCCGAGGGAAGCGCATCCTCGTATCCCTTTGGCAGCTTTGCGCTCACGGTGCCGGAGGACGTGACCGTCGAGGAATATGACACGACCATCACGGTGGTGCGCGGACAGACGCGGGTGGTGGTGCAGGTCATTCCGCAGGAGCTGGAGGAAGACGGTCAGGAGCAGGTTCGCGGCCTGATGCCCGTCTACAGCGCGGACATCTCCGACGTCACCGACGTGACGCTCGTCTCGGGCGTTTACGGCGCGATGGGACTGATCGAGGATCATTTCGGCGAGGGCATCCATGAGGTGCCCATGCTGATTCTGACGGAGGAGGAACTGCTGATCCTCTCCGGCTATGATTTCGACGGCGACACGCTGGCGGTTCACACGCTGCTGACAGAGCTGCTCTCCGGCGTGACGCTGGCGGGGGAACCGATCCTGCCCGCAGCGGCAGCGGAAGAAACGAACGACGATTAAGGAGGAACCCGATTATGGCTTTTCTTCAGGTGCAATGCTTCTCCGAGGCGCTGAAAGTCCAGACGACGGTCAACGTCATTCTGCCTGAGGCGGCGCAGGGTATCGGCATTCAGGCCTCCGGCAAGGAGGAGCTGCCCAAGGTGCTCTATCTGCTCCACGGCTACAGCGACGACCACTCCATCTGGCTGCGCCGCACCTCCGTCGAGCGCTATACCGCCGCGTACAATTTAGCGGTGGTGATGCCCGCCGTCAATCACAGCTTCTACTGCAACGAGGTCTATGGTGAGCGCTACTGGGACTATGTGGCGCAGGAGCTTCCGGCGGTGATGCAGCGCTTCTTCCGCCTCTCCGACAAGCCGGAGGATACCTTCGTGGCGGGGTTGTCGATGGGCGGCTACGGCGCGATGAAACTGGCGCTGTCCTTCCCGGAGCGCTTCGGGGCGGCGGCGAGCTTCTCCGGCGCGATGGATATCGCGGAACGCAGCAGCGTGCACGCCTCTGCCGAGCAGTCCCGCATCTTCGGCGACATCAGCCAGATTCCCGGCAGCGACAACGACCTGTTCCATCTGCTGGAAAAGAACGCCAAGGCAGCGAAAAGGCCGCGGCTCTATGTGAGCTGCGGCACGGCGGATTTCCTCTATCATCAGCATCAGAAATTTGTTCCCGCGGCGAAGAAGGCCGGGTGGGACGTCACCTCCTACGAGGAGCCGGACGTGGGCCACGAGTGGGCCTTCTGGGATCGGGAGATCAGCAAGTTCATCCCGTGGATGCTGGGGTAAGCCATAGCAAATATCAAACGGGCAAGACATGGGCATTGAAACCTTCGGATAAAAGCCATTGGGACTTCCTGAACAGGGAAGTCCTTTTTCATGGGGAGAGATGCGCCATGAGCCTCGGCGCGTATCCGTTTGCCGTCACAGACGACATGACCAATAGCCCTGCCTGCCGCCAAAGCAGCTTCAGCGCCGCCAGCCCCGCAGCGCGCCGCGCACGGAGACCATCGCCGGGATGACGGCTACCATGCCGATCGCGCCGCCCAGCATGCCGCCTGCGGAGATCGCCAGCAGCACCGCCAGCGGATGCAGCCTTGTGGCCCCGGAGAGCAGCCGCGGTGAGAGAAAGGTGCCCTCCAGCTGCTGCACCAGCATTATCGCGCCCAGCGTCCACAGCGCCCGAGCCAGTCCGCCCTGCATCGCCAGCAGCACCGCCGGAACCCCGGCGATGAACGGCCCGATGTAGGGCACCATTTCCATCACACCCATGAATACGCCTAACAGCAGCCAGCCCGGCGTACCCACCACCAGCAGCGCCACGGCGGTCAGTCCGCCCACCACCAGCGAAAGAATGAGCTGCCCCCGCAGGAAGCCCGCCGTCTCCCGCCGCATCTCCCGGGCCGCCCGAACCGCCCGTGCACGATACTTCACGGGGATTGTTAGCGTCAGTCCCGATGCAATCCTGCGCCGATCCCGCAGGAGGTAGAACGCCAGAAGCGGCGAGAGCAGCAGCTGTCCAACGCCCTGCGCCGCGTGACCGACCATCCCCGCCAGCGATGTGACCCAGCCGCCCACCTTGCCGCCGAGCTGCCCGAACAGCTCGTCCCGGGCAGGAATCAGGCTGATATCCCGCTCAGCCAGCCATGACTGCGCCAGCATGAGGCGCTTCTGACACCACGCGATGACCGCGGGCAGGGCCTCCGTCAACTGCCGGAACTGCCGGGCCACCGGCGGCACCAGCAGCAGCACCGCCGCGATCACCGCCGCAGCCAGCGCGCCCAGCGACAGCACCGCCGACAGGGATGGGGACCACCGCCGTTCCAGCAGGCGGCACAGGGGGAGCGCCAGCAGCATCAGGACTGCCGCCGCCGTCATCTGAGCAAGCAGCGCCCACAGCACCCGCCGCAGCAGATAGGCCCCCACCAGCGCCGCGGCAGCGCAGAGGAGGAGCTGCCCGTGTATCCTGATCCGCTGTCTCTCCACGCCCAGCCCTCCTTCCGGATTCACCGAAGGGAAGGAAGCCCTCCGCGCGAAGGCTCCCTTCCCCCGATGCTTACATGTTGTTCTTGACCCACTTCTTCATTTTGTTCATATCCCGGCGAATCATCCGGCTCATACCGGGCACCATCATGATGCCGATGCCCATCGCCAGACCCATCGCGCCGCCGAAAGCCATTTTGTTCATGCCTCTCACCTCCTTTGCGCAGTTAGCTCAGTCCCCCGGGCGGTCTCCAGCGCATAGCCGCAGGGGACGAGCACCTGACCCGTGCCGGGCACGACCGCCCAGCTCCGCGCGATCAGCCTGCCGCCCATCAGCTCCTCCACGAGCCCGAGGGTCAGCTCCAGCCCGGTCACGCGGTAGGTCACGGGATTGAGTAGCACATCGGTCACCCAGCCGAGGGTCATGCCGCCTGTGTCCTTGACCGTCCGCAGGGAGAAATCCGCGTCCCGTGGCAGCCGCTCCGGGCCCTCGTCGATGACCACCGATACCTCGCCCAGCACCACGATCCGGCGGGCCTCCACCCACTTCGCGCCGCCCAGTCCCCGGCGAACCATCAGGCCCCGCAGGCAGCGGCCGTCCGTCGTCACCACCGCCCGCTCCACGCGACCGATCATCCGTCCCCGCAGAACCACCGGCAGACCCAGCACCCCCGCAAGGCGCACATCAGAGGTCATCCGCGTCCTGCACCGGCTCCTCCCACTCGTCCCACGGCACGCCCGTCCATGAGCCCAGCACGTCGGTCTGATCCTTCCTGCGCTGCTCCCGGACGATCGCGTTCACGAGATCATTTGGCCGCTTCGGTCTTTCCGTCATGGCTGCATCAACCTCCTTTTCACCCTGCATGTTGCCCGAAGAAAAGGCCATGCATGATGGAAATGGCAGGCAGAAAAAAGAAGAGCCTTCGCATGGCTCCTCGTCAACCGCAGACTGTTCTATGCGGGATTGCCCGAATCATGCTTCTCCCGCCATTGACTGATACGATTTCCCCCATGCTTCCATGGCGCCGATAATAGGCCGCATGGATTCGCCCAGCTCGCTCAACGAATATTCCACCCTCGGAGGAACCTCCGCATAGACCGTGCGAACGACGATGCCATCCGCTTCCATGGAGCGCAGGCTGTCCGTCAGCACCTTCTGGCTGATTCCTTCGAGGCTTTTTTGCAGCTCACTAAAGCGCCACGGACGCGCCAGCAGATTGCGAATAATCAGCAGCTTCCATTTGCTGCCGATCATCGCCACCGTTGTCGCCACCGGACACTCGGGCAGCTCTGCTTTCGTTTTCATAAGGCCCCCCAATACTTCAAAATAGAATGTTGCATTCAATTATACTGTAACATGCGCAAATAGTCAATTCGATGGGTTACAAAAAAGTAACTTTGTTATCAAAAAGTGCGTACTTGTCGGCCGCGATGACCGCCGATAAACTGAAAATACGGAGATTTCCCTATCTCTGAATACGAAAACGCGGACACGAACATGGCTCTTTCCAATCTGGCCGGATGGACTGAGGGCAAGGTTGCTTCCGCCTGCGGTGCTGCCTGTGGCGCTGGCGACAAGTCATGCTTCCTTATTCCCGTTCCCGGTGGGGCAGCTTGCCGGGAACACCCGATCGACATAGCCGCGGGAGAGAACAGCATGAAGCAGTATTTCGCCTTTCAATGGCACATCGCGGACGCGTGTGACCAGCGTTGCAAGCATTGCTATATCTTTTCGGAGGATTGCGGCAAGGCACCGGACGCCATGACGTGGCCGCAAATCGAGGACACCTTCTACAACTGCCTTGACTTCTGCGAGATGCACGACCGCCTGCTGTATTTCTACCTGACGGGCGATGACCCCATTCTGCACCCGGATTTCTGAAAGCTGCTGGCGCTGCTCAGGGAGCATGGCATCCCCTTCACGATTCTCGGCAACCCATTCCATCGGAATAATGAAGTATGTCGGAGGCTGAAGGAACTCGGCTGTCAGAAATACCAGCTCTCTCTGGACGGCATGCGGGAGACGCACGACTGGTTCCGCAAGCCCGGCTCCTTTAACATCACGCTGGAGAAAATCGCCTGCGTCAAGAGAGCTGGCATCCGCAGCATGCTCATGACCGCGGTTTCCGACATGAACATTGATGAAGTCCCGGACATCATGGATACGGTCGTCGCGCACAAGGCGGACGTGTTCGCCTTTGCCCGCTACTGTCCGACCAGCGAGGAAAAGGCCACGGGTATCGAGCCGACGCGCTGCCGGGAGCTGCTGACCCTCTGCGACAGCAAATTCAGGGAATACGAGGCGGCTGGCTGCGAGACGTATTTTAACAAAAAGGATCATCTGTGGACGCTGTACGAGTATGAGACGGGGGCCTTCGCCATTCCCGCGACCGCCGAAGAGGGCATGATCTACGGCGGCTGCAACTGCGGCAACTGCCATCTGACGATCTTGCCCAATGGCGACCTGTACGTTTGCCGCCGGGTGCAGAACAGCCGCGTGGCGAACGTCTTTGAGGACAGAATCGCCGACGTATGGGTGTGTGTGATGGAGGCCTACCGGGATTATGACAAGTTCAAGAAATGCGGCAAATGCGAGCTGAAAGCATGGCGCCGGGGCTGCCCCGCCGTCGCCAGCGGCGCCCGAGGAGACTTCTACGACGCAGACCCTCAATGCTGGAAGGAGATTCTGTAATGGAACTGCTTGAACTGATGAAAAGCCGCCGCGCCATCCGCAAATATCAGGATCGGCAGGTTTCTCAAGAAGATTTGGAGAAAATTATCGAAGCCGGAACCTACGCCCCCAGCGCGGGAGGCGGGCAGCGGAGCATGATCGTCGGCATCCGTGACAAAGCATTGATTGAAAAGA
>JAFLST010000020.1 GCA_022510815.1 Christensenellaceae bacterium | reverse complement strand
CTGGAGATCATCGTGGACCGCCTGCTGCGCGAGTTCAAGGTGGAAGCCACCGTCGGCAAGCCCCAGGTCACCTACAAGGAGACCATCCGCAAGCATGCCAAGGCCGAGGGCCGCTTCATCCGTCAGACCGGCGGTCACGGCCAGTACGGTCACTGCTGGATCGAGCTGGATCCGCAGGAACCCGGCAAGCCCTACGAGTTCGAGTCCCGCATCGTGGGCGGCGTGATTCCCAAGGAGTTCATCGCGCCTATCGACGCTGGCATTCAGGAAGCTGCCAAGAGCGGCGGACTGGCGGGCTTCGAGGTTGTCGCCTTCAAGGCTGCTGTCGTTGACGGCTCCTACCACGATGTTGACTCCTCCGAAATGGCGTACAAGATCGCCGCTTCGATGGCCTTCAAGGAAGCGCTCAAGAAGGCGGATCCCTGCCTGATGGAGCCCATGATGAAGGTCGAGATCATCGTGCCGGATCAGTACATGGGCGACGTCATGGGCAACGTGTCCAGCCGCCGCGGCCGTGTGGACGGCATGGAATCCCGCGGAGCTGACCAGATCATCCACGCCTTTGTCCCGCTGTCCGAGATGTTCGGCTACACCACTGACCTTCGCTCCCGCACGCAGGGTCGCGGCATGTTCACCATGCAGTTCGACCACTACGAGGAAGTGCCGAAGTCCGTGGCGGACAAGATCATCGGCGAGCGCAACAAGGAGAGCAAGTAACTTTCTTCTATATCAACACTGAATCAGGAGGGAAATTCCCATGGCTAAGGAGCGTTATGAGCGCAAAAAGCCCCACGTTAACATCGGCACCATCGGTCACGTTGACCACGGCAAGACGACGCTGACCGCCGCCATCACCATGACGCTGGCCCTGAAGGGCGAGGCGCAGGCGATGCGTTACGACGAAATCGACAAGGCTCCGGAAGAGAAGGCCCGCGGCATCACGATCAACACCGCCCACGTTGAGTATGAGACGGCTTCCCGTCACTATGCGCACGTGGACTGCCCCGGCCACGCCGACTATGTTAAGAACATGATCACCGGCGCTGCGCAGATGGACGGCGCGATTCTGGTCGTGTCCGCTCCCGACGGCCCGATGCCCCAGACCCGCGAGCACATCCTGCTGGCCCGTCAGGTCGGCGTGCCCTACATCGTCGTGTTCATGAACAAGACCGACATGATGGACGACGAGGAGCTGCTGGAGCTGGTCGAGATGGAGATCCGCGAGCTGCTGAGCTCCTATGACTTCCCGGGCGACGACATCCCGATCGTGAAGGGCTCTGCGCTGAAGGCGCTGGAGTATGTCCAGAACGGCGGCACGGACGTCGACAACAACCCCGACAGCCAGTGCATCTGGAAGCTGATGGAAGCTGTTGACAGCTACATTCCGGAGCCCGAGCGCGCGACGGATCAGCCCTTCCTGATGCCCGTTGAGGACGTGTTCTCCATTTCCGGCCGCGGCACCGTGGCCACCGGCCGTGTCGAGCGCGGCACCGTGAAGGTGTCCGACACCGTCGAGATCGTCGGCCTGATGGACAAGGCTCGCAGCACGGTTGTTACCGGCGTCGAGATGTTCCACAAGCTGCTGGATCAGGCCGAGGCGGGCGACAACATCGGCGCTCTGCTGCGCGGCATTCAGCGCAACGAGATCGAGCGTGGTCAGGTTCTGGCCAAGCCCGGCACGATCAAGCCGCACACCCACTTCATCGGTCAGGTGTACGTTCTGACGAAGGAAGAGGGCGGCCGTCATACGCCTTTCTTCAACGGCTATCGTCCGCAGTTCTACTTCCGGACGACGGACGTGACCGGCAACATCAAGCTGCCCGAGGGCACCGAGATGGTCATGCCCGGCGACAACATCGACATGGAGATCACGCTGATCACGCCCATCGCGGCTGAGCAGGGCCTGCGCTTCGCTATCCGCGAGGGTGGCCGCACCGTTGGCTCCGGCGTCGTCGCCAAGGTCATCGAGTAATCCAAACAAACGCAATCCATGCGGGGCATCCGTCGCAAGGCGGGTGCCCCGATCTTGTTATTCTCGGAAGGAGGACGCGGCGTGAGGCGGTATACTATCGTCGACTATTTCGGTTACGATCTGCCGCCCCGGGAGCGGATGCGCGCCATCAGGGCAGCGGGCTTCGACGGAGTGATTCTGCTGTGGGCAGACTACTTCGACGCGGATTACCGGGACTTTCCGGCCTATGCCCGGCAGGCGGGGCTCTTTGTGGAAAACGCGCACGCGCCCTATCAGGACGCCGGCTCGCTCTGGACGGATACGCTCGAGGGTGAAGCCTGCGCGGAGCATATCATCCGCTGTCTGGAAGACTGCCGCGACTATGGCATTCCCACGCTGGTGATGCACCCGATCAACGGCCGCGCGCCGCTGCCGGAGGGCAGTGTCGGGCTGGAGCGCTTCCGGCGCATCTGCGACGCGGCGGAAAGGACCGGGGTCAATCTGGCCATTGAGAATCAGGGCAGCGCCGACTATATCGGCTATGTTTTCGAGCATATTCAGTCGGACAGGCTGCGATTCTGCTTTGACAGCGGTCATGAGCGCTTCTATTCGCCGGGGGTCGATCTGCTGTCCCTGTACGGGGACAGGCTGGCGGCGCTGCACCTGCATGACAACAACGGCAAGGAGGATGCGCATGCGCTGCCGTTTACCGGGGCGGTGGACTGGGGTCGGATCGCCGCGGCGCTGCGGGCGGCGGATTATCGGGGGGCCATCGCGCTGGAGGTTCTGAACAAAGGCTTTGAGAGCATCAAGGACCCGGTGGAATTCCTGTCCGTCGCGCTGAACCGCGCAAAGGCCATTCTGTAGCCAGCAGGTCTGTCAAATTCCTCCGCATATGCGGGCCGATCCTGCGCAAAATATCGCTGTGGCAGCGGGAACAGGCCCTCTTGTGCCGGGAAAGTGAAATTCCTGCCAGATCGCGCATGAGCGGGATAAACGGCTTCCCTTTTGGAGAAAAGTATGCTACAATAGGAAAACAACACGGCGTTGAGGGGGCTGATCGCATGCGGGAAGAGCGCTGTCCCGGCTGGTTCCGGGTACTGTTCGTCGCTGCGATGCTGCTGGTGTGCGCGCTGCTGGCGTTCTTCGCGGTGGAGCAGGTGCGGCTCAGGGCGCAGATTGACGATCTGACCCTCAGCCTCGAGACCAGCCGCGGACGTGAAGCCCGGCAAAATCATGAATATGACGAGGCTATGGCGGCGCTGCCCGGGGCGCGGGCGGAGCTGGAGCGCGTTCAGCCGCTGGCGGAGGCCGCAAAGGCGGAGGAACAGGAGCTCCGGCAGCAGCGCAAGGATATCCGCGCCGAGAACGCCGCGCTGCAGGAGCAGGTCACTGCCGCTCAGGCTGAGCTGGATGCGCTGACGGCACAGGCCGCGGCCCTGCGGGACGCCGCCAAGAGCCTTGAACAGATTCTGAATGATCCCCAGTAAACAGCCCTGTTTCCCGATCTGACTGTATGAGGAGGTCTATCCCATGTCCGAGAACGGCAGCAAGAAAAATTCAACCATGGTTGCGCTGGCGGTTGTGCTGGCGGTGGCGGTTATTCTGTCGCTGGTGCTGTTCAATCAGCGCAACAGCCTGTCCGCGCAGGTCGACTCCCTGACCGAGGAGCTGACGTCGAGCCGCGAAACGTGGGAGCAGACGGCGGCGGAGAAGGAGAAGATCGAGTCTGAACTGCAGGGCGTGCAGGATGCGCTGCGGGAGGCGGAGACGGCGCTGGATGAATCCACCACCAAGATCACCTCGCTGCAGGCGGAGCTGGATGAGGCTCAACGCGTCCGCACGGAGGCCCAGACGACGCTTGATTCGCTGTCCAGCCAGATTGGTTCTCTGACCGAGACGCTGGATTATGCCCGTTCCGTGCTGGCGGGTGCGACCGAGGTTCCCGTAGACGGCGACAAGACGGAAGCGCCCGCTGACGAGCCGGAGGAGACCGAGGCTCCTGCGGATGCGGAGGAGACCGAAGCCCCTGCTGACGAGACGGAGGAGACCGAGGCTCCTGTAGACGCGGAGGAGACCGAGGCTCCTGCGGACGCGGAAGAGACCGAAGCGCCTGCCGACGAGACGGAGGAGACCGAGGCTCCCGTGGACGCGGAAGAGACCGAAGCGCCTGCCGACGAGCCGGAAGAGACCGAGGCTCCCGTGGACGCGGAGGAGACCGAAGCGCCTGCTGACGAGACGAAGGAGACTGAGGCTCCTGCGGACGCGGAGGAGACCGAAGCCCCTGCCGACGAGACGGAGGAGACTGAGGCTCCTGCGGACGCGGAGGAGACCGAAGCGCCTGCTGACGAGACGGAGGAGACCGAGGCTCCCGTGGACGTCGATGCGACCGAAGAGCCCGTTGATGAGAGCGACGAGGTTGACAGTGTGGTCATTCCCGAGGGCGCGGTGACGCTGGAAATTGAGCTCACGGACGAGACGATTCTGGTGGTCGACGTGCTGGTGGAGGACGGCGCTGTGACGTTCATCTATTCCGAGGGCGTTGACGCGGCGTTCCTTGGCCAGTTTGTGGATAAGACCCTGCCGCTGGCGATGGCGAGCGAGGAGAATCCCGACGGCATCATTCCCACCGAGCTGGAGGCGGCCGACGTGCAGGCTCTGATCGACGCCATCAACGCGCTGATTCCCGCGGCGGAAGAGGAAGCTGCGTGAGCGGCAATATCGCGCGGGTGGTGGACAGCGGCATGTGCACGGGCTGCGGAGCATGCGCCGGGTGCCGGCACCTCACCTTGCGGGATGGCCCGCTGGGATTCCCTGTGCCGGTGATCGACGAGGCCTGCGAGCATTGCGGTCAGTGCCTTGACCGGTGCATCTATGATCCCGACCGGGAAGACGAATAGCTTATCGAAGAAGGTCAGCAAAGCGCTGGCCTTCTTTTTTTGCAAAGTCAGCTTGACATTTTGTGATCGGCATGATAGAATGAAAATGCAAAGTCGACATTGCATTTTGGACGAGGAGGCGGTGGCGTGAAGACGCGTATCCGGGAGCTGCGCAAGGCCCGGGGGATGAGCCAGTTTGATCTGGCGGACGCTGTGGGCACGACGCGCCAGACCATCACGTCCATCGAGACCGGAAAGTATATCGCGTCCCTGCCGCTGGCGTGGCGCATCGCGCAGGCATTCGGGCTGCGCATTGAGGACGTGTTCATCTTTGAGGAGGATGAAGAATCATGAATGTAGAAGAGTATCGGAAAACGATTCGCCGCAGGATGAATTTGATGGCAACGCTGTGCGTGGCCTATGGTGCGATCATGATTGCCAAGCATGCGCTGTGGGAAGGCAGCGGTGCGATGGAGGAGTTTGCGTGGAGCGGTGTGGTGACAGGCTTCGCAGGGGGTGCCCTCACGGCCATGGTGCTTTGCTTCGCGATTCTCGTGCCGCGCTATGGGAAGGCAATGCGTGATGAGCAGGCGCTGCGCCGCCTATGGAACAGCGAGCATGATGAACGTCTTCGTGCCATCAGGGCTCGGGCAGGCGCCCCCATGATTCTGTATACTTCCTTGACCATGGTTGCCATCGGGCTGCTGATCGGGCCGTGGAATCTGACAGTCGCAATGACGCTTCTTTTCGCGGGCACCGTCCAAATTCTCATCAGCGTTGTGGTCAAGCTGGTCTGCATGCGCACGATGTAACCCTGCACGCGCGCAGGCTGACCGAAGAAATGTCCTTCCATCGCGAGAAGGGAGTCAAGAGGGGCAGTGCCCTTCTTGCAGGGGTTGTCAGGGGACAGCGTCCCCTGACCGGGAGCGCAGAGGGAAGCGCCCTCTGCGGAGGAAAAGAATGAAGACAATCGCGACCATCAGAAACGATTTCACCACCAAGTTCGGCGTTCCGAGACAGCCCGGCCTCGTGCCGGAGGTCCAGTCGACCATCGTGTTCGAGCCGGAATACCGCGTGGCCGAGGCGCTGCGGGGGATCGAGGGATACTCGCACCTGTGGGTGATCTGGCGGTTCCATCAGGCGGAGCGGGAGGACTGGTCGCCTACGGTGCGGCCCCCGAGGCTCGGCGGGAACACGCGGGTGGGCGTGTTTGCCACTCGGTCGCCCTACAGGCCTAACCCCATCGGCCTGAGCGTGGTGAGGCTGGAGGCCGTCGAGCGGGACGAGCAGCTTGGCGTGGTGCTGCGGGTGTCCGGCGCGGACATGGTGGACGGCACGCCCGTGCTGGACATCAAGCCGTACCTGCCTTATGCCGACTGCGTGCCCGACGCGGCGGGCGGCTTCACCCAGACGGCGGAGAAGCGGCAGGTCGAGGTCGTGTGCCCCGAGCGCTGGCTGAACGCGGTGCCGCCGGAGAAGCGGGACGCGCTGTTGGGCGTGCTGCGGCAGGACCCGAGACCGGCGTATCAGCACGACCCGGAGCGGGTGTACGGGTTCGGGTTCGCCGGGCTGGAGGTACGCTTCCGGGTGGAAGGGGAGACCCTGACCGTCGTGGAGATCACAAAGGAGGAAAAGGTATGAGCTGGCTGGAGACGCTGGTAGAGAAGTTCCCGGTGCGCAAGTCTGCCGCCCAGAAGGAGGCCTTCCGGCAGTGGATGGTCTTCGACGCGGCAAAGTCGCTGGGCTATGAGGCGCGGGTCGAGGAGAACAGCGGGTTCGTCAAGAGCCGCAATGTGGTCGTCGGCGACCCGGAAACCGCCGAGGTGGTCTTCACCGCGCATTACGACACCCCCGCGACCATCGGGCTGCCCAACATCATGATTCCGCGAAACCTGCCGCTGTTCTACGGGTATCAGATTCTGCTGGTCGGCGGGCTGCTGCTCATTGCCCTTGCGGCGGGCCTGCTGGGCGCGCTGGCGGGGCTGTCCCCGGAGGGCGCGTACTGGGTCGGATGGCTGACGTACATGGCGCTGCTGTTCATGCTGCTGGCGGGCGTGCCCAATCCGCATAACGTCAACGACAACACCTCCGGCGTCGCGGCGGTGCTCGGGCTGATGGAAAAGCTCCCCGCGGAGCAGCGCGGCAAGGCGGCGTTCATCCTTTTCGACAATGAGGAAAAGGGCCTGTTAGGGTCGAGGGCTTACGCGAAGGCCCATCAGCGGGTGCAGTATACCGGGCTGGTGGTCAACATGGACTGCGTCGGCGTGGGCGAGACCATGCTTGTCATCGCATCGAAGTTAGCGGCGAAGCTCCCTGCCTACGCCCGGCTGGAGGAAGCCCTGCGCAGCCACGGCGGCCGGGAAGTGAAGTTTTTCGGCACGGCCGGCAGCGCCTGCAGCTCCGACCAGAAGAATTTCAAGTGCGGCGTCGTCGTGGTGGCCTGCAGGAAGCGCCCGATGGTCGGATACTACTGCCCGAGGATTCACACGCCGAAGGACACCTTCGCCGATCAGGGCAATCTTGACTACCTCGCGGAGAGCTTTGCCGGGTTCGTGACCGGGCTCTGACGGGGTTAAAAAATGGTCCATAAGCACAATTTTGACTCAAAGTCCATCCCTCTTCTTGTAGCATTTGCTGAAATTCGTCCAAAATTCCACAAAATGTACGAAAAAGGTTGACGAATCGCGGCGTTAGGTTTATGATTGTAACAAATGTATCAGAAGGACGGAAGGGGTGGCTTGCGGCATGGTTGGTGGGCCTATGCTGACGGAGCTGTTTACCTATCAGTACCGTCCGTACAGCTATTCGCAGAATGCCATGGACGGCGGGTTCAAGCTCGCCCTGTTCGGCAACAATACATTGGTATACACCACCTTCAGCAGAATGCAGTCGGTGATGGCGGTGTATACCTTTTTGGTGCCGCCGGAGGTGCTGGGCCGGTACATGATGATGCTGGACAGCGAGGGCTGGTGGCTGAGCCGTCAGCCGCTGAACATCGGCGGACAGGGGCGCATCGGCTACACGGCGATGATGGGCGTGACGGGTCACCCCATGTTCGCGGTGGACGATCTGGAGGAGGTCGTGCTGCGGCCCTTCAACGATGAGCGCGGCCTGCTGGCGCGGCGCATGTGCGTGATGCTGGAGAACGTGTCGGCGCTGCTGATTCCCGCCGGGCTCTACATGACGCCCCACAGCTTTGTATGGGATCGCCGCGTGATCGACCCGATCCCCATGACCGATCAGATGATGGCGATTTAATTCAGACATCGGAGGAACAACCGAATGAACGCGAACTATCAGGCGTGGCTGAGCTGCCCCGGCATGAACGACGAACTGCTGGAGCAGCTTCATTCAATGAACGAGGAAGAGATCAGCGACAGCTTCTACCGGGAGCTGGCCTTCGGCACGGGCGGACTGCGCGGCGTGCTGGGCGCGGGCACCAACCGGATGAACGTCTACACGGTATCGAAGGCCACCCGCGGGCTGGGCAAGTATCTGCTGGAGACCTTTGAGCAGCCGAGCTGCGCGGTGAGCTATGACAGCCGCATCCACAGCAAGGACTTTGCGGAGCTGACTGCCGCGACCCTTGCCGACATGGGCGTGAAGGTACACCTGTACCCGGCGCTGATGCCCACGCCGATGCTGTCCTTCGCGGTGCGGCACCTGAAGTGCAGCGCGGGCGTGATGGTCACCGCCAGCCACAACCCGGCCAAGTTCAACGGCTACAAGGTCTACGGCAGCGACGGCTGCCAGATCACCATCGAGGCCGCGGACCGCATCTACGGCTACATCTGCGCCGAGGAGACGCTCGTGCCGGAGCTGCCGGACTTTGCCGCGCTGCTGGCGGCGGGCAAGATCAGCTACATCGGCGAAGACACAATCGAGACCTATTATCAGGCGATTGACAAGCTGCGGGTTTCTCCGGCGACGCAGCGGCTGCAGGTGGTGTATTCCCCGCTCAACGGCACGGGCAACGTGCCCGTCCGGGAGATGCTGAAGCGGCTGGGCAACATCGACGTGGAGGTTGTCAGGGAGCAGGAGCTGCCGGACGGTCACTTCCCGACCTGCCCCTATCCGAACCCCGAGATCCGCGAGGCCATGAAGCTGGCCATCGCCCAGACCATCGCCTCGAAGGCCGACCTGTGCATCGCCACCGACCCGGACTGCGACCGCATTGGCGCGGGCGTGCGGCAGGGCGACGAGGTGACCCTCATCTCCGGCAATGACATGGGCGTGCTGCTGCTGGACTACATCTGCAGCCACCGCCAGCACTCGGAGCTGCCTCCCGTGGCGGTCAAGACCATCGTGACCACCGAGATGGCCGTGTCCATCTGCAAGAAGTACGGCGTGGAGCTGCGCAACGTGCTGACGGGCTTCAAGTTCATCGGCGAGCAGATCGGCCTGCTGGAGAAGGAAGGCCATGCGGAGCGCTATCTGTTCGGCTTTGAGGAGAGCTACGGCTACCTCTCCGGCACGGACGTGCGCGACAAGGACGCGGTGAACGCGGCGGTGCTGGTCTGCGAGATGGCAGCGAACTACAAGGCGCAGGGCCTGACCCTGCTGGACAAGTTAGCGGAGCTGCGCGCGGAACACGGCTTCTTCGCCCAGCGGCTGCTGACCTTCGAGTATGAGGGTGAGTCCGGGCAGGAGAAGATGAACGGCATCATGGCTTCCCTGCGCGCGCCGGCGGAGACCTTCGCGGAGTCCGCGCTGCGGACGGCGTCCCGCATCGACTACCTGAACGACGACACCGGCCTGCCCGCCAGCGACGTGCTGTCCTTCGCCATTGCGGACGCGAGCATCGGCGGCGGCGCGCCTGTGAAGGTGATCGTCCGTCCCTCCGGCACCGAGCCCAAGCTCAAGGCGTACCTCTTTGCGCAGGGCAAGGATCAGGCCGCGGCGGAGAAGGTGCTCGATCAGCTCGAGGCGCTGGTCAACGCGCACTGCAAGGCGTAAGCGGCGCGTCGAAAAGTAGCAGAGCAGCTCTTCGAGCCCGATGACAGACTCGGCCATCACCGGGCGAACCGGGCGCTGGCCGCGGCCTCCCTCGATGCCTGTCCATGGCTGCAAGGAGCTTTTCGTTTCGGAAAATGCAAGACTGGCGCATGTCGTCAGCGTTGAGTGAAGTCGAGGGGCCTGCGGGCTCTCCGGGCCAACAGAGAGGTTTTTGACAGTTCAGGCGGCTGCATCCATCCGATGCGGCCGCTTTTTCAGCGGAGGCATTGCCAATTCCCGCAAGCCTATTGCGAAAAACGGCGAAGTTGTGGTACAATGGCGAAGGGGACGGCGGACTCCGCTGGGCCCATGGAAGAGAGTAAGTTTCGCTGAAAGGATATGCTATGACGCAGATACCCCCTGAGCGGCGAGGAGGCCGCCGGACGCAGCGCCGGGAGCAGGACGCTTATGACGGCGCGGAGCGCGCGAAACGAAAGAAAAAGGTCAGCATGCTGAACCTGCTGGCGGCCCTTGTGCTGCTGGCGGTGGCGGCGCTGATGGTGCTGGTCAGCCCCAAGAGCCCCGTGATGCACGCGTACTATACCATCGGCACCCCGAACAATCAGGTGGCGGAGGGTCAGGCGCTGACGGTCGGCGAATACGAGGGCCTGGTCATCAGCGAGCTGATGTCATCCAACAAGTCCGCTGTGCCTGACGAGAACGGCGAATATCACGACTGGATTGAGCTGTGGAATTCCACCGACCATGACATTCGCCTCTACGAGGTCGGCCTGAGCGACAAGAGCGATTCCATCCGTTTCCTGTTCCCGGATGTGGTGCTGCCCGCGGATGGGCGCGTCATCGTCTACTGCTCGAACACCAACAGGGCCGAGATCGGCCAGAATTTTCATGCCAAGTTCAAGCTCTCCAGCGTCGGCGAGACGGTGTACCTCTTTGACCGCAACGCTTATCTGATCGACTCGGTCAAGCTGCCCATCATGTCCTCCGACGAGAGCTGGGCGCTGCAGGAGGACGGGACGTTCGTCGCCACCAAGAATTTCAGCCCCGGCTTCCCCAACACGGATGAGGGCTACCTGAGCTACCGCTCCGCCACCACGGTCGTCGACGGCGCGCTGGTCATCAACGAGATCATGCCCGATCCGCTGACCGGCTACCGGGACGCGGACGGCGACCTGTGCGACTGGATCGAGCTCTACAACACCACCGACAAGCCCGTGAGCCTTGACAACTACGCCCTGTCCAACCGGGAGGACAAGCCCCTCAAGTGGCGCTTCCCGCAGGGCGCGGTGGTCGCCCCCTACGGCTACTACATCGTGTTCTGCTCCGGCAAGGATATCCGGGACGACGCCTCGTCGGTGCCTCACGCCAACTTCAAGATCAGCGCCGAGAACGACACCATCGTGCTCTCCGACAGCCGCGGGCGCATGGTGGACCGCGTGTCCATCGACAACATCCCCAAGGACTGCTCGTGGGCCCGCAACTCGAACGGCACCTATTCCATCCACAATGTGGCGACCCCCGGCTACGCCAACGACCAGAACGGCGCCAATGCCATGGACTATGCGCTGCGTTCGCTCAATGAGTTAGGCGTTTACATCACCGAGGTCATGTCCTCCAACAGCGAGACCGTGACCCCGGTGGCCTCCGCGGGCTTCACCGACTGGGTGGAGCTCTACAATGCCACCGATCATGTGGTCGACCTGTCCGGCTGCGGCCTGTCCGACAATATCGGCCGGGCGCGCAAGTGGCAGTTCACGCAGGGCACCTACATCAATCCCGGCGAATACAAGATCGTCTATCTGGACGGCGATGTCTCCAAGGATACGGGCACAGCGCCTCACGCCTCCTTCCGCCTGTCGAGGGCCGGGGGTGAGGTGCTCTGCCTGTCCGACCCGTCGGGCAGGATCTACGATAAGGTCGTGCTGCCGGAAATTCCCACCAACGTGTCCTATGGCCGCACGACGGGACTTGCCGGCTTTTTTTATTATGACACCCCAACCCCCGGCGCGCAGAACGGCACGGGTTTCCTCGGCTATGTGAGCGCGCCCTCGCTGCTGGTGGAGCCGGGGCTGCACTATCAGGCCGTGTCGGCGGGCTTTTCCCTGCCGGAGAAGGCCACCGTCTTCTACACCACCGACGGCAGCATCCCCACCCGGGAGAGCGGCATTCTCTACACCGGACAGCCCATTGAGCTGAACTTCACCACCGTGCTGCGGGCGAAGGCCTTCTCTGACGACCCGATGTTCTACGATTCGGACGTGGTCACGGGCACCTATTTCATCAATGCCTACCACACGCTGCCGGTGGTGTCCGTCACCGTTGACCCGTGGGAGCTGTGGAACCCCGAGACCGGCATGCTCGTCTACGGCGACAACGTGGACAAGTCCGGCGGCCCGCGGTTCAAGAACACCATCTACCGTGAGTTCGGCAAGATCGACCGCCCGGCCTACATCGAGTATTACGGGCTGGACGGCACGACCATCCTCAATCAGGGCACCGAGATCGCGCTCAAGGGCGACTTCAGCCTTGACCTGCCCCAGAAGTCCTTCAAGTTCCATGCCAAGGCGGTCTACGGGTCGCCCGTCTTCTCGGCGAAGCTCTTTGACGATCGGGATTTCACCGAGTACAAGTGCTTCGCGCTGCGCAACGGCGGCAATGACGGCGCGTGGACCCGCCTGCTGGACGGCTTCCAGTCCCGGATGCTCGACTACTACGGCACCTCCGTCATCCATCAGGCGTGGCAGCCGGTGGCCGTCTACCTGAACGGCGTCTACTGGGGCCACTTCAACATGCGCGAGCAGCCCGACCGCTTCTCTGTCGCCCAGTATGAGGGCCTGACTTGGGACGAGGCGGATGACATGGTCATCATCGAGGCCGGCGGCGCGCAGTATTACGGTGACCGCAGCGGCTACCGCAGCATGATCAGCCGCATCAAGGAATCCGATCCCGCGAACGACCCCGCGGCGCTCCAGTACATCCTTGACAACGTGGACGTGGATAACTACTTTGAGTACATCGCGCTGGAGATGTTCGTGGGCAACTCGGATATTGCCAACATGCGGGCCTACCGGCTGAACCGCGAGGGCTCCAAGTGGAAGTGGGTCTTCTACGACGCGGACTACGGCATGTATCAGTCCGACTTCAACAGCCCGTGGAGCTACACCAAAAAGACCGGCATGGGCCAGAAGAACGTCGACAATACCATCCTGCTCAAGCTGCTTTCCGTGCCCGAGTACAAGGACAAGTTCCTGCGCAAGCTGGGCGACATTTTCAAGACCTTCACCACGGAGACCATGCTCGCCATCCTCGAGCCGATGGTGGAGCAGATTGAGCCCGAGATGAGCCTCCACTTCGCCCGCTGGGCCGAGGAGCACGACAGGAACGTCGTGATGGAGTGGCCCACCAACGCGGACAGCGCCTACCGCTACTGGGTCAGCCGTGTCGAGCGCCTGCGCAACACCATCAAGAAGCGGCCCAGCCTGCTCTGGGGCTTTGTGCAGGAGGCCTTTGAGCTGACGGACGAGCAGATGCTCGAGTACCTCGGCCCGCAGCCTGTGATGCCGCCGGATGCCGTCTGACGAAAATTTGTCGTGCGCGGCGCGCCAAAGTGTGCTATCATAGAGGCGCGCCTTCACCATCAACGAAACGGGAGGAATCTCCATGAATCTGAGCAATCTGAACACCACGGCCTCGGGCAGCGCGCTGTCCACTTATTTCGCGAGCCAGTTCGCTTCGCTGACCCCTTGGAACGTCGCCGTGGCGCTGCTGCTGGGCCTGCTGGTGGGGCTCATCATCTCCTTTGTCTATCGGCGCTGCTACCGCGGCGTGCTCTACAGCCCGTCCTTCGCCATGACGCTGGTCATGCTGACGCTCATCACCACCCCGGTGGTCATGTGCATCAAGTCCGACCTCTCCCTCTCCATGGGCATGGTCGGCGCGCTGTCCATCGTGCGCTTCCGCACCGCGGTCAAGGACCCCATGGACACGGCCTACATGTTCTGGGCCCTGACGATGGGCATCCTGCTGGGCGCGGAGCTGCACATGATCGCGCTGGTCGTGGTCGTCGGCATTTCGGCGGTGCTGCTGCTGCTCAACTTCGTCAAGTTCCACAACCCTGACGCTTACCTGCTGGTGCTGCACTACGATGAGGACGCCGAGTACGACATCCTCCAGCAGCTTCGCCGCTCTGTGAAGCACCGTCAGCTCCGCTCCAAGACCATCACCCGCGCCGGCGCCGAGATGACCTATGAGGTGCGGCTGGACAACAAGCAGGATCTCGTCGCGCTGATGCTGGGCATTGAGGGCGTGCACGACGCGACGCTGGTAGCCTGCCAGACGGAAGCGGGAGCGTAAATGAGGAATATGGCGGGAGGGGCAGCTTTCGGGCCGAAAGCTCCCCTCCCGCACCCACCCCCGAAAGGCGGCGACTGTCATGTCCCGGGGTTGCTTCGCTGATTTGTGTCGGTTCTGCGGCGGATATTTCTTTTGTCAAAAAGAGCCATAGAAGCAATTGAGTCACTCGCCGTCTGCAAGACTGAAATCGTATCGGCCGGGTTTCCCGGTCGGGCGGGGAGCTTCCCGTAGACAAAGCAAAGCTTTGCGGAGGGAAACATTCCTTAGCCAACATCGAAAAAGCGGCAAAGCCACTGTTTCGAGATAGGAGGTGACGCCCGGTGCCAGCCAATATTCCGCTGCGGCATGAGCTCAAGTTTTTCGTCAGTCCGAAGCAGCATTTCCTGCTGTCCCGGGCGCTGGACCGCGTGCTCTGGCGCGACCCCAACGGCGACGAGAACAACGAGTATCACATCCGCAGCCTGTACTTCGACACGATCTACAACAACGCCTATTTCGACAAGCTGGACGGCGTGCAGAACCGCGACAAGTACCGCATCCGCATCTACAACATGTCGGACAAGATCATCAAGCTGGAGTGCAAGACGAAGGTCGGGACGCTCATCAGCAAGCGGAGCCTGACGATTCCCCGTGACCTGTGCGACCAGCTCATCGCGGGTGATCCGGCAGGGCTGGAGACGACCCGCTCCGGCCTGCTGGGCGACGTGTTCCGCGAGATGACGGTCAACCTGCTGCGTCCGGTGGTCATTGTCGACTACGTCCGCGAGGCGTATCTGCACCCGGCGGAGGAGGTGCGCATCACCTTTGACAAGCAGCTCCGCTCGGGCATGCGCAGCATCGACCTGTTCGACCCGTATGTCCCGACCATTCCGCCCTTTGAGCACAACGAGATGATTCTCGAGGTGAAGTTCAACCGGGTACTGCCGCCCTATATCCGCGACCTGCTGTCCACTTACTGTCACGACGCCCTGCCCAGCGCCATCAGCAAATACACTTGGTGCCGCGCCTACGAGGGCATGGAGGCGTGAGCGGCGGAATTGAATATGGCGAGAGGGAGGATGCTTTGGAGCCGCGGCATTGCCGCTTTCCGGAGCACCCTCCCTCTCGCGCTCTTCCTCCCGTGAGGCGGCGACCAATCGCAGCAGGAATGTGCCTTGGGCCGGTTTGGGTTTTGCGGCGCAGAGGCGCCGTCCTTCCTTCCGGTATGATTCTTTTTCGTCCGCCATAAAATAGAGCAGCGAGAAAATTGCATCTTGCGCGTTTTTCCCTTGAAGCGAGCGGGAAAGTATAGTAAAATAGTTATTGTGGGAGGGAAGCGGTATGTTTGAGACATCCCTGCGGGCGCTGGAGGCCCGGCTGCGGGAGCGTGAACCGGGGCTTCATTTGGAGCGCGACGCGGTGATGGCCGGGTATACGACGCTGCACTTGGGCGGCCCGGCGGATCTGCTGGCGCACCCGTCGACCCCGGAGCAGCTGCGGCTGCTGCTGACCGAGTCCCATGACGCGGGCGTGCCGGTGACGGTGATCGGTCACGGGAGCAATCTGGTGGTGCGGGACGGCGGCGTGCGGGGTCTGGTGATCCGCGTGTGCCGCGAGATGGACGGCCTCGAGGTCTCCGGGGACAGGATTCGCGTGATGGCGGGCACGATGATGAGCGTGCTGGCGATGACCGCCGCGAACAGCAACCTTGGCGGTCTGACCTTTGCCAGCGGCATTCCCGGCACGGTGGGCGGCGGCGTGTACATGAACGCCGGGGCCTACGAAGGCGAGATGAGCCAAGTGGTCACGCTGGTGGAGGGCTTTGACATGGACGGCACGCCCTTCCGCTACACCCGGCCGGAGATGCGCTTTTCCCACCGCTATTCCCGGCTGATGGACGAGCGGAAGATCGTCACGCAGGTGACCTTCCAGCTTCCTCAGGGCAAGCGGGCGGAGCTGCTGGCGGAGATGGTCGAGCTGAACAAGCGCCGCGCCGAGAAGCAGCCCCTCACCATCCCCAGCGCGGGCAGCACCTTCAAGCGGCCCGTGGGCGGGTATGCGTCGCAGCTCATCGACCAGTGCGGGCTCAAGGGCTATTCCATCGGCAAGGCGCAGGTCAGCGAGAAGCACGCGGGCTTTCTGGTCAACCGGGGCGGCACGGCGGCGGATTTCCTCGCGCTGATCGCCCATGTGCAGAAGGTCGTCCACGAGCAGAAGGGCATCTGGCTTGAGCCGGAGGTGCGGATCATCGGAGAGGACGTCGGTGTTACGGCGGTGTAACTTGCTGTCCGCAGGGTGGCGATCGCAGCGGTCGTCCATGACGGCTTTCCATTCAAGGACTTGGCTGGCTACCTTGCGGAGGGAACATTCATAAGCTGACCTCGCTGAAATGGTTATGCCATGATGGCGAATAGAAAAGGGGTGGAGGCACTTGCGTTTCCTTGTGCTGACGGGGCTGAGCGGCGCGGGCAAAACGGCGGCTGCGCGCTATCTGGAGGACATGGGCGCCTTCTGCGTGGATAACCTGCCGCCGATGATGATGTTCAAGTTTATCGAGGCCTGCGAGACCTCCGCCATGAGCCACAAGCTGGTGGCCATCGCGGTGGACGTGCGGGGCGCGGAGTTTTTCAACGCCCGGGACGTCAGCCGCGTGATCGAGGAGGCCCGGCAGCTCGGCTATCACATCGAGACGCTTTATCTGGAGGCGGCGGAGGACGTGCTGGTCAGCCGCTACAAGGAGACCCGGCGGGAGCATCCGCTGGCGGTGGGGCGGCTGAGCCTGACCGAGGCGCTGGCCCGGGAGCGGGAGATGCTCCAGCCCCTGCGCGAGACCGCCGACCACCTGATCGACACCTCCGCTCTCAAGCCGCGCCAGCTTCAGAAAAAGCTGCAGGCCATCGTCGACGCGGAGGGAACCGTCAGCGCCATGCGCGTGGAGATCATCTCCTTCGGCTTCAAGCGGGGTCTGCCGCGGCAGGCCGATCTGGTCTACGACGTGCGCTTCCTGCCCAATCCCTTCTACATGGAGGAGCTCTGCCGCCATACCGGTCAGGACGCGGATGTACGGGATTTCGTGATGAATCACCCGGTGACCGAGGCGTTCATGGAGAAGCTCAAGGACATGGTGTCCTTCCTCCTGCCGCACTATCACGAGGAGGGCAAGCGGCGGCTGGTGGTTGCCATCGGCTGCACGGGCGGCGCGCATCGCAGCGTGGCCATCGCCGAGGCGCTGGGGCGCTACCTGACCGATCTGGGGCTGGAAACCTCGGTGAATCACCGGGACATCGAGCTGGAGCAGGCCCACTGGAAGGCCTCGGAGGGCGGCTGATGTCCTTTTCGTCGAACGTGAAGCAGGAGCTGGTTCGCCTGCCGCTGGGCAAGAGCTGCTGTGTGCTGAGCGAGCTGAGCGCCCTGACGCGCACCTCCGGCAGCCTGTCGATGCACGGCCGGGGCCGGGTTCAGGTCAGCTATCGGGTGGAGAACAAGAGCCTCGCGCGGCGGATCTTCCTGCTGCTGGGCTCGGGCATGGGCCTCAAGCCGAAGCTGTACTATGTGCAGCAGACGCGGCTGGGCGGGCGGCGGGCCTGCGTGCTGACGCTGGGCGACCGGGACTCGCTGACGCTCTTAGAGGCGCTGCACATGGTGGAGGAGGACGAGGACGGCGGCATCAGCTTCCGGCGCTCGGTGCCCCGGCATCCCATGACCCGGCAGTGCTGCCGCAGGGCCTTCCTGCGGGCGGCGTTCCTTGGCGCGGGCTCCATGAATGACCCGGAGCGCAGCTATCACTTCGAGTGGATCGCCGGGAACGAGGGCTTGCTCAAGGAGCTGACCCGGCTGCTGGAGAAGTCCGGCCTGCCAGCCAATGCCTATGAGCGCCGCGGGGTGCCCGTGGTGTATTTGAAGAGCGCCGATGACATTGCCGGCGCGCTGGCTCTGATGGGCGCGAACCGCAGCCTGCTGGAGCTGGAGGACGTCCGGGTCCGCAAGCAGGTGCATGGACAGGCTGTCCGCGCCAGCTCCTGCGACGACAACAACATCGACCGGGCCGCTTCCGCCGCCATGGAGCAGATCGAGGCCATCCGTTATCTGGCCGATCACGGCGGTCTGGACACTCTGCCGGAGGGGCTCAGGGAGGCCGCGAGGCTCCGGCTGGACAACCCCGGCCTCAACCTGACCGAGCTGGGGCAGCTCATGACCCCGCCGGTGGGCAAAAGCGGCGTGAATCACCGCATGCGCCGCCTCACAGAGGCCGCGCTCAAGCTGAAAGAGAAACAGTCTGCGCCAAAGCAGCAGCAATAGAGGAGGAATACGTCATGATCCGTCAACCGATTACCTTCCCCGGCGGCCAGCCCCTGACCCGCAGCATCGCCGCGCAGGTGGTGCAGGTCACCGCGAAATTTTCCTCGCGCATCATGATCGAGCATGACCGCAAGATCGTCAACGCCAAGTCGATGCTGGGGCTGCTTTCTCTGGGCCTGGACGACCAGACCAACATGACCCTGCTGGTGGAGGGCGAGGACGAGCAGGAAGCCGTTGAAGCGATCCAGAAGGTCGTCAAAATGGCAAAGCCATTTTCATGAGTCAGGCTGATGAAAGATTTCTTCCGCGAGATTGTTTTGCTGCGGAAAAGTCCCGCCTGACCGGCAAAGCCGACTGATACGATGGCAGTCCCGCGGACGGCAAATGAGTGAATGTTTGGCCGTGCTTGAGCATGGCTGGATATAGGCCAAAGGAGGTTGGTTATGGATTTACAGAAGGTATTGTCCGAGGCGGCGGCGCTGTGCGGCCCCAGCGGACACGAGGAGAGCGTCGCGGCTTATTTCGCGGAGCTGTTCCGTCCCTTTGTGGATGAGGTGACGGTGGACAAGATGTACAACGTCATCGCCCACAAGAAGGGCAGCGGCCCCAAGGTGATGCTCTCAGCGCACATGGACGAGATCGGCATGCTGGTCACGAAGATCGAGGACGACGGCTCGCTGCGGCTGGGGCAGATCGGCGGCGTCGATCCGCGCATCCTGCCCGCCTGCCGGGTGTGGGTGCACGGCCGGGAGAAGCTCTTCGGCACCATCGGCGCGCTGCCGCCGCACCTGCTCAGCAATGAGGACCGGGAAAACAACTACCGCATGGACAAGCTCCATGTGGACGTGGGCCTGCCCGCCGAGAAGGTTCGCGAATTGGTGCGCATCGGCGATCTGGTGACGTTCAACAACGGCTCGACGGCGCTGCTGAACCACCAGTTTGCCGCCAAGACCATGGACGACCGGGCCTGCGTGGCGATGCTGATTCTGACGGCGGAAAAGCTGCAGATGCTCAAATGCGACGCGGACGTGTACTTCGTCGGCTCCACGCAGGAGGAGGTCGGCTGCATCGGCGCGGAGACGGCGGCCTTTGCCATCGACCCGGATCTGGCCATCGCCCTCGACGTGGATCACGCCGCCACCCCCGGCGCGCCCGCCAGCGCCACTGTCCCGCTGGACGCGCTGGTCTCCACCATCGGGCCGTTCATTCAGCCCAAGCTGGAGAAGCGCCTCGAGGACTGCGCGAAGAAGCACCACGTCAAGCTGAACAGCGCTGTGGCGGGCCGCTGGACGGGCACCGACGCCGACGAGATCGGCACCGCCCGGGCTGGCGTACCGACCGTGCTCCTGTCGCTGCCCGAGAAATACATGCACACCACCGTGGAGACCATCGACCTTCAGGTGCTGGAGGAGGGCTCGCGGCTGATGGCCCACTTCCTCAGCGAGCTGGACGCGGGATGGGAGGATGACCTATGGATCTGAAAACACTGACGGAATTGAATGCTCCCTCCGGCCATGAGCAGGCCCTGCGCCGCGCCCTGCTGGAAGAGCTGAAGGCCAGAGGCTTCGAGCCGACCATCGACCGCATGGGCAACGTGGTGGTCGTGAAGCCCGGCACCGGGGATGCCCCCCGCAAGCGCGTGCTGCTGTCCGCGCACATGGATGAGGTCGGCCTGATCGTCACCTCCGCCACGGAGGACGGCTTCCTCAAGGTGACCACGGCGGGCGGCATCGACCCGCGGGTGCTCGTGTCCAAGCGCGTGCTGGTGGGCGACGACAAGATCCCCGGCGTTATCGGCGCGGTGGCGATTCACCTGCAGTCCGCGGCTGACCGCAAGCATGTGCTGGCGGTGCGGGAGCTGAGCGTCGATATCGGCGCCAAGAGCAAGGACGAGGCCGAGGGCAAGGCCCCCAAGGGCACCTACATCAGCTTCGACACCGACTATGTCGAGTACGGCGACGGCTACGCCTGCGGCAAGGCTTTCGATGACCGCGTGGGCATCTGGAACCTGCTGCGCATCCTCGACGGTGAGTATCCGGTGGATATCGTCGCGGCCTTTGCCTCCGAGGAGGAGGTCGGCTGCCGCGGTGCGAAGGGCGCTGCCTTTGCGCAGGAGCCGGACATCGGCATCATCCTCGAAGGCACCACCTGCAACGACCTTGGCGACGTGCCCGAGACGCAGCATGTCTGCAAGACCGGCGCGGGCGTGTGCGTGTCCTTCATGGATGGCGCGTCCATTGCCAACCGCGACCTGTTCAAAAAGACCCTCGAGGTCGGCGCGGCGAACGGCATCCCGCATCAGGTGAAGAACGGCACCTCCGGCGGCAACGAGGGCGGCGTGGTGCAGCGGGCCCGGGGCGGCATCCCCACCGTGGTGCTGTCCGTGCCCTGCCGCTATATCCACAGCCCCTCCTCCGTCATCAAGCTCAGCGACGTGGAGAGCCAACTGGACCTCACGAAAGCCTTGCTCAAGGCACTGTAAGGAGAGATTGTCATGATCGAACTGCTTAAGAAGCTGCTCGCGCCCATCGGCCCCACCGGTATGGAGGGCGCCGTCGCCGCGGCCATCACCGAGGAAATCAAGGATTATGCGGATGAAATCAAGACCGACGCGCTGGGCAACCTGATCGCCGTCAAGCACGGCAAGGGCCCGAACCCCAAGAAGATCATGTTCTCCGCGCACATGGATCACATCGGCTTCATCGTGACCGGCGTCGAGAAGGAGGGCTACCTGCGGGTGGCCAGTGTCGGCGGCGTGGGCATCCCGGTGTCCCGCACGCGGCACGTCACCTTCGTCAACGGCGTGCATGGCGTGGTTGTCAAGGAGCCCAAGGAAGGCCCTGACATGTTCAAGGATCTGTTTATCGACATCGGCGCGCAGGACAAGGAAGACGCGCTGTCGATGGTCTCCATCGGCGACGTGGCGGTCTACGCGGGCGATGTGTTCCCGCTGGGCAAGAACCGCTGGGCCAGTCCGGCGATGGACGACCGCTGCGCCTGCGCCCTGCTGGCGAAGCTCCTGCAGACCGTCGGCGACACGCAGGACACCGTCATCGCGGTTTTCAGCGTGCAGGAGGAGGTCGGCTGCCGCGGCGCGCGGGTGGCTTCCTTCGCCATGGAGCCTGATATCGGCATTGCGCTGGACGTGACCGGCTGGGGCGACACCCCCGGCACCACTCAGCCCGAGATCAAGCTCGGCGAGGGCATTGCCGTCAAGATCATGGACCGCGGCAGCATCAGCAACCCGGCCCTGCGTGAGGAGCTGCTGGTCTGCGGCGAAAAGGCCGGCGTGAAGACCCAGCGCGAGGTTCTGCCCTACGGCGGCACGGACGCTTCCGCCATGCAGACCTCCCGCGGCGGCATCCCGGTCTGCACCATCTCGATTCCCTGCCGTTATGTGCACTCCGCCTGCGAGGTCATCGACATGCGCGACATGGACGCGGGCCTCAAGCTGCTGCAGGAGTATTTGAAGTAATGGATTGGCGGGAGGGAGACTTTCAGGCCGAAAATCCCCTCCCGCACCCACCCCGAGGGGCGGCGACCGTCATGCTTCGGGGCAGGAGACGGTTCACGGGTCCGTCGATTGGATATGTGCCGTGGCTCGCTGAAGGGCCGCGGCGCTTTTTTTGCGCTCGGTGCTTGATTGACGGGCATGGCGGGGTATGGTATAATTCGGGTGTTGCAAGACGGCAATTTGATTTGGTAGCCCAACATAACAGGAGGCTCTATGATCGCGGGATTGTATCTGGCTGTTTATCTGGCGTGCGGCGTGATGATCGTGCGCTTTTTGCTGCCGCGGCTGCCGGTGCTCAGCCGGGTGTGGGTTGGGCTGTCGCTGGGCATCCTGATGATGATGTGGCTCCCGGCGCTGCTGGCCTTCGGGGTGAGCTTCGGCTGGACGGCGCACCTGCTGGCGCTGTTGCCGCTGGGCGGGCTGACTGCCGGGGCGTACGCGCTGCGTGACAAGCGCGCGGCAAGGGGCTGGGACGCGGAGGAAACCGCTCTCGCGAAGCAGATGCTGCTGGTCGTGCTGCCGCTGACGGTGCTGTCGGGGTATTTGCAGTACACCCACAACATGCGCGTCGATCAGTGGGGCAACTGGAACGTGGGCCAGAGCACCTATGGCGACCTGCCGATGCACCTGTCCTTCATTACCTCGCTCAAGAACGGCGCCTTCCCGCCGGAGTATTCCTTCTATCCGGGGCATCGGCTGTCCTATCCCTTCCTGACGGACAGCTTCTCGACCTCCTTCTACCTGATGGGCTGGCCGCTGCAGCTCTCGGTGATCGTGCCGGGCACGCTGATGATGGCGCTGTGCTACATGGGCGTGATGTGCATGGCCCGGGAGATGACCACCGGCAAGAAGACCGTCATCCTCGCGGCGCTGCTGTTCTTCCTCAACGGCGGTCTGGGCTTCCTCTACGACTTCGATCAGGCGGCGGGCTGGGAAGCCGACGGCACGCCGACCTTCTGGGCGCGGATTCAGGCCATCCTGAACGGCTACTACAAGACCCCCACCAATCAGCCTGACCCCAACAATCTCCGCTGGTCGAACGTGATCGCCGACCTGATGATCCCTCAGCGGACGATTCTTGGCGGCTGGTGCATGTCGCTGCCGTGCTTCTACCTGCTGTACCTGTGCTTTGACCCGGAGAAGCGCGACGCGTGGCGCGGCCGGATGACGGTGCTGCTGGGCGTGTGGGGCGGCCTGCTGCCGCTGGTTCACACCCACTCCTTTGTGGCGCTGGCGCTTTGCTCGGCAGGCATGCTGGTCTACGACATGATCCACGAGAAGGAGCGCCTCAAGCAGTTCAGGCAGTATGTGATTTATGGGGCCATTGCCGCGTTGTTCGCCCTGCCGCAGCTCTTCGCCTTCACCTTCACGCAGGCCTTCCAGCAGGCGGGCAGCGAGGGCTCCGGCAACACCTTCATGCGCCTGTGGTTCAACTGGGTCAATAACCCCGGCGGCGACGGCAACCTGCGGGACTTCTATTTCTGGTTCTACATCAAAAACATCGGCCTGCCGTTCATCGCGCTGGTGCTGGCGCTGTTCGAGCGGGACAGGAAGAACCGCCGCCTGTTCTCGGGCGCGCTGGTCATCATCCTCGCGGTGGAGTTGGTGCGCTTCCAGCCCAACGTCTACGACAATAACAAGCTCATGTACCTCGCTTGGCTGCTCTGCTGCATGATTGTGGCCAACTGGTGCAAGGCTATGTGGGAGCGGCTGAAGGGCCTGCGCGCCCGCCCGGTGATCGCCGTGCTGCTGGCCGTGGCAACCTTCCTCTCCGCCGGCCTGACCCTGTGGCGCGAGTGCGTCAGCGACTATCAGGCCTTCTCCTACCGGGCAGTGGAGGCGGGCGAGTACATCCGCGACAACACCGAGGAGCACAGCGTGTTCCTCACCGGACGGCATCACCTGAACCCGGTCATCGCCATCGCGGGGCGCACCATCGTCTGCGGGCCTGACCTGTGGCTGTACTGGCATGGCTTCAACACCAGCGAGAGGGAGCGGGACATCGCGGCCTTCTATGCCGACCCCGCCGGGCAGACGGAGATCCTGACGAAGTACGGCGTGGACTACATCTACGTCTCCAGCTACGAGCGGTCCAGCTACACGGTCAACACCGACGCGCTGGACAGCCTCTACGAGGTGGTCTTCCAGAACGGCGAGGCCACCATCTGGAAGGTGCCGGAGGGCTGAGATGGAACGTCTGCTGCGCTTTTCCTTTGAGCATGCGCGGGTGATCCGGCTGATGTACACCCAGCCGGACGGCAGGCTGCGGCAGGTCAACGCCACCGTCATCGCGTATGACGACGAGCACGTTGACTTTGTCACCACCCGCTCGCCAAGAACCGTGACCATCCCCATGAACGCCCTTCTCTCGGCTGACTTCAAGCGCGGCGACGACGGCACGGTTTGACGCCGCACGCACATATGGCTGGGCCGGAGGTCTATTCCTGTGTCGCGAGAGGGGAGTCGAGCGGGCCGATGGTCCTGCTGCGGGTTGTCAGGGCAGAACCCTGACCGGGGTGCAGGGGCAGAGCTCCTGCAGGAGGCGTTATGACTGAACTTAGCAACGTAGCCCCGCTGCTGCTGCCGTGGGCGGAGGACGTCTGGGGCGGCCTGCGGCCTCCGGTGTCGGTGGAGGCGGCGCAGATGTCGGCGGAGCTGTCCTGCGCGGCCTATGACATGGAGATCGAGCCATGGCTGCGGGCCGGGTGGCGGGACGCGAGTATTCTGCTGGACGGTGAGCTGACGGCTGTCCCGCGGCATGAGAGCTGGCTGGGCAAGACGATCCGCGAGCGGCGGGTCAAGGCGCGGCTGCATCAGCACGGGGCGCTGGGCGAGGTGCTCGGCACGCTGCGGCAGGTCGGGGAGAGCGACACCTGCAAGGCGCTGGTGATGCTGCATCCCGCGCCGGAGGGCCGATTCGTCGTGGCGATTGGCTTCATGGGCACGGGCGCGAGGTTCTACGACTGGATCTCCAACTTCCGCATGACCAGTCAGGAGGGCGTGCACAAGGGCTTCCTGCAGCTCACGAAGCAGTTTGAGAGCTATGAGGAGCGCATCCAGTTCCCCGAGACGGCGCGAGCGCTGGGGATGCGGCGGCTGACGCTGGGGGACGTGCTGCGGGAGGCCGAGCATCCGGGCAGCCGCTTCCTGCTGTGGCTGACGGGGCACAGTCAGGGTGCGGCGCTGATGCAGGTCTACGCTCACCGCAAGATGCGCGGGAACCGGGTGCTGGCGCGGAACATCGTCGGCTACGGCTTCGCGTCGCCGTCGGTGATGACGGGCACGGCGGTGGGTAACCCGGCGCTGTACCCGCTCTACCACATCCAGTGCAGCGACGACGTGGTCACCCGTTGCGGCGCGCAGGTGCATCTGGGCGTCTGCCTGACCTATCTGTCGGATGAAGCGCTGCGGCGGCGGTGCTATCCGTGGCCGGAGGACTCGCTGTCGGTGCGGGCAAGGGCCTGCGTGCAGCCGATCCTGCGCCGGATGACCGACACCGCGGCGTGCATCGAGAGCGCTGTGGCCTTCCTGAACGTGATTTCCACGGGCACCGCGGCGGACGTGTGGAACGTGCTGGGGCTGTCGGGCAGCTTCCCGCTGGGACGCATGGTCTCGGCGGCGGAGGTGGACGGGCTGATGCGCTCGGCACGGCGGCACGCGGCGATGGCGTATCAGTCCATCACCGGCCAGCCGCTGGACCAGGCGCGGGTGGCGGACTTCATGGCAGACATTGAAGCGGCGGTGCGGCAGGTGGGCCTGCGGGCCTTCGGCGCGGCGCTGCGGCAGCTCACGGGTCTGCCCCACAGCATTGCGGCGGAGCTGCCAAACGGCTGCATCGGCGCGTATCGGTTCATCGTCGAGGAAGGCATGGAGCGGCTGATCCCGACCTGCTGGCTGGCAGGAAATCCGCCGATCAGGCTGCTGGGCGTGGAGCGGACGGCGCAGGCGCGGGTTGGTCGGGCAGAGGAGACGGGGCTCGTCATCCGCCGCCGGGCACAGGCGACGAGGCGGGTGCATCGCGGACTGCGGTATCGCGACCCGAGGCCCCGCACCGACACGCGGCATCATCCGCCCGTGCTGGAGAAAGGCGCCATGCGGGCCGGGGAGAAGCTGCTGCGCACGAAGGAGCGGTGAGCATGATGACGCTGAAGATGGCCGCGCTGGCGCTGCTGGCGGTGGTGAACCTTGTTTCCTTCGTGCTGATGGGCGTGGACAAGCGCCGGGCGCGCAGGGGCAAATGGCGCATCCCGGAGAGGACGCTCTTTCTGGCGGCGGCCTGCTTCGGGGCGCTGGGCGGCACGCTGGGGATGTTCTACTTTCATCATAAGACGAAGCATTGGTATTTCCGGATTGGCTTCCCGGCGCTGCTGATGGCGCAGGTGGTGCTGATTCTGTGGGGATTATCGAGGGCAGCATGACGGATTTATACGAGCGGGATGGCGCGCCGCTGGCGGACAGGATGAGGCCGCGGACGCTGGAGGAGTTCATCGGGCAGAGGGAGCTGGTCGGACAGGGCCGGCTGCTTCGCCGCGCCATTGAGGCGGACAGGCTGACCTCGTCGATCTTTTTCGGCCCGCCGGGCTGCGGCAAGACGACGCTGGCCTCCATCATCGCCCGGGCGACGAAGGCGAATTTCGTGCAGCTCAACGCGGTGACCAGCGGCGTCAGCGAGGTGCGGGACGTGCTCAAGGCCGCGGAGGAGCGCAGGGCCTACGGGCAGGCGACCTACCTGCTGCTGGACGAGTGCCACCGCTGGAGCAAGGCCCAGAGCGACAGCATTCTCCCGGCGATTGAGCGGGGGACGATCCGTTTCATCGGCTCCACCACCGAGAATCCCATGATCGCCATGACGCCCGCCATTGTCAGCCGGTGCCGGGTGTTCCAGTTCAAGGCCCTGACCGAGGCGGACGTGATGCTCGCCATGCGCCGGGCCCTGACCGATGAGGAGCGGGGCTATGGCAGGCTCAGGGTTCAGGCCGACGAGGAGGCCCTGCGCCACATCGCCCGCATCGCCGACGGGGACACCCGCAGCGCGCTGGGGGCGCTGGAGCTGGCGGTGCTGACCACCCCGGCCGGGGAGGACGGCGTGATCCGCGTTGACCTCGCCGTGGCGGAGGAGTCCATCCAGAAGCCCATGATGCGCTGCGACGAGAGCCTGTTCTACGACATGCTCAGCGCCTTCTGCAAGTCCCTGCGCGGCTCGGACAGCGACGCCGCGCTGGCGTGGTTTGCCCGGCTCAACTACGCGGGCGTCGACCCGAGAATCATCGTGCGGCGGATCATCGCCCATGCCAGCGAGGACGTGGGCCTTGCCAATCCCATCGCCATGCTGCAGGCGGCTGCCGCGGCGCAGGCCCTCGAGTTTGTCGGCATGCCCGAGGCCCGTCTGCCCATCGCGCAGGCTATCATCGCGGTCTGCGAGAGCCCCAAGTCCAACAGCGTCAGCAGCGCCGTGGACGAGGCCTTTGCGGACGCGGAGAAGGGCGGCTTCGGCCCGGTGCCGGTGCATCTGCGGGACACTCACTACTCGGGACACACGCGCATCGGCTCCGGCGAGGGGTACAAGTATCCCCACGACTTCCCCGGGCACTGGGTCAAGCAGGAATACATGCCCCCGGAGGCCCGGGGCAGGCGCTATTACCGGCCCAGCGAAATGGGCCATGAGGCCACCATCCGCAAGAACCATGAGGTCAGGGAGGGAAAGAAGTGAAGGTGCTCGCGAGGCCCCAGCGCAACGTAAACGTGGGGAAGGCCGCCATCTATGCCATCGTCATCAACGGCATGCAGATCGCGCTGATCGTGGCCATCTTCCTGATCGAGCTCTTGCTGCCGGGCACCCAGTGGAACATGATGCTGGTGCGCACGGTGGTGGGCATCGCCGGGCTGGTGGTGATCTGGGGCGCGGTGGTGGACATCCGGGAGGCGCTCTCCACCCGCAGGCTGGTGGGTCAGCTCGAGGACATGGACCTGACCATCGACGCCATGGAGAACCTCAACAATACCCTGCGCAGCCAGCGGCACGACTTCCTCAACCATCTGCAGGTGGTCTACAGCCTGATGGAGATGGAGGACTATGAGGAGGCCGGGGCCTACATCCAGAAGGTGTATGGGCGCATCACCGCCGTCAGCCGCGTGATGAAGACTGCCAATCCGGCTGTCAACGCGCTCCTTCAGGTCAAGGTCGCGGCCTGCGAGAAGGAGGGCATCCGCGTGAACCTGAACATCCAGTCCGCGTGGAAGGACCTGCCCGTGCCCGGCTGGGAGATGTGCAAGGTGCTCTCGAACCTCATTGACAACGCCATTGACGCTCTGCAGGAGGTCAGCCACAGCGAGCGCGGCCTGACCCTGACCCTCACGGAGGACCTGCAGGCCTTCCGCTTCAGCGTGAGCAACACCGGGCCGATGATCCCCGTGAGCAGCCGGCAGAGCATCTTTCAGCCGGGCATCACGACCAAATCGGCGGGCCATGGCATGGGCCTGTACATCGTGAAGAAGACCCTCGAGGAGCGGGGCGGGGGCATCGAGCTGACCAGCGACGCGGAGGAGACGACCTTCTCCGGCTGGGTGCCGAAAAGGGTGGTGCCTGTGGCTGAACTGCCCGGGAAAGAATAACCGGCGCTTTGCTGGACTCGAAGGAAAAATTGTGCTATCATCATCAAAAACGGGGCACAGGAGGAACATGCGATGATTGACGTGAAGAACAGGTGGGCGCTGATCACCGGCGCGGCGCGGGGCATCGGCTATCTGACGGCGCAGCTCATGGCGGAGCGGGGATGCAACCTCATCCTGCACAGCCGGAAGTTAGAGCACACGGAGAAGGTGCTGGCGGAGGTCAGGGCGCTGGGCGTGGAAGCCTACGCGGTGGCGGCGGAGCTGTCCGATCTGGACAGCGTGCGGGCCATGTTAGAGGAGATCGACCGCCGGGGCACGCAGGTGGACATCGTGATGAACAACGCCGGCATGCAGGTCGCCTATCGGGTGGATTACTTCAAGACCCCCGTGGAGGACTACACGGAGAGCTTCAAGATCAACACCATCGCGCCCGCGATGATCTGCTATCACTTCATGCCGAAGATGATCGAGCGGGGCTTCGGGCGAATCCTGAACACCACCAGCGGCATCGCGCTGGAGCCGGAGCAGGCGGGTTATTCCGCGAGCAAGGCGGCGCTGGACAAGATCACCATTGACCTCGGCTCGAAGGTTGAGGGCACCGACGTGATGATCAACCTCACCGATCCGGGCTGGTGCCGGACCGATCTGGGCGGGCCTCACGCGCCGAACGCCCCTGAGAGCGCCATCCCGGGCATTGCGGTGGGCGTCTTCGTGGACGACAGGAAATCCGGACGCTATTTGAACGCGCCGCACTTCACGGGCATGACCCTCGAGGAGGCTGTCGCCAAGGCTGAGGCGGAGTTCGACAGCCCCTACAGGAAGTAAGCATGGCGGCAGAAGGCCGCTCCTCTCGGGGCGACACTGATCGAGAGAAAAGAAGGGCTTATCATGAAAGCGAATTATCATACCCACACGCAGCGCTGCCGCCATGCCACCGGCAGTGAGGAGGATTACCTGCGCTATGCGCTGGAGGCGGGGCTTGACGTGCTCGGCTTTTCGGATCATGCGCCGTTCCCGGACCATGACTTCGGGTGGAGGATGCGCTTTGACGAGCTGGAGGATCACCTCGCGACCGTGAAGCGCCTGTCTGAAGAGCAAGCTTCCGAGATCATTATCCGGCAGGGGCTCGAAATTGAGTATCTGCCGATGTACAGGTCGTATTATGAGCGGCTGATCGGAGAGGGCAAGGTGGACTACCTGCTGCTGGGCCAGCACCTCTATGCGGACGAGAAGGGCGGGGTGCCCTACATCAGCGAGGCGGAGGACACCCGGGCCAACATCGTCTATGCCCGGGCCATCGAGGAGGGCATGCATACCGGCTTGTTCCGCATGGTGGCGCACCCGGATTTCTACGCTACGAACCGCTTCGCGTGGGATGACAACTGCGAGGCCGCCGCGGACATCATCATCGGGGCCGCCGTCGAGACCGGCACCGTGTTAGAGCTGAACGCCAACGGTCTGCGCAAGGGCGTGTTTGATGATTTCCCTGATGGGCCGCGCTATCTGTATCCCCACCGGCGCTTCTGGGAGAAGGTGGCCGGTTCGGGCGCGAGGGTCATCGTCGGCTCGGATTGCCACGAGGCCGAGCAGGTATGGGACGGGGCCGTCGCTCAGGCCTACGCGATGCTGGCGGAGCTGGGCATCACCCCGCTGGCGTCGCTTGAGAACCTTTGACAATATGCGCGGAGAACGGCCGAGAGATCGCGCGGCTCTTCCATGAAGCACGGACACAGCGCCGCGACCTGAATGCGCTCCGCTTATTGCCGCTGGCAGGCGATCACCTGACCCAGACGGACGGCAAAAGCCTTCATCCAATCATCGGCGAAAGAAGCTTTCCGCTCGATCAGGCAGAACAAAAAACGCTATGCAATCGGACGAACCGGTTGCATAGCGCCTTTTTTACTTTACCGCTTTTTAGCGCAAGTCATCTGACGATGGCCCGCACATTTCAGAGCGGTGCATGCGTTGTCTGCGATTACTGAGCGGGGGTGATGCCGCAGTCAGCGAAGCACTGGTTGATGGCTTCCATCTTCTCGGCGACATACGCGTCGTAGCCCAGGTTCTTGCAGGTCTCGACCATGGAGGCCCAAGTGCTCTCGAACTCTTCCTCGGTCTCAGCCATGACGCACTTCCAGCTGCCTTCCTTCATCTGGGGGGCAAACAGGGCGCGGGCTTCCTTGGCGGAGTCGCTCATGTCGGGATAGGGCCAGGCTCTGGTGTTGGCCGGCACGACGGACACCTTGCCGGTGTTGCGATACAGCTCGATGCCGCTGGTGGCGCCGCCGGCATACTCGGTGCTCCAAGCCTCGGACAGAGCGGTCGCATAGCGGTCAGCATAGCAGGGCCAGCCCTTGTAGGAGTAAGAGTAGGTCTTGCCCGGAACCATCTGCTCGAGCTTGATGGTCTCGTGGTTGAACTTGCTCTCGCCGTCCTGGAAGGTGCCACCGCCGAACTCGTCGGGCATCTGGGTGTTGGCCTTGTCTTCCTGGCACTGCCAGCCGAATTCGGTCATGCAGGGGATGCCATTCTCGTCATAGTCCCAGCACAGACCCTGGGGGCCGTAGGTCTGAACGATCAGGCCTTCCTCGGTGCACAGCCACTCGATGATCTCGAGGCAGCGGTCAACATCAACGCAGTCAGCGCCCAGCGCCCACATACGGTCGCTGCCGCCGCCGGTGGAGATGGTCAGCTGCTGGGGAGCGGAATCCTCGAACATGAAGGTGACGAAGCCGTCCTTGTTCGCGGCCTTCTCAGCGCTGTTGTAGTTGTTGATGATCCAGCCCCACAGCGTCATCAGATAGCGGCCCGCGGTCAGCTTCTGGGAATAGGCGTCGAAGGTCTGGGACACGGACTCAGGATCGAACAGGCCGCGACGATACAGCTCGTTGTTGACCTTGAGGGCGCGATAGTACAGGCTGCCTTCCTCCAGGGGATTGACAACTTCGCCGGTGGCGTAGTTGACGCCCATGAAATCAGCTTCCTTGTAGCCGTAGAAGGTCATCAGGTCCCAGGTGAACTTCATGACGCAGTCCTCCCACTCCGGGAAGCCGCCGTAAGCGTACACCTTTTCGCCAGCGTCATTGGCGGGAACGGCATCCTGCAGCGCCTGCAGGAACTCGGGCAGGTCTTCCAGACTGGTCAGGGCGGGCTTGCCGGCCTTCTCCCACGCGTCGAAGCGGATCTGCAGAGCGTAGGTGGGGTCAGTCAGCTCGGCCCAGGCGCCGCTCTCCATGGCCGCGCCGAAAGCGAAACCATACTTGCCATCGAAGCCCTGAGGCTCGGTGATGCCGGAGATGGTCGCGAAGGCGTCAGCCAGGTGCTCGTTGATGTTGGGATAGGGGGTCAGGTCGACGTCGTTCCAGTCGAACAGCAGGCCGGCGTTCAGCAGGGTGGTCAGGTCGCCGCCGGTGTTGCCGAGGTTGATGATGTCGCCCATGTAGCCGGATTCAACGGAAGCGTTGAAGGCGTTGGAGTCGACATTGGTGCTGACGAAGTTGAGGGTCACGTTGAAGCGATCCTTCAGCTCCTTGGCGAACCAGCCGGACTGCTCGCCCGCGAAGTTCGCGAGCTGGGAGAAAACCGTCAGCGTGATGGGCTCACGGTAGGTGCCCTCAGCCAGCGAGACGATCGGCAGGGCCGTCATCATCAGACACAGGCTCAGGACGAGTGCCAAGAATTTCTTCATACCGGGTACCTCCTTTTTTTATCGCTAATCCCAGAGCTGGGATTGAGCACAAGAGCAAGGGAGCGAAGCAAACGATGCTCCCGGAGTGGCGTCGGAGAGGCCGCAGCCTCTTCGACTTTCGTTCGGAAACCGGCGACATGCGCGGCGGTTTTCGCATTTCCCCGTCAGGGGAAATTTCCCTACAGCTTCGGGCAGTCTGGAATCGGACTGATCGAAGCTGCGAACTCGTTCAAATGGCTTTGCCATGTGAACGAAGACGTTACCCCTTCACAGCGCCGATCATGATGCCCTTGACGAAGTAGCGCTGGAAGAAGGGATAGACCAGCAGGATCGGGAAGGTGACGACCATCGCGACGGTCATCTGCACGGACAGAGACGTCTGGCGGGTGGCGAGGTTCGCCATGGCGCTGGAATCCTGCGTGGTGCGCACCAGCGCGGCCAGAGAGCTGGCCTCGTTCTGGTACTTATAGAGCAGGTACTGCAGCGTGTAGTAGTTGCCGCTGGGCATGAGCATCATGGTGTCGGTGAAGCTGTTCCACTGGCCGACTGCCGAGAAGATGCACAGCGTGGCGAGGATAGGCGTGATCAGCGGGAAGATGACCGAGACGAACACCCGCGTGTAGCCCGCGCCGTCCAGCGTGGCGCTCTCCTCCAGCGAGCCCGGCAAGCCCTCGATGAAGGTCTTGACCAGAATGACGTTGTAGGGCGAGACAAGGCCCGGGATGACGTACACCCAGAAATTGTCCACAAGGCCCAGATTGCGCAGGTTCAGATACCACGGGATCAGGCCGGCGCTGAAGTACATGGTCACGACGATCAGCCGATACCAGAGCTTGCGCAGCCACATCTCCTGCTTGGTGACCAGATAGCCGAGGAAGGCGCAGCCGCCCACCGTCCAGATCGTGCCCAGCACAGTACGGGCCACGGAGACCAGCAGCGCGTCGAAGATGCCGTTGATCTTGAGCACCTGCACATAGTTCTCGAAGTGAATCTGGTGGGGGATGAGCTGAATGCGGCCCTGACTGACCAGCTCGTTGGAGGAGATGGTGTTGATGAACAGATAGTAGAACGGGAAGACGCAGGCCAGCGTGATGAGCAGGAAGACAGTGTAGTTGACGATGTTGAAGGCGATGTCTCCCTTGTTCAGCTTCTGGTGATGGGGCTTGGGATGCTTCTTGACTTGATTGGCAATCATCTTGAATCCCCTCCCTTACACGATGGACTCGCCGCGCAGCTTCTTGGAGGCGAAGTTCGCGCTGAACAGAAGCGTCACGGAGACCACAGTCTTGAGAATGCCGATCGCGGTGGCAAAGGAGTAGAGCGTGTCGCCCTTGGCGGCGATGGTGATGTTGTAGACGTAGAGGTCGAGCACCTCGATGGTGGTCTTGTTCATGCTGTTCTGGAAGACCAGATACTGCTCCATGCCGTTGTTGAGAATGTTGGAGATGGAGAGCATCAGCAGCACGAAGAAGGTCGGGAGCAGGCCGGGCAGGGTGATGTAGCGCATCTGCATCCAGCGGCCGGCGCCGTCCACGCGGGCGGCCTCGTAGAGCTCCTGATCAATGCCAGCGATGGCCGCGAGGTACATGATCGCGCCCCAGCCGAGGCCCTTCCATGTGTTCCATGCCCACATCTTCAGCCAGATATGGCTCGAGCTGTTCAGCCACGCCACCGGCTTGTCGATGGCGCCGATGCCCATCATGAACTTGGTGTAGATGCCCGTCTCCATGGAGAACAGGCACATCGCGAAGGAGAACACCAGCGCCCACGAGATGAAGTTGGGCAGGGTGGTGAAGATCTGCACGAACTTTTTGAAGCGGGTGTGGCTGATCTCGTTGAGGAAGATCGCGAAGACCATCGGCAGCCAGCTCGTGGCGAGGTTCAGGCCGCTCATGGCGAAGGTGTTGCGCAGCACGCGAACGATGTTCTCGCGGTGACCGGGGTTGGTGATCATCTCGGTGAACCAGCGGAAGCCCACAAACTCCTGCTGGCTCATCGGCAGGCCGAACTTGTAGTTATAGAAGGCGTAGCTCCAGCCGAACAGCGGCAGGTAGCTGAAGAGGAACACGGCCAGCAGGAAGGGGAGCATCATCAGGAAGAGCTTGTACTTGCGGGGCAGCTCCTCCTGATCGGCAAAGTTGGCGAAGAAGGCCGAGAAGGTCAGCAGCGGCAGGGAGATGTAGAGGAAGGCGGTGGGGGACACCAAGGCGATGTCCTTGGGCATCTGCGCGGAGCCCGTCACCCACGACACCAGCCGCACCAGCAGCGCGCCGAGCAGGAAGGCGATGACGGCCTTCTTGCTGCGCCGGGCGATCAGCAGCGCCGCACCCGCGACGATCAGCACAATCGCGGCCCAGTTCATCATGCTGTAGCTGTTTGAGAAGCCGCGCACGATCTCCTCGACGGCGGAGGCGGTGTACTGCCCGGTGGCAGCCTCGTCGGAATAGATATCCGCGCCGCGGTTGGTCTTGGGATGCAGGGCCTCGTCAGGGGTCTGGAACAGCAGCGCCTGCGGGCCGCCGATGGCGGCGGTGGACTGCACGCGCGTCTGATTGGGACGGTAGAAGGAGAGGGTCGCGCCGGGGAGAATCGCCATGACCAGCGCCGCCAGAGCCAGCACCAGCGCCGTCGCCCGCATGCGGCTGCGCACGGGGATCGGGTTGACGAAGTAGGGCTCGTTGGCATAGTGGACGCTCATCGCGCCGCAGAGCATCGCGCCCAGCGCCGCCACCAGCGTCAGCGCGGGCACCGGGGTGATGACGCCCAGACCGAGCTGGCCGAGCTGCCGGGAGGCGGTGGCGAACATGTCGTCCGCGCTCAGGGACATCACGCCGATCACCGACGCGCCGATCATGATCACCGCCAGCGTGCTGAAGGTCAGCGGGAACCAGCGGTCAGCCTTGGGGATGAAGGCCAGCACGGCGCACAGCACCAGCAGCGCGAACCCAGCCAGCAGCATCACGTTGGGCCCGGCGGTGGAGGTGGTGATCATGAACACGCCGCGGATGTTGTTGCCGTCGGCGGAATAGGGCTCCAGCGCGGCAAGGTCGCCGGTGAGCACCTGAGAGAACACGCCCTCCTCCCGGGCGATGGTGGACAGGTTGGGTTCGGAGCCCAGCGCCTCGGTCAGCAGGGAGAGCGTGCGGGTTATCCGGGCCGCGTCGGCGGGGGTATCCGTGATGGTGTCAGGTGCGGTGATCACATGGGCGGGCAGGAGCATCAGCAGTGCCGCCACGATGGCCAGCACGCCGCCGAGCCGCCGCCAGTTCACGTCGCTCCAGCCCAGCCGCCTGCCGCCGCGCATCATCAGCGCGATGAGCAGCACCTGAACCGCCGCCATGGCCACGGGCACATAGATCCATGCCTTGACGCTGAGCAGCAGCGTGAAGAGCAGCGAGCCGCAGACGTTCTTGACCTGAAGCGCGAAGGCTCCGAGGCAGGCCACAGCCAGCGTCGACAGGGAAATGCCGACAGGGCCGCTGCCCTTGCCGCCGGTCAGCGCCGCCACAGCGCCCAGCGCCATCAGGATCAGGCCGGCAATCAGCGCAATGCCGATGAACTGGAGCACGCCCAGCGCAGGCACGGCGTCCGTGGGCAGGCTGTCAGCGCCCTTGAAGACGATATCCGCGATGGAAACCGTCTGCGGGAACAGCGCCGCCGTCTCCTCGCCCAGCTGCCTGTGCACATACACACTGGCCGCAGGGAACATCAGCGATACGATGGCCACTGCCAGCGTCAGCAGGACCCACCACCGCTTTTTCATCCGCGTCCCTTCTTTCTGCAAGATTGGTCTATTGGTAGGGATTGAGCCGGATGCGAACCGTTTCGCCCCGGTGAACAAACAGCTCGAAGTTGGCCTCGTCGCCGTTGCGCCGCCTGTCGCAGACCCACTCGTCGCCCTCGAAGCGCCCCTCCTCCACGGAGAGGAAGTTCAGCGTCCCGTTGGCCCGGGAGACGAGCTGGGGATAGCTGTCCTCGAGCAGGGGATCGGGGCGGCGGCGGAAATCCACCTTTACGCCCGCGCCGGAGAGAAAGAACTCGTGCTCCCCGGTCTGGATGAGCAGCGCCCTGCCGCGGGTGGTCAGCAGGTCCGCGTTGGCGGGATCGCGCCTGTTCAGCCGGGAACCGACGCTCTGCCAGCCGCCGATGGCGCTCATAAACCGCGCCTCAATGTGGTATCCTTCAAGGCGGAGGTATTGCTTGTCCATGAATTCCTGCTGCGTGAGCGCGTGCACCCGGCCCGTCCCGCGGTATCGGATCAGCAGCGGCGCGACGTTCGCCACGGCCCGCATGCTCCACGCAATCTCCTGCGACCCCGGCAGCAGGCGGCCCTCGGTGTCCAGCGCGCTGGCGGCCCCGAAGCAGGCCATGCCGATGCAGCCGAAGTCCGCGAAGGCTTCCATCATGTTCATCGCGTTGGCCTCGCCGCTCACGGGCGACTCGGGGATGAACAGCGGGTTGTCCTCCCGGGCATAGCGGCCCACCACGCGGCGGTAGCGCTCCCGGTCGGGCACATACATGTCCGGGCAGAGCAGGTCGATATGCTTCGCCGCGGCCTTGTAGATATCCAGCACCCGGCCCACGGCGGCGCCGCTGTTGTAGCAGGCTCCGGCTTCCTCATATCCCTGCTCGCCCAGCATCACGTTGAGCAGCAGCGGCAGATCGCAGACGGCCTTCGCGGCGGCAGCAATCTCCTCGACAAAGGCCGCGTGGGCCCATGCCATGAAGGCCTCGTGGGCGTGCCTGCCAAAGCGGGAGCGCCATGTCGTCCCGCCGGGAACCACGCCGCAGTCCTCCAGCGTGACGCCGTCCAGACAGCCGGGCACGTCCTGCCGGTAGACGGCCATCGCCGCCTCGTCATAATCCATGTCGGTGTTGGCCAGACCGATCTCGTTCTCGATCTGCAATGCCAGCACGGTGCGGGCGTCGCCGTCCGTCTCCCGCAGATGCGCCATCAGCGCGGTCACGGCCCGCTTGTCGGCCTCGAGGGTCGCCCGGCACAGCGGGGAGAGGCTCATCACATATCCGCCGTCACGGCCGCGGGCCATGCGGTAGGTCTCCGGGTGCGCCTTGACCCATTCCGGCGCGTAGGTCGGATGACCGTTCTTGTTCACGCCGAACCACAGGAGGATCAGGTGCAGGCCGCTCTCCCGGCAGCGGCGGATCAGATCGTCCACGTCGGTGAAATCGAACCGGCCCTCCGCCGCCTCGACCTGGCACCAGTAGACGGGCGCTTCCAGCAGATTGCCGCCGAAGGCCTTGACTGCCGCGATTTCCCGCGTGAGCATCTCCGGGTCGCCCGTGGAGGAGTTATGCGTCTGCAGGCCCAGCGGGAGAATCGCCCGCCCGTCCCGGTCGCGGAAGAAATCCAAGCGCATGCCTCCTGTCTTAAAAGTCCATATTGATTGGTTGGTTGGTTTATCCTGGTTCAGAAGGCATTTTCCGGAACCTCTCAGACCGCTCTCCGGGCGATGCTCTCCATCAGGGAACACAACGCCGGAAGCACAGCCAAAGCAAGGCGGCAGCACGTTGTGTTTCTTTTGTCATCGTAGCATTTTTGCCAAAACGGGCGCCCTGCAGTTGCGCAACGGGCCTATAAGTAGTATAATAAAAAATAGTCTCACTTGGAAGTGAATTATTAGCCGAAAATATGGAGAAATCGACCATGGTTCAGATCACAGGAAACCGTTTTGTCCTCAATTGGATCAACACCCTGCAGCTCCGCCTGGCGGACAGCGGCTATGCCCGCGCGGGCCGCGAATGGCACATGGAAGAGGCGTGCTCCTCTTTCTCGCGGGTTTATTACGTTCACAAAGGCTGTGGCTGGATCGAGCAGGACGGCAAGCGCATGCTGCTGCGGGAGGGACACATGTATCTGATTCCCGTCGGTTACCGCTACGCGTACGGCTGCGAGGAACAGTTTGACCACCTGTATTTTCATATCAATATTGCCCTCTCCGGCACCGAAGACCTTGTGAGCCAGCTGCGCCGCGTCATCGAGCTGCCCATGAAACGCTCGGACATCGAGCGGATGGTGATCCTCTATCACAGCCCGGACACCGACGATGCCCTGACCGTCTCCCAACGGCTCTACAGGGACGTCATCGCCTTCATCCGCCATGCCGGCATCCACAACGAGCCCACGCCTGCTTATTCCGTCATGGTACAGGATGCGCTGGAGCTTATCCGTGAGCAGCTGTCCGTCAAGCTGACCGTGGAGCGCCTGTCCCAGATGCTGAACGTCCCCGCCAGCACGCTGAGCAAGCGCTTCCGCCGCGAGCTGGGCATACCTCTGGGCGCGTACATGGACAGCCTGCTCTTCCAGCGGGCCCAGCAGCTCCTGCTGTTCACCGACCTGTCCATCGGCGAGATCGCCGACCTGCTGGAGTTCTGCGACCCCTTCTATTTTTCGCGCTACTTCAAGCACCATCAGAAGGAGACCCCCAGCCGCTACCGCAAGCGCATGACGGAGGATGTGCATCCATCGCCGTGAAAGCGCAACAAAAAGAGAGCGCCATGAGGAATGAGCGCTCTCTTTTTGCTCTTGCCGTGTCTGCTGAACATGCGGAAAAGGCGAAGCTGTCCCCGGAGGATATGGAATCGAGATGCGCGGCGCCCGCTTCCGCCTCCTTCGGCCCGCCATCCCGCATGGCGACAAGAACGAGCGTGATGTTGAAATTGCACAGGTCGCCGTTGATGCGCAGGAACTCGCCGGCGGTGTGGAAGCCCGACGTCGGAGCTGCGCTGTTGAGGATGATCGTTTCGTCGCTGATGTTCTGATCGCCCCAGAACGATCTTCTGGCTGCGCAGGAGAAGGTCTGGATGACCTCCGGCTGGAAATCCGCGATGACCTGTCCGTCATGCCGGATGCCGGCGAGGATCGCTTCAGGATTACCGTAGGCGATGCGCATATCGGCGCCCTCCGCCACTTCGGTGGCCAGCACGAGGGAATTGTCGTCGCTGAGGCCGAGGGGCAGCGCAGGACGTCGATGCCGTTGTGCTCCATGAACAGGGGAAATTCCAGCATGTTGACGATGAGCTGGTCGCTCCGGTTGATGTTGAGATATCGCTGATAGATATCAAAGGCGGGCTTGCCGTCCAGCTCGTACAGAATCTGCCGGTGGGCCTTGGTGACCTTGAATTTCCTGTTGAGCGGCTTCCAGCCGGAGATGAACGTGTGCTGTATGTGTGGAAATCGCTGCCGCCCAGAAGCAGGAAAACAATGCCGTGGGCGGAGACGCCGTTCTCCTTGGAAAAACACGGCAGTCGCGAAGTTGTTCGGATCGCGGTTGCTTGCGCCGCCGCCGAAGACCTGAATGTCGGCGCGCAGGGTGCTCATCTCGTCGCAGAACTCCCGCACCGACATGCCCGGCATGACGGCGTGCATCTCCACGGCGCTGACCCGCGGATGGGCGTCGCAGTATGCTCTCGGCTCGCAGACGTGTTCGCGCCGCGCCACTGACGAATCGCTTCCAGCTCTCTGCAGAAGGATTCGTTGTCCTGATAGGCTGATTGAAATTGCCTCATTCTTCCACTCCTGGGCTTGATTCGTGGCCGTTGGAACAGGCCTGTTATAGGAATGCCGGCGGCGGATGAAGGGCGGTCCGGCGGTCCGCGCGAGAAGGTTTTATGGGTTTTTTTGCCTTTTTCCGGTGACAATTCGTGATTTCTATGATATAATGGCTCTGATTATGATCATGGCACAGACAGCCAGCGCAGGGGTGGAAGAATGAAGCAGTTTCAGATCGCGTACACGAATGACGGAGCATTGCGCGAGGGTCTGGAGGAAATCAGACAATGGCGCGGCGCGAACACGTCCTTTGCCACGCTGTTCAGAATTTATTCGGACGATATGAATCTCGCGCACATCAAGCATGTCTGCGACATCCTCGATGAGGAGATGCCGGACGCGCTCTATCTGGGCTGCACATCCCACGCCAACATTCTCGACGGCGCGCTGGCAAAGGCGGAGATCATCCTGTCCTGCACCATCTTTGAATACGCGACGACGCAGGTGAAGCTGCTGCAGTTTCCGTTCTCGGAGGAGAACGCCAAGGACGTTGTTGACGAGCTGAAGGCGTATTGCGACGAGCATCCGTGGGTTCGCTCCGTGGAGATGAACGCGACCATGCTGGGCATGTCGGTGCGGGAGTTCTGCGACGAGATGAGCGCCCTGCGCAGCGATATTCAGGTCTTCGGCGGCGGCGCGTACAATCCCCGCATGGACGAGGAGACGACCGTCGTGTTCTCCAAGGGGAACGGCTTCTCCGACCACGGGATCGTGTTCCTGCTGATGGGCGGCGACGACTTCCATACATACAGCACGCTGATCGCGGGCTGGAAGCCGCTGACCCGCAAATTCAGGGTCACGAAGGCGGACAAGGCCTTTCTCTACGAGCTGGACGGCGAACCCGCCTTTCATATCTATCAGCGGTTCCTGAAGATCAGCAGGAGCGACAATCTCATCTCCAATACGCTGGAATTCCCGCTCTTCATGGACTACAAGGGCGTTCCCGTGCTGCGCTGCCCGCTGGGCGTCAATGACGAGGACGCGCTGATGATGGCGACCGAGGTGCTGGAGGGCACCGATGTGCGCATCGCCTACGGTGATCCCGAAACGATCCTCTCCAGCATCCGGCACGACGGCCAGAAGATCGCCGAGTTCCAGCCGGAGGTCATCCAGACCTTCTCCTGCGCCGCCCGCCGGGCTTTCTGGGGCGATGAGAACGTCAGCGACGAGACGGTGCTGCTGGGATCCATCGCGCCCACGTCGGGCTTCTACACCTCCGGCGAGTTCCTGCGCATGGACGGCGAGATGCGCAATTTCAACATCACGCTGGTGCTTGTCGCCATGCGGGAGGGCGAGCCGAAAAACAGCGAGATCGTCAATCTCTACGATACGAAGTTGGACAACATCGAGAGCGAGGAGCGGATCCCCCTCATCCGGCGCTTCGTCTCCTTCATCGAGGCGACCACGAAGGAGCTGGAGGAATCGAACCGGGAGCTCGAGCAGGCGAACAGGAAGCTCGCGCATACCTCGATCACCGACGGACTGACCGGGCTGTATAACCGCGCCGAGATTGAGCGGGGCATCAAGAGCTCGCTGAAGATGCAGTCGTCCGGGGCTCTGTCGCTGATGATGCTCGACCTCGATAATTTCAAAAAGGTCAACGATATCTACGGCCACGGCGAGGGCGACCGGGTGATCATCGCGCTGTCCGACGTCCTCCGCAAGGTGCTGGGCGACATGGATTCTGCCTACACCGGACGCTGGGGCGGCGAGGAGTTCATGGTGCTGCTGCAGAACAGCGACGTCAGCCAAGCCGCCGAGCTCGCGGAGAAGGTCCGTGTGGCTTTTGGCTCCATTTCCTATGAGACCGCGGGCTGCCAGACGGTCAGCATCGGCGTGACGCAGGCGAGGCCCGGCGAGAATTCCGACGCGCTGTGCACCCGCGTGGACAAGGCGCTGTACATGGCGAAGGCCAACGGAAAGAATCAGGTCGTCAGACTGGATTAAGGCGGACTTCACCGCCGACAGAATAAGCCTGCACCCCCGGAGCGCCGGGAGCGCAGGCTTTTTTTGCGCCATTGAGTCAAAGGGGATGGAGCGTCAGTACTGCTCGCAGTGGATCTTGCCCTTGTCATAATCCGATTCTGTGTATCCCTGCTTCCGCTCCGCCTTGCCGCCCAGAGCGATCAGGTTCAGGACGGCGTATCCGTCCGGGACGCCCAGCAGCCCGCGAACCTCCTCGTCGGAGGTTTTTCTTTGTCCGGTGCGGTTGCGGATGTGCACCCAGCAAGCGCCAAGGCCGTACTGCTCAGCGGCGAGCAGGAGATAGGCGGAGGCGATGGCGCCGTCCTCGATCCAGAACTCGCCCCGGTCGAGCTTGACCATGACGACGATGACCGCTCCCGCGCCGATGATCTGCGTGCCTCCCAGGCTCTTGCAGGCGGCCAGCGCCCGGATGCGCTCCGCGTCCTGAACAACGACGAATTCCACCGGGCGATGACCGAAGGAGCAGGGCGCGGTCAGGGCGACCTTCATGATCTCGCCCAGCACGTCCGGGTGGATTGCCTCCCCGGTATACCTGCGCACGGAGCGTCTGGCGGTGGCGAGCTCAAACAGTCTGTTTTCCATGATGGGTTCCTCCTTGATGCGTCCCGATTCCAGCGGCTTCAGGGATTGCCGGAATAGTCGGCGGAGAAGTTCTCGAAGGCGGCCGTGCCGCCCTGCGCGTAGAGCCCCAGCACCACCCCGGTGAACCCGCCCGAAACCTCGCTGGACAGATATTTCGACAGGCCGTATCCGAGGTGAATCTCCTCCGCGCCCGTCCTGACATAGAAATGATAGGTCTGGCTGTCCGAGCGGATCACCAGCGTCGCCCTGCCCTCCGGCAGCGGCACGGCGGCCTCCTCGTGCCGGATGTTGCCGATGTTCAGCTTCAGGATGGCCTCGAAGCCGTCTTTGCCCTTCCGCAGGGCCAGATCGTAATGCTCGTTTTCGCACATGTAAACGGTGACGCCGCCCTCGCCGCCGTCAATGGCTACGTCCGCCGACAGCACCATGTTGAAATCCCGCTGCCGGATGCCGATGAACGTGGGCGAATCGGCCTGATGGAGGTCAACGTCCGTGCCGTGCAGAACGGCTCTGCTGCCGCTCAGCTCATAATTCCCGGCATGCGGATGGCGAAGATAGCACCAGTCGATCTTCCAGTCGGTGTTTTCAAAGGTGTAGCGCTTCTTCTCCCGCTGCTCAAAGTCGCCGGCAATGTCGTATTCTCTGTCAGTCGTTCCGTTGGCGCCCGCGGTGAACCAGCCGTCCGGGCCGAAGGTCACGGGCGTCAGAAAGACCTCCCGACCGAGGTGGTGATAGGGCATCCACTGATGTATCTGCCGGAAGCCGAGGGAGAGGATGTGCCACCCGCCGCGCTGATCCTGAATCAGATCGCCGTGGCCGATGCCCTGAATGATCTCCGGGGCCTTGTTGCGGTTGGTCAGCACGGGGTTGCGCGGATAGCCTTCAAAGGGGCCCCAGACGGAGCGGGAGCGGGCATAGGTGATCATGTGGCCATACTCCGTGCCGCCCTCCGCCGCCATGAGGTAATACTGCCCGTTGATCTTGTAGACGTGGGGGCTCTCCAGATACCGGCCGCCGGAGCCCTGCCAGATGCACCTGCTGGGGGAGAGCTTCTCGCCCGTTTCGATGCTGATCTCGCACTGAACGACGCCGCCCACGCCGTCATCGTCGCTGCCGTTGCTGACGAAGTAAGCGCGTCCGTCGTCGTCGAAGAGCAGCGACGGGTCAATGCCGCCCTGATCGACGGTGATCGGGTCCGACCATTCGCCGTGGATGTCGTCGGTGTACACATAGAAGTTCTCATGGGTTGTGTCGTTGGTCGTGACCATGTAGAACCGACCCTGATGATGGCGGATCGTCGGCGCGAAAACGCCGCCGGAGCTGTTGATCCTGTCGAGATGCACCTGATTCCTTCTCGTCAGCACATGGCCGATCTGCGTCCAGTTGACCAGATCATCGCTCTCAAAGAGCGGCACGCCCGGGAAATACTGAAAGGAGCTGGCGACGAGGTAGTACTTGCCGTCGGCGAAGCACACGCTGGGATCGGGGTAGAAGCCCTTGATGACAGGGTTTGTGTATCGCATATTTGACCTCCATAAAGACGCGTCTATTCCTCGTCCATGAAAATCTCCAGATAGGACTGAACCCTTGCCTTGGGATACAGTTCTTCCGACAGGCCGAATTCCGGGTCATAATACTTCCCATCGTAGTACAGGACCCAGTGACCGTATCTGGGCAGGAGGACTTTCAGAATGCAGGCCCTCGGCAGCGCGGAGGCGTTGTCGGCTTTCGTCATCGTCTTGGCCTGACGGATGCCGAAATGGTTCAGCGCCCTCTCAATGTCCTTCTTTCCCGTGCCCTTGTCGTTTTGCATGACGGAGACGACTTCATCGACCGTCACGCCCGCCAGCATGGCGACGCAGGCCTGACCGCATAAGTATTCCGTGGGCTGACTGATGTAGCTGATTTTCTTCATGGCGGCAATCTCCTTGGTGAATGCTGTTTCCATCAGCAGTATAGCATAAAACGCCGGGAAAGGCCAACAGAAAAACGGAGCCCTTCTCACGGCGGAGAAAGGCTCTAATGGGCGTTTGGCATATCAGAGGGACGCCCCGAGCTGATAGGCCTCTTTTGTCTTTCCCTTGCCCAGCACCTCGCCCAGATTCGTCCATCCGAGATTCCTTTCATATGTCCGATACCACGTCACGGCCTGAGCGTAATCGCCGCCGTCCGCGGTCATCAGCAGGACGCTTTTCTTCGGGAACCTGCCGTATCCGAGGCATTCCAGCTCGGCGTAGAGCCTGTCAGCGGCGGTTTTCAGCGTGCCGGTGACCGTCCAGAAGTACAGCGGCGACGCGAACACCACCACGTCGGCGTCCTCATACGCCGCATAGATTTGATCCATGTCGTCCTTCTGGCTGCAGGGGCTCTGGGGGTCCCTGCCGGCGCGCAGGCATCCCTTGCAGCCGTGGATGTTCATGCCGTCAAGATGGAAGGTCTTCACCCGATGCCCCGCGGCCCTCGCGCCGTCCGCGAAGGCGTCGATCAGCTTGGCTGTGCTGCCGTTTCTTCTGGCGGCGCCGTTGAGAATGATGATGCTCTGATTCATAGGCTGTCTCCTCCGCGCTCCATGCCAGGGGCCGCTTGGCGTTCAAGGACAGCGCCCCTCTGCCAGCGGCCGCTCAGATAATACGTCCATGTGATGATGAGCCCTGTGCCAAAGCCGAACAGCCCGTTCCACCAGATGATCGTGTGCCCGAACAGGGAGCTGTATCGGAACAGGTAGGTGGAGAGGACCCGCATGCCCAGCGCGCCGACAGCCACAACGGTCGCCGCGCCGCCGTGCTTCGTGCCCTGAAAGACGCCGAACAGCGGGATATAGACCGACATGATGACGTTGATCAGCGCGATGGTTCTGATGTGCGCGTTGCAGTAGATGGCCGCCTGATCGCTCAGCCCGAACAGGCTGATAATCCTTGCGGTGAAAAGCCACACGAGGGTCGAGATGCACAGCGTCATCAGGAAGGACATCAGGATTGCCTGCCGCGCGCCCCGCTTCACCCGCTCCGGCTTTCCCGCGCCGATGTTCTGCCCGGTGTAGGTCGCCAGCGTGGTCTGGAAGGCGTTGCAGGGCAGGTTCATGTACAGCTCGATCCTGTAGCCGACGGTGAAGGAGGCCGTCATGGTCTGTCCGAAGCCGTTGACCGCCCGCTGAATGAAGGTGAGACCGAAGGAAACGATGATGAGCTGCAGCGCGATGGGAAAGCCCGTCGTCAGGGTTCTTTTCGCGAGGCTGCCGTCCCAAGTGAACGATTTCAGCCCGAAGCGGAACATGGGGTATTTTCGGGTCATGTAGATATACGCCGCCACAAAGGAGCCCGCCTGCGCGATATTCGTCGCCAGCGCCGCGCCGATGACGCCCCAGCGGAAACCGGCGACAAAGAGCAGGTCAAGCAGGACGTTCGACACGGAGGCGATAAGGAGAAAATACAGGGTCGCCGCGCTGTCGCCCACGGCCCGCAGGATGGACGAGAAGATGTTGTAGCCAAACTGGAAGATCAGGCCCAGCGCGTAGATGCGGAAATACTGGAGGGTGAGCTCCAGAAACTCCTCCGGGACAGCCACCAGATGGGTATAGGCTGGCCGGGCCACCGCAAACCCCGCGACGGCGGACAGCAGGCCCATGCCCATCATCAGCAGGATGCCGGTGGAGGCATAAGCCCGCACCTGCTTCTCGTCGCCCGCGCCGTAATGCTGGGCCACGAGCACGCCGTTTCCCGCGGAAAAGCCCGTCGCCAGCGCCAGAAACAGGAAGGCAAAGCTGCCTGTCGTGCCGACCGCCGAGAGCGCCGCCTCGCCGGAGAAATTGCCGACCACGATGCTGTCGACGGTGTTATAGAGCTGCTGAAGCAGCGAGCCCGCTAACACGGGCAGGGCAAACCGCAGAATGTGCTTCCACGGCGCTCCTTCGGTCATCGACTTGCCGTTCAATCCGTTCACCAGCCCTTCATTCAAATTATACGCCGTCAGGCCTTGACGCGGAAGACGCCAATATGTTACCATGGCGTTAAAATAAACTTAACGCCGCGAGGTGATCCTGTGCTCAGTCCGTCCATCAAAACCTTCCTGAAGGCAGCTGACTGCGGCAGCTTTTCCGCCGCGTCGGAGAGGCTGTATGTGTCAAAGGTCTCGGTGATGAACCAGATCAACGCGCTGGAAAAGCATATCGGCGTGCCCCTGTTCGAGCGGACGAACCATGGCGTCATGCTGACCGCCGCGGGGCGGGCGCTGTATGACAGCGGCACGAGGCTGATGCGGCTGTCGGAGGAAGCTGTTCGGGAAACCCGGCGCATCGGCGGCGCTGTGTTGCGGACCATTCGCATTGGCACATCCATGATGCGCCCCTGCAACGGTCTGGTGGAGCTGTGGGAGCGGATTCACCCGGACGGGCAGGAGTATCAGTTCAGCATGGTGCCGTTCAACGACGACACGGACAGCCTGAGCGCCATGCTGAACAGTCTGGGCGATAAGATCGACTGTTTCGTGACGCCCTGCGGCAGCGCGGCGCTGACGATGAATTACAGCTTTCTGCCCTTGCGTGCCTGCCGGTGCGCGGTGGCAATGTCGAAGAAGCATCCGCTTGCGAAAAAGGCCGTCCTCACATGGGACGACCTGAAAGGGGAGTCGCTGCTGCTGATCAGGCGCGGCGAATCCTATGTGGTCGACGCGATCCGGGACGACATTCTCCGGGAGCATCCGGGCATCCGGGTCGTCGATTTCGACGGGTATTACGACATATCCACGTTTAACCTGTGCGAGCAGCAGGGGTATCTGATGGAAACGATCGACATTTGGGCCGGGCTGCATCCGTCGCTGGTGACGATCCCGGTGGAGTGGAGGTACGAAATGCCCTACGGCATTCTGTACGCGAAGAAGCCCTCTGACGCGGTCAGGTCTTTTGTGGACGTCATCGCCAAGGCCATGGCTGAGCGGGAGCGTGGCTGAGGGATGCTTGCCTGTGGGCGCTTGATGCCCGTGAAAGCACAGGCAGAATTCGGTGATCGCGCAAAAGGACTGCCCCTGATCAGGGGCAGTCCTTCGTTTCATTCGCCTATGCCGTCAGGAGGACAATCCTCCATCCGCCTTTTCCTTGGCGCGCAGCCACGGCGGCAGCATCTGCTTGAGTCCGCCCTTGCCGCGGTTGGAAAGCACCACGCTCTGCAGCAGAATGAAGAAGCACAGCATCGCGCCGGTGGTGATGCTCTGCCACCACGGATCGCGCAGACCGGACACGGTCACGATCGACTTGATGGTCGTCAGCGTCATAACGCCGAAGAGCGTACCGATCACGTTGCCGACGCCGCCGGTGAGCAGCGTGCCGCCGATGATGGCCGAAGCAATGGCGTTCATCTCCGCGCCCGCGGCGTTCGTCGCGTTGCCGGCGCCGGTGTGCATCATGAACACGAAGCCGCCGATGCCCGCCAGCAGGCCGCTGATGAGATAGGAGATGAACTTCGTGCGCTTGACATTGATGCCCAGCATGAGCGCGCTCTGGCTGTTGCCGCCCAGCGCGTAGATGTTGCGGCCGAGGCGGGTCTTGCGCAGCATGAGATACACCAGCGCGACGATCACCAGCGCGACAATCACGCCGATCTCCATGCGGGCCGGGATCAGGTTGCCGTTCTTCGCCGTGTAGCCCAGCCACGGGATTTCGACCTTCGTGCTCATCAGCTTCAGGAAGCCCTCGTGAGCGGCCTTCTGCGGATCGACGCTGACGATGGTCGTCATGCCGCGGGCAAAGAACATGCCCGCCAGCGTGATGATGAACGGCTGAATCTCGAGGTAAGCGACCAGATACCCCTGCACCACGCCGAAAGCCAGCCCGATGCCGACCGCCAGCAGGATGGATGAAAGGATGCTGCCGCCGCTGTTGAGGTGAACGACGCAGGACATGACGACCAGCGCCGTGACGCCGCCCACGGAGATGTCGATGCCGCCGCCGATCATGACGATGGTCAGCGAGCAGGCGACGATAATGAGGGAGGCGTTGTTGTTGAGCATGTCAAAGACCTGCTGCCAGCGCAGGAAGCCGCCGCCCCAGACAGCCATGGCAAGGAAGTACATGCCGAAGAAGATGCACACCGTGATGGTGAGCAGAAGCTGGGTATCGGTAAGCGGCTCTCTGCGGCGCTTCTTGATGGGATTGGACATTTAAGCCGCCTCCTTTCTGACAGCGGAAGCCGGAGCCGGGCGCAGCTTGGCCCACAGGCGGCTGACATGCTGCTTGACCATGGGCGAGCCGATGACCACGATGAGGATAATCACCACAGCCTTGTACGCCTTGATATCCGTCGAGGGCACCTTCATGGCGTAGAGCGTGGTGGTCAGCGCCTGAATGGCGTAAGCGCCGAGGACGGAGCCCGCCATCTTGAACTTGCCGCCGCCCAGAGCATTGCCGCCGATGGCGACCGCGAGGATGGCGTCCATCTCGATCTCGAGCAGGATAGTTTCGTGGTTGATGAGGCTCAGGCGGCTCAGCGCGATGCAGCCCGCGATGGCGCAGCACACGCCCAGAATCATGAAGGAGAGCAGCTTGACGCCCACGGTGTTGATGCCGTTGAGCCTTGCCGCGCGCTGGTTGATACCCACGGTCTGGGTGTAAAGCCCCAGCGTCGTGAAGCGGAACACCAGCGAGAAGAGAATGCCGACCAGCACCACGATGAGGATCGGCGTGGGAATCGGACTCCCGGGAATGAAGCTGCCCAGCGCCGTGATCAGCGGGCTGGAGATAGTGGGCGTCGCGCCGCCGTTGATCCAGTAGGCCACGGAGCGGCCGCAGGTGTAGAGCACCAGCGTGGCGATCATGGGCTGAATCTTGAACACCGCGACCAGCGTGCCGTTGAACGCGCCGAAGATGGCCGCGACAACGCAGCAGGCCACAAAGCCGAGGAGCATCGTCAGGGGCGTGATGGTCCCCGCGCGCAGGATCTTGACGAAGACGCTTCCCGCGATGGCTGCCAGCGCGCCGACGCTGATATCCTGTCCGCCGGCGGCAGCGGTGACCAGCGTCATGCCCATGGCGATGATCGCCAGCTCGGACGCGCCGTTCAGGATGCTGATGAGGTTGCCGGACAGCACGGTGTTGCCGCTGTTGTTGGTGGTCAGCGAAACGGAGAAGAAGCTGGGATCGCGGATCAGGTTGAACACCACGATCAGCAGGATGGACAGAATGGGCATCAGAAGCTGAGCGTACTTGCTCCACTGAAGAGCCGGTTTTTTATTCGCCATCAGTCCACACCTCCCGCAATGGTCTGCATCACGTTGTCCTGCGTCAGTTCGCCCCCGCGCAGCTCGCCGACGATGTTGCGGTCGCGCATGACGATCAGCCGGGAGCAGGTGCGCAGCATTTCCTCGATCTCGGAGGAGATAAAGGTGACGCTCATGCCTTCCTCGGCGAGCTTGAGCACCAGACGCTGAATCTCGGTCTTGGTGCCCACGTCGATGCCGCGGGTGGGCTCGTCAAGGATGAGGTACTTGGGATGGGTCAGCAGCCAGCGGGCCAGAATGACCTTCTGCTGATTGCCGCCGGAGAGCGACTTGATCGGCGTCTCGGAGGAAGCCGTCTTGATCTCGAGCGCCTTGATGTATTCGTCTGCGAAGGCCTCGGCCTCAACCTGCGAGATGGGCTTCCAGAAGCCGCGCAGCACCTGCAGCGCGAGGATGATGTTGTCCCGCACGCTCAGATCGGCGATGATGCCGTCGTCCTTGCGGTCCTCGGGCAGGTAGGCGATGCCCTGCTTCATGGCCTCGATGGGCTTGGTGA
>JAFLST010000002.1:33991-136920 GCA_022510815.1 Christensenellaceae bacterium | reverse complement strand
ACTGCTTCTTGTGGCGGCCCTGCACGTCGATGGTCTTGCGGATGGTCTCGCGATACGGAATCTTCGGGTCCTGCAGCACCGCGTTGGCGCCGAACTTGGTCGCCAGCTTGTTGCGGATCACGTCCAGGTGCATTTCGCCCTGACCGGAGAGCAGGGTCTCCGTGGTCTCGGTATTCTTCTCGGTGCTGATGGACGGATCTTCCTCCATCAGGCGCTGCAGGCCGGAGAAGACCTTGTCTTCCTCACCCTGCTTCGCCGCGTAGACAGCCTTGCTCATGCAGGGCGCCGGGAACGCGATCGGCGGATACTGGATGGGATTGTTCGGATCGCAGAGGGTATCGCCGGTCTGGGTGAACTGCAGCTTCGCCAGCGCTCCGATATCGCCCGCGTGCACGGACTCCTTGTTGATCTGCTTCTTGCCGCGCAGGATATAGATACCGCCAGCCTTCTCGGTCTTGTCCTTGTTGACGTTGTACAGCGTGGTGGACGTGGTCAGCTTGCCCGAGAACACGCGGAACAGCGACAGCTTGCCGACGAAGGGGTCAGCGATGGTCTTGTAAATGAACGCGGAGAAGGGCTGGTCATCCGCGCAGACACGGGAGGCTTCCTCGCCGCTGCGGGGGTCGACGCCGATGGTCGTGTGACCATGATGCGCGGGAGACGGGAAATACTTGGCCATCAGGTCGAGCATGCGGGCGATACCCACGCCGGTCGCGGCAGACACAGCCACGACAGGGACGATCATTCCTTCCTTCATGCCCTTGCGGAAGCCGTCCTTGACCTCCTCGAAGCTCAGCTCGCCGGATTCAAAATACTTCTCCATCAGCGCCTCGTCGGAGGAAGCGGCCTGCTCGATCAGGTAGGTATAGTATTCTTCCAGCTCCCCTTCCAGCTCGGAGGGCATCGCCACCTCGGTGGACTTCTTATAAGCGCCCTCGTAGGCCTTCTTGTCCAGCACGTTCACCACGCCGCGGAAGGCGGGGCCGTTACCGATGGGCAGCAGGATCGGGCAGACGCTGGAGCCATACTTTTCACGGAGCTGATTGGCGATCTTCTCGAAGTCGGCATGGTCGCGGTCCATCTGGTTGATGACGAACATGCGGCCCAGACCATTCTTACCAGCGTTGTCCCACGCCTTTTCCGCGCCCACGCTCAGGCCGTTGACCGCGTCGATCACGATAACCGCGGTCTCAGCGACGCGCATGGGGCCCATCGCCTCACCGATGAAATCAAAATAACCGGGAACGTCGATCACGTTGATAACCTTGCCGTTCCAGTCAACAGGGGCGGCAGCCGCGGAAATGGAGAACTTGCGGCGGATCTCTTCGGGCTCGAAGTCGGTGACGGTGTTGCCATCTTCGACCTTGCCCATGCGGTCAATATGTCCGGCAGCGTAGAGCATCGCTTCGGTCAGCGTCGTCTTGCCTACGCTGCCATGTCCCATGAGGACCATGTTCCGGATATTGGTTGTCAGGATATCAGCCATGATATGTTCCTCCTATTCTGTTTTTGATGCTTGCCAGACCTCCGGCTGAAGCAGCCGGAAGATAGCGTTCATGGATGAAAGAAACGAACCAAAACGCATCCACCATCACTATTGAAAGAATTATATCATGAAAACTGACAAAAGAAAAGTGAATTTTTTCGTCACTTCGTATCTTTGTTGATTTTTTATAAACCTGAACAGATTATTTCGTCATGTTGCTTTCCGCATATTCCATGATCTCCCGCGCGCGCCTCATCAGCCGGTTCATCTGCGGAAGTACCGTTTCCGGGTCGCCGCTGGTTTCAAAGGTGACGCTTCCCTCGCCAGCTTCCCGCAGCATTCCCCTGCTCTCCAGCACGCGCCGGAGCTGCCGCGCCGTGCCCAGATTGCCGTCGAGCACCCGCACCGTATCCGGCAGAATCTCCGCGAGCACAGGTCGCAGGAACACATAGTGCGTGCAGCCCAGCACCACCGCGTCCACCCTGCTCATGTCATAGGGCGAAAAATGCTCGATCAAATAGCGCTTGGCCTGCTCAAAGGCCTCTCGTTCCACCAGCTCCATCAACCCCGGACAGGGCAGCGGCACGGCTCCCTCGCCGTATTGGCCCATCAGGCGCTGGAACTTATCCAGCCGCAGGGTCATGGGCGTGGCCAGCACGAGAATGCTCCCGCCATGGCGCATCTCATGAGCGGGCTTGAGCGCCGGTTCGATGCCGATGATCGGCAGGTCATACGCAGCCCTCAGCTCCGCCGCGGCCACCGAGGTCGCCGTGTTGCAGGCGATGGCGACAGCCTTGACGTCCCGCGCCAGCATGTGCGCCATGATCTCCCGCACATAGCCAAGCACCTCATCCCGGGACTTGGTGCCGTAGGGCGCGTGGGCCGTGTCCCCATAGAATAGAAAGCGTTCGTGAGGCATCAGCCGCGTCATCTCCGCCAGCGTGCCGATACCGCCCACACCCGAGTCAAACACGCCGATGAGCCTCTCGTCCGCCATAGCTCCGCCCCCTCCGATTCAGTATTCCCATTATAGTCACAAATGAAAAGAATTGCAATGCCTCATTGCGTTTCGGGCGATCAGGCTGTATAATACTGATAACCGTACACAGGAGGTATCCCATGGACACAACTCAGGAAATCCGCATCGGCGACGTGGTGCAGACCCGCAAGCAGCACCCCTGCGGCTCCAGCGAGTGGACGGTCACCCGAACCGGCGCGGACATCAAGATCAGGTGCTCGGGATGCGGGCGCATCGTGATGATGGATCGCGAAACCTTCCTCAAGCGCCGCAAGAAGCTCATCAGTCAAGGGCCCGATCCCGCATGACCGACCTTGCATATCTGCTGGCTGCCGCTGCTGCCGCGCTGCTCGTGCGCCGATATGTCTTCTGTCTGACGCGCATTCAGGGCCGGAGCATGCTGCCGACGTTGCGCAGCGGTCAGTGGGCCTTCGTCTCCCGTTGGGATTACCTCGCGGGAAGACCGCGGAGAGGCGACGTGGTGATCTGCTTTTTCCCGGGCCGGATGATGAAGCGCCTTCCTTTCCTGCGGCAATTGATGGTCAAGCGCGTCGTGGGCCTGCCCGGCGAGACCGTCGCCTTTGAGGAGGGCTCCGTGCTCATCGACGGTCAGGCGCTCCGGGAGGACTACCTTGGTCCGCAAGCGCGCAGGCCCCTCACGCGTCCTCCAGTCTTGCTGGGCGAAGACGAGTACTTCGTTCTGGGCGATAACCGGGATGCTTCCCGCGACAGCCGCGCCGTGGGCCCGCTGAACAGGCGGATGATCGTCGGACGGGTGCGCTTTCTCCTGCCCTTCCGCCCGCTGCGCTGAAGTGACTGGTAAATGAAAACATATGGATAAGCAGTTGCGTCCGGGCATTTGCCTGTGATATAATGGAATGGGTTTTTCTGTTCACGTTAACCGATACCGCCTGTTTTAAGTCGATCATAATCCAAAAGGTTGGTGACACTGATGCGAAAATATGCTTTGATTCTGCTACTGGCGCTCCTTGCGCTGCTGCCCGTCTCCGCCTGCGCGGACTCGTTCACCTTTGACGCGATCCATGCCGAGGTGACCATCCCCGAGGACTATATCATCCTCACGGCGGATAACATCGAGTATCATCCGGAATGGGTCGAGCGGCACAACACCACGGTGGATGCCATGCTGGCGGACTTCCAGTCCCGCGGCGTGCTCCTTCAGGCTTGGACCACCGCCGACGACGCCTGTCTGGAGATCACTGCGGTCAAAGATGATCTGGCGCAGCAGTATTTCGATCTCGATCAGCAGGAAACGACCGTGCGCACCGCCTACAAGAATGGTCATACGAACGGCTCCTACTTCGGTGATCTGGGCTACAAGTTCAGCTCCGCTGAGTGGAAGAACGCGCCCAAGCGCTACGGCCGCGTGCTCGAGCTCAAGTATACCCGCACCACCGCCGCCGGAACCACGCAGGGCTACATGCGCCGCACCATCCGCAACGGCTACACCGTGACGCTGGATTATCAGGCGATAGGCCGCGACTCCAAGACGGCTGACAAGCGCGCGCTGGACGCGGTGATGGAGACCTTCGCCTTCACCACCAGTCTCGCCAAGCCGCCGGAGGTTGCCTCCGATCTGGTTTTCACCAGCAAGCCGCCCCGGGAAACGAACACTGGCAAGTTCACCGTCAAGGGCACCGGCGACGCGGGCCTGCACATCGTGGGCGTGGTCATGCGCATGTCCGATCCGCAGCCGACCGTCATTGAGACTGACGTCGCCAAGAACGGCAGCTTCTCCCTCGACGTGCGGCTCCCCTCCGAAGGCGTCTGGCTGATGACCCTCACGGTGGAGAACGCGGGCGTGGTCACAGAGGAAGTCTTCTTCGAGACCACGACCTATCAGAAGACCTTGCTGCCCGTCAACCTGAACGCCGAGCTGCCTACGGAGATCACCTCCGACACGCTGACCATTTCCGGCACCACCATGGGTCAGACCACCGTTCAGTGCATTGTCGACGGCGTCTATGACAAGCAGGTTCGCACCAACAATTCCGGCTCCTTCTCCTTCAAGGTTCCCACGAAGGCCGAAGGCAGCTACACCATCACGCTGGTCTTCACCAAGAAGAATTATGAGACCCGTCGGCTGCAAACCACTGCTGCCCGTGTCATCACGGAGGAGGACATCCGGGCCGGCTACCGCGCCGAAGCCGTCAAGCCCGCCTACTCGACTCTCACCAGCAAGATCACCGGCTATACGGGCAGAATCATGCACTATGATCTTTACTGCGTGAGTATCGAGCAGTCCGGCGACGAGTGGCTGGTCTACATGGCGATGGACAAAAAGAAGTCCGGCTACAAGAACATCATCGTCGTCACAACGAAGGATGTGCCGTCCTTCGTCGAGGATGCGCAGGTGCACATGTATGGACGCTGCACCGGCATGTATGAAGTCTCGACCGAGGAGGGCACCGAGAAGTATCCGTCCTTCGAGCTGTTGTTCTGGGGCAAGTAAATTGCTGGGGCGCTTTCTGTATGGAAAGCGCCCCTTACTCATAAGCCCGATCTGCCAAAGAGGAGATAAACCGTGAGCAGCATCACAACAAGACAATTTCGCATCTTGGCCGACCATATGGCGGTCTATCAGTTTATGCTGGATATCTATGAGCCGGACTGGCACAATGGCGTCCCCGCGCCTTTCTTTGAGTACGCCCTGTCCTCCGACTGGATGGATAAGTCGTACACGCACCGCTACCGCCTCTGGCTGGACGGCGAGCGTATCGTGGCTTTCTGCTTCACAGAGAATCCTGTTTCGGATGTGTATTTCAGCCTGCGTTCGGGTTATGAATTCCTCGCGCCGGAGATGGTGGCCTATGCGGAGGCTTCCATGCCGCGACCCAAGGGCCAGCACCAGCTTGTGATTTTCGGCGCGCAGACAGCGCTGATCGAAGCAGCCAAGCAGGCCGGGTATACGCAGACCGGCGGCTACATGGAGTATGTCGCTCCCTTTGACAGGCCTCTCACCCATCCCCTGCCGGAAGGTTACCGTTTTGCTGAAAAACCGCTTGTTCCGGCGAAAATCAGCAAGTGCTGCTGGCGCGGATTCGATCATGAAGCCACGGAAGGGCCTTGGCACGGCGACAGCGAGTCAGTGCTCCACTTGATGCAGGCCCCTCACATGACCGAGGCTTTTAACGTAGCCATCGAGGATGAAAGCGGCGACTATGTCTGCTTTGCGGGCATGTGGTGGGTGCCGGAGAACCGCCTTGCCTATCTGGAGCCGCTCTGCACCGCACCGGAGCACCGCCGCAAGGGTCTCGCCGCTGCCGCGCTGTCTGAACTGTATCGCCGTCTTGCTCCCCTCGGCGCGACCCACATGACAGGCGGCGGAGACGCGTTCTACGCGGCACTCGGCTTCAAGCCGACCGTGGCATGGCAGTTCTGGCAGAAAACATGATCATCTCTTTTTGCAAAAGCGCCCTGCGGCGCATTGTGTAAAGGAACGCTTCGCCTATCCGACATACCACAAAGATTGAAACTGCCTGCCAATCGGGAAAGCCACACAAAAACAGGGACATGGCGTTGATGGCCGACCACGCCCCTTAATATCGGTTTGATAATCTGTTAATCTACTCTTTCAAAATGCTTGTATGCTAATATTCCGATCGGAAGGAAATAGGCGCACCAAATTACAAGCGCAGCCACGCCTCCGATGCTGGTTTCTCCACTGGACATACTGCTGAACACGCCCGTCATTGGCATGATAAAACAGCTCACAAAAAAGACCCCGTGGATCATCATCAGGCATTTCAGCCAATGATCTGCCTTACAGCTTGCCTTGATCGACAGCCCCATAAAAAAGGTAGAAAGGGCCATTATTCCATAACCCAGCAAGTCATAATTGAAAAGCAAGCCGCCTCGCTTGAAATCCAGAACCTGCATGGCCTGCTCGCTTAAACCATCCAATCGGACACTCGTTGTCTGCGCAAAGTATACAAGAAAAATCAATGCTACGTATACTGCAGATAAAATCAGTCCAACATTGGCAGCTACCCGCCGTTCCTCACAGCTTTCATGGTGAAATCCCGCAGCCATCATGATATAACCTATCGGCAGCATCATACATACGAAGTACGAGCCAAATTGATAATCGGTTATCAAACATGCCGCAAAAAGGAAAACCGTAATCGAAACAGTGACCGCTCCGATTCGGGGTATCAGCTTATTCATCTGCTTCTCCTTCACAAATTCAATTTCTCTCTGTTGAACCACACAATGGAGAAAACACCTTGGCAAACCGCTTTCTGCCGGACGTTTTTCTTATACCCTGCCTTCCAGATCGCGCAGAACCCGTTCACAGCGGGCCATGACTTCAGTGCCATGCTCCTCGAGCCACGCGCACAGGCCGCGGCAGACAGCTTCCGCATGATCATGCTCATCAGGGGTAATGTTGCCCTTGGCAAGGGCCTCGTCCAGCTCGTCCTGATCGAGCACGCTGATCTTCCCTGCCGCCGTGACCACCACATCCAGATACATGTCCCGGAAAGTCGGGTTGTCCGGCGCGTCAAAGCGGTTGCCAGCGGTGATATCAAAGTACATCTGCAGCAGACGAGCAGCGTCATCGAACATTGCCGTCAGCCAGACAAACGCGCCCTCCCGGGCGATCTGCACCCAGCGGTAACCCTTCTCGACAATGGTCACCTGCTCCGCGCCGTTATGCACACGCAGAGGCGCCGTGATCTCCTTGATGGTCAGCACGCTCTCCATCTCTCGCATGCCGTCCGTCTCGCAGGCTCTGCAGACATAATCCCGCTCCAGAATGCGGTGCCAGTCGCTGCGCCTCATGTCTCTGACTTCCATGACTCCCCCATTAAGATTTGACGCGCTTCTCAAAGGTCTCCAGCAGCTCCCTGAGGTGCTCGGTCAGACCCAATTCCGTATGGAAGGGCTTGAAGAAATGATACTTCTGAGCATTGCGGGCATGGACGGCGCGGATATGCTCCTTGATGGCCTCGTAGCGCAGAACGACGCTGTTCTCCCGGGCAAACCGGCGCATTCTGGTGATGATCTGCGCGGAATGGCACACGTCGATGGTGAAGACGCCGAAAAAGTAGCCAATCACAAAGGAGAAAGCTAAATTTTTCGACAGCCATGCCAGCGCGTCAAGGATGAAAGGATGCACCGCGAAATAGTACAGTCCGCCCAGCAGCGCCCAGAAAAGAGAGAACTTCGGGCAGATAATGCCCTGCAGGTTCGCCCACTCGCCGCGGTAATCCCATAGCCGCACCTTGAACACATAGAGGCTGACCGCACCGGCAATGTATTCGATCACCGTCATGCACACCGCCATAGCCAGAAACAGCCCCGCCCGGTTAAGCACCGGATTGGCAAGGAGCCCCTTGTCCTCCAGCGACGCAATCAGGTAAAGGATGCACAGGCCGCTGCCATAGAGCGGCAGATACGGCCCGGTGCAGAAGCCGGGATTGATCCACTTGCGCTCCGGGTTGACGCTGGAAAAGAAGCGCCGGAAAAACAGCTCCAGCAGCCAGCCGAAACAGGAGCCGATGAAGAACAGATATGCCAGTATCAGAAACAAGCTCATGGTACCACCTCAGCCGACCGCGGTTATGCCTCCGCGCCGGTTGCCTTTGCTTCCGTTTTTGCCGTCTTCTTCCGCTGGCGCTCCGCCTTGCACATGTCGCGCAGGGTGCAGCTCTCACAGAGGGGCCGCTGCGCCTTGCACACCCGGCGGCCATGATAGATCAGCCAGTGATGTGCCGCGCTCCAGTCGGACTTCGGAATGGCTTTCTGGAGCTGCAGCTCCGTCTTGAGCACGTCGTCCGCATCGGCCAGCCCCAGCCGGTTGCTCACGCGGAAAACGTGGGTGTCCACAGCAATCGCGGGCACGCCGAACGCGTTGGCCATGACCACGTTAGCGGTCTTGCGGCCCACGCCGGGCAGGGCGGTCAGCTCCTCCATGGTGGAGGGAACCTCGCCGCCGTGGCGCAGCGCGATCAGCTTGCAGGCCTCAATAATGTTGTTTGCCTTGGTCTTGAAGCCGCAGCTCTTGACCATCGGATAGAGCTCATCGACGGAAGCCGCCGCCATGCTCACCGCGTCGGGGAAACGCGCGAACACGGCAGGCGTGACCTTGTTGACCTGCTTATCCGTGCACTGGGCGGACAGGATGGTCGCCACAAGGGTTTCATAGGGATTAGAGAAATTCAGCTCGGGCCGGGCGTCAGGGTAGAGCCGCTGCAGCTCAGCCAGAATGGCCTTCTTGGATACCGTCGGCATGGAAAACGCTCCTTACATCTTGAGGTAGGATTTAGGCATGCGCCCCATCAGGCGCGTCATGCCGGAAAGCAGCAGAATCTTGAGCGGACACTCGATGGCGTTGGTCACCAGCCGCATCGGGAGATTCGCCCAGAAAGTCTTGCGATACATCATCCAGACCCACAGGGAGTTGAGCCCCATCTCGCCGAGCACGATGACCGGCAGGATGGTCAGGATTGCCCGAGGCCATGTGACCCTGCGGCGGTAAAGCAGCAGGCCGTACCAAAGGCCCGAAAGCGCCGCTGTGAGCGTGTAACCCGGGAAATACGCGCCGTAGACATGGGTGAACAGCAGGTAGTTCACGATGTCCCCCGCGGCCCCGGTCAGCGCGCCGTAGAGCGGGCCCATCAGATGCGCCGCCAAAGCGATCGGAAGGAAACCCAAGATGCTCAGGCGCACCTCCGGCACGAGCTGAATGCTGAAGCGCCCCAGCACGACGTTCATCGCGACCATGAGAGCCAGCAGCACCAGCCGCTGGGTATTCACCCGAGACCAGCTTGAGTCGGGCGGTTTGAGCAGAGAGCCTTTCAAAAAAAGTCGCCTCCTTCATACGAGCAGATTCGTCCCAGCTCGCAAAAAGGCAGCGACCAAAGCAGCGGGATGCGCCGATGGCACCGCGCCGGGATTCCCTCCCAGCTTCGTCTCATGGCAACTCCCCGTCCATGAGCACTTGACGCGCCAGCAGCTACTCTGCCTGATACGAACCGTGGAACGGTGCTATTGTACCTCCGACGGCTCAAAAAAGCAATAGGAAAAGAACAAATTTCGCGAAGGATGCCGAATGCCGCCGCGTCACTCCGTCAGGAACCACGCGACCATGTAACCCTCCAGCTCACCGTAGCGCACCTTGACCCACTCGCTGCCGGGGATCAGCACCGTCACCTGCTCGCCATGGGGAACTTGCGCCTGCACCGCGCCGAGCACTGTCGATGGCACCGTGCGCAGGTTCACAAAGGTCTTGTCAGGATGCGTGACCGTCATAACAGGCGTTTCCGGCACGCCTTCCAGCTTGAGGTATTCGGTCATCATATAGCCGATTTCGCCCTGATCGTTCATCACGCGGCACCATTCCAGCCCCTGATTGAGCAGGGTCAGCCTCGCGCCGCTGCCGTATTGCCGCAGGACGTTGCTGAACCGCGAGGGAGTCTCCCGCATGTTCAGAAGCTGCGTATCGACAGGATTCTTCACCACGGCATACGCGCCGCTGAGCACCTTCCATCCCGCGTCGACGATCTCCGTATAGGTCAGGATACCCTGCCGCAGGGCGCTTTCCTCCATAAACCCCACCAGACCGTCCACCGAGACATACCACCAGCCGAGGCCCTTCCCCAGCAGGATGACGTACTGCCCGCTCGAATACCTGGCCAGCGGGGCATACTGCGCTCCCGGGCCAGCGCGCAATTCCAGCATAGCGCCGCCCTGCGTGATGACCGTCGCGGTCTCCTCGGTCCAGAGCATCCTGCCCGGCTGGAGGTATTCCTCCCGCAGGTAGCCCTCCATGCCCTCCACGCGGACATGATACCATCCATTCGTGTGGGACAGCAGCAGGCAGGGCGCGCCGTTATGGTATGTTGCCAGCACCTCCGCCTGATAATACGGACTTTCCCGCAGGTTGACGTAACCGCTATCCGCAAGGTTGGCCACCACGCCGACATTGGCCATGAAGATCTCCGGCAGCTGCAGCTGCCGCGTGGTGACATAGCCTTTCACGCCGTCCGGAGCGGTGACGGCATACCAGCCGTTTACGTCGCCAGTGACAGCCATCCATGTGTTCATCGGATACTGACCGACCGACGCAGAGGATGCGTTCGGCTCCTGCCTGAGGCTGATGCCGTCCGTTTTCAGGAGGCCAAAGCTGACGTCATCCGCCCGGGCCGCTCCAGCCGCCAGCAGCATCGTCAGCGCCACCGCCGCCAGACACAGCCATCGTAGTCTCCGCGTCATCCTCATCCGCTCCTTTCCATAGATAAGAACGATAATCGCACTCTTTTTCATCCATGAAAAGTAAATTTCTGCGAAAAAACAGGAATCCCGGCATTTCCGGCGAATGAGCATGAACGTGGCCGTCACTTTTGTAAAAAAGTTTGAAACCATGCAACAATTTTCCTGCGTGAATCGTCTATTGGGATGAACAGCCTGCAGGGCGCGCTGCGCAGCGGCTGTCACACGCACCAAGCAAACAAGGAGGTCAACCCATGAAGCGGATCATCATCGGCCTGATGTGCCTGACAACGCTGCTCTGCGTGGCGCTGTCCGCCTCGGCGGAACCCGTCGTAACCCATGGCGGCTACACGGCGTATCTGGGCGAGACAAATTTTCTTTACCTGCAGAGCCCTGTCAAGACCATGTGCCTGAAGACCCCCATCAAGGACGTCATCGACATGTCCGATACCACCCTGTACTGCATCGACGAGAACGGGCAGCTGATCAGCATCGCGCTCGACGGCTCCGAGTCCAATTACATCGCCATGCAGCCCACGCAGGAGCAGATCGACGCGGTGAAGAACGCGCCCCTGTTCAAGCTGGAGGGTACGACCCTGTCGCTGACCAACAGCGCCGTGGATACCGCGCTGTCCACCACCGCGATCTTCGCCAGCGCCAACACTGACACGCTGTTCTGGATCGAGTCCGGCATCAGCGGCGCGACGATGCTCAAGTCCCTGCTGCTCACCGATCCTGACGCCACCATGCAGGTTCTCGGCGCGGGTGTGTCCTCCCCTCTGAGCCTGATCGCCACGGATGAAGCGCTGACCATGGTGGGCAGCGACCACACGGTCACGGTCATCACGCTGCTGGACCGCAGCCGTGCCACCTATCCCGCCACGTCGCAGCTCACAACTCATGCCGTCGCGGTTGATGGCAAGCTCATCCGCTATGCCTATGACGCTGAAACTGGCAAGTACACAACCGAGGCCGACATCCAGACCCTGAGCGTCGTTACCACCGAAGCGCCCACCTATTCCGTGGCTGGCGCCGTCACGACCGCGACGCCCACCGTGCGCCCGGTGACCGCCTCGACGGCCACGCCCCGGCCCACCACCACCTCGCGGCCTTCCTCTTCGTCTTCCTCATCCAGCTCTTCCAGCAGCTCTGCCAGCCTGAGCAAGGGCGACAAGGGCAGCGACGTCCGCAAGATGCAGAAGCGTCTGGCTGAACTCGGCTATCCCGTCGGCGTGGTTGATGGCGTGTGGGGCGACGACACCCAGCTTGCCGTGAACCTGTTCCAGTGCGCGATTGGCTATACCGAGCGCAATTATGCCACCTCCGGCATGCTGAACAAGCTCTATGCCAAGAACGCGCCCGCCTACGATCCTTACGCGCCCCTCAAGCAGGGCGACCGCGGCACCGACGTGCTGATCATGCAGACCACCCTGCAGCTCATGGGCTATGACCCCGGCAAGCTGGACGGCATCTACGGCAAGGACACCGTCGCGGCGGTCAGCGTGTTCCAGCTCGTAGCTGGCATGAAGGTGACCGGCGAGGCGGACGCTGATACCCTGAAGCTGCTCTACTCCCCCAACTGCCCGCTGAATCCGTCCGTGCATCCCGCGACGCCCGCGCCTGCTACGGCCATCACCAAGGTGACCATCAAGGGCAACACCACCGCGCCCAACGTCGGCGACAAGCTGACCGTCGTGGTTGAGCCCGCCGGCGCGACGGTGACCTACGCTTGGTACCGCGCTGGCAGCAACGAAGTGATCGCCACCACCGCCACCTACACGGTGCAGGCCACTGACGTCGGCAAGGCGCTGTACTGCATCGTCACTGGCACCGGCGATTACACCGGCGAGATCGTCAGCACAGTGAGCGGTCTGGCCACGAAGACCGACCTGCAGTAAATCTTCTCTCGTACCCCAACGGCGCGAATCATCCCGGCGGATGGTTCGCGCCGCTTTTTGCATGTAAAAACCCCTGCCGAAGCAGGGGCAGCAGACTGTTAGCGCCAGTTGTTCAGAATGCGGATCAGACCCTCGATGAACCCGGGCCGCGGGACGTCATGGGCAGCGACGCAGTTGAGCTTGGCAATCACCTGACCGCCCAGCAGCACGCGCACCGTGCCCAGCACGTCGCCCTCGGCAACGGGCGCGTCGACATACTCGGGAAGCGCCAGCTCCAGTGTCAGCTCGGACTGCTGACCGTTGCGCAGAAGCATCGACAGGCCGCTTCCCAGCATCAGATCAACCTTCTCCGCGCTGCCGCCGCGTACCGGGAGCTGCTCGCCCAGCAGGTCGCCTGCGTTGGCGACATTCGTGCGCTGGTAGGTCGCGAAGCCATAGTCCAGCATTGCCCGGGCCTCGTCAAAGCGCGTCTGGCTCACAGGCGTGCCCAGCACAATGGCCACCAGGCGCATGCCGTTCTTCTCTGCGGTCGCTGCCAGACAGTACTTCGCCGCGTCGGTGGAGCCGGTCTTGAAGCCATCCACGCCCTCGTAGAAGCGCACAAGGCGGTTGGTGTTGGTCAGGTCGGTCACGCGGCCGCCGGGATGGGTCAGCGTGTCGATCCATACCGAAGCATAGGTGTGATAGGCCGGGTACTTGGCGATCTCACAGCACAGGCGCATCACATCCCGGGCGGTGGTGTACTGCTCCTCGCCGCTCTGGGGATAGCCCGTACAGTTGACATAGTGGGTGTTCGTCATGCCCAGCTCCGCCGCGCGGGTGTTCATCATGGTGACGAAGTTGGCCTCGCTGCCCGCCAGATACTCCGCCAGCGCCACCGCGGAATCGTTCGCGCTGACCATGATCGTCGTGCGCAGCAGATCCTCCAGACGGTAGGCGGCATTCGCGTCCAGCAGCGCCTGACTGCCCTTCATGGCCGCGGCGTTTTTCGAGACAGTCACCTGATCCTCGAGGGTCACGTTGCCCTTGTCAAGGGCCTCGAGCACCAGCAGCGCCGTCATCAGCTTCGTGATGGAAGCCACCTCGCGCCGCTCGTCAGCGTTTTTCTCAAAGATCACGGTGCCCGTCGCCGTCTCCGCCAGAATCGCGGACGGTGAGGTAAGCGAAAGCGGCTGGCCGTCCTCCAAAGGCGCCGCCGCTCCCGTCATGGGAATCCATAGGCACAGCGCAAGCACTGCCGCCATGATTCGCCGGAAGTTGGTCATGCTGCTTCCTCCTTACAACATCGGTTTGACCCTATGCTGTCCGGAAGCCGATCAACTTATTCGATTTTCAGATCTGCAGGCCGCCGCTCACGCCCAGCACCTGTCCCGTGATGAAGGACGCGCCGTCCCCCGCCAGACAGAGCACCGCCCGAGCGACCTCCGCCGCCGTGCCAATACGGCCAAGCGGAGTCTCATCAGCCAGCTCGCGCAGAGCGTTTTCATCCAGTTCAGCGTTCATGTCGGTGTCGATCAGCCCCGGCGAAACGCAGTTGACCCGCACGCCGCTGGGGCCGATCTCCTTCGCCAGCGCCTTGGTAAAGCCGATCACCGCCGCTTTAGCCGCGGAATAAGCCACCTCGCAGGATGCGCCCGCCTCTCCCCACATGCTGGACACGTTGACAATGCTCCCCTGCTGCCGCGAGATCATCCCCGGCAGCACGGCCTGTGTCACATGGAACACGCCGCCGACATTGGTGTCAAACACCGTGTTCCAGTCGGTCTCCGACATGTCTGTCAAAAGGCCGATGTGCGCCACGCCCGCGTTATTGACCAGCACGTCAATGTGATGATACAGCCGCAGGATGTCCGCGACAGTCTCTCTCACCTGCTTGCCGTCAGCCACATCGCAGCGTCGGCAGGCAGCATCAAGACCCTTGCCGCGAAGCTCCTCCACCAGCGCATGAGCCTTTTCGTCGCTGCTCCGGTAGAGAAAGACCGCCGCATAGCCGCTTTCCGCGAACAGACGCACGCAGGCCGCTCCGATGCCCCGGCTGCCGCCCGTAATCAGCGCGACCTTTCTCATGCCAAGGCCTCGATGGTCGCGTCCAGCAGGCTGCGGAAGGTGTTCTTCACCCGGTCAGCGGTCTCAACCACCTCCAGATGGTTCAGCGGCTGATCGAGGATGCCCGCGGCCATGTTGGTGATGCAGCTCACACCCAGCACCCGAATGCCGCAATGCCGCGCCACGATGGTCTCCGGCACCGTGGACATGCCCACCGCGTCCGCGCCGAGGATTCGCGCCATGCGGATTTCCGCAGGGGTCTCAAAGCACGGACCATTGAACCACATGTAGACGCCCTTCTGCACCGTCGCAATGCCCAGCTTCTCCGCCTGCTTCTCGCAGAGAGCGACCAAGTCGCGATCATAGGCCCGGGACATATCAGGGAAGCGCGGGCCGAAGGCGTCGAGGTTTTCACCCCGCAGCGGGTTCATGCCAGAGAAATTGATGCAGTCGGTAATGATCATCAGATCGCCGGGCTTGAAGCCCAGATTCACGCCGCCCGCCGCGTTGGTGACGATCAGCGTCTTGACGCCCAGCAGCGCCATGACGCGCACGGGCAGGGTCACTTCCTTCAGGTCATAGCCCTCATAAGCATGGAAGCGTCCCTGCATCATGCAGACGCGCTTGCCATGAAGCGTGCCCGTCCACCAGCGGCCCGCATGGCCCGGTACCGTGGAGCGCGGAAAGCCGGGGACGTCCGCATAGTCGATGTACTTCGCGTCTTCGAGAGCCTCCGCATACTCGCCAAGGCCGCTGCCGAGAATCACGCCAATCTCCGCCGTGCCAACAGCCTTCTTGATCGTCTCTGCGGCGTCATTCAAAACCTGCATCCAGTCCATAGCTGATCTCCTTATTTCAGTTCATTCGCAAAGGACGTCGCGCCGAATCGGTCAGGCAGGCCCAGCCATTCCGCGCAGGTGGCGGCAATGTCCGCATAGGTTGCGCGGGTGCCGAGGTCAACGAGCTTGGTCATCTTCTTGTGCCAGACCATCAGCGGGATGTGCTCGCGGGTGTGATCGGTGCCGGGGAAGGTCGGGTCGCAGCCATGGTCGGCGGTGACGATCAGCAGGTCATCCTCGCCCAGCAGCGACTGAATCTCCGGCAGCTTCTGATCGAAGTATTCCAGCGCGCCCGCAAAGCCCTCGGGATCGTTGCGGTGGCCGTACTGCATGTCGGTGTCCACGAGGTTGGTGAAGCACAGGCCGTCGAAGGGCTTGCGCATGTAGTCCAGCCATGCCTCAATGCAAGCCGGATTGCCCGCGGCATGGTTGGAGCCGGTCAGCCCCTGATGATCGAAGATATCCTCAATCTTGCCCACGCCAAGGCTTTCCATCCCCGCCTCCTTGACCGCATCCAGCAGCGTCTTGCCGAAGGGCGGCACCGCGAAATCCCTGCGGCCTGCCGTGCGCTTGAAGGCCCCCGCTTTCTCGCCGACAAAAGGCCGCGCGATGACACGCCCCACGCACAGGTCGCCCTGCAGCATCTCCCGGGCAACGCGGCACATCTGATAGAGCTCTTCCCGGGAGAAAATGTCCTCATGGCAGGCAATCTGGAACACGCTGTCCGCCGAGGTGTAGACGATAGGCGTTTTGTTCGCGATGTGCTCTTCGCCCAGCTCGTCAAGGATCGCCGTGCCGGAGGCAGGCTTGTTGCCGATCACCTTGTGTCCGATGGCAGCCTCATACTTCGCGATGAACTCCGCCGGGAAGCCATTCGGGAACGTCGGGAAGGGTTTTTCCAGCCGCACGCCGCTGATCTCCCAGTGGCCAGTGGTGGTGTCCTTGCCCGCGCTGGCCTCCATGGCCCGGCCATAAGCGCCGACCGCCGATTCATCCGCCGGATAGCTCGTTCCTTCAATATGTCCCAGACCCATCCGCGCCATGTTGGGCAGCTGCGGGTGGCATTTCTCCACCACATGCCCGATGGTGCAGGAGCCCACGTCGCCATAGTTCGCCGCGTCCGGCAGCCAGCCCACGCCAGCGCCGTCAAGAACGGTCAAAAAGACCCTTTTCATGGTATTGCCTCCTGTCGTTTCATTCTCTCTGCTGCTATTGTACACCATTTTTCGCCGTTTGAAAAGAGCTTGATTTTTCAGCGCGCATGCCTTATGCTGGAGAAGAAACGGAGGTACGAACGATGAGACTGCTGCTGAATGACCGCTGTTCCGTCATGCCGTGGGACGCCATTGACAACGTGGTGTTCGACGTCGGGAACGTTCTTCTGGCTTTTCAGCCGGAAGCTATTCTCCGCAAGCTCCTGCCGGAGCATGAATCCAGCTATCCCGCCTTGACGCGGTGCATCTTCCAGTCGCCGTACTGGGCGATGATGGATCGGGGCGCCATCAACGGTGAGGAAGCCGCTGCCATGATGAGTTGCCGCGAGCCGTCCCTGCGTCCGCTGATTGAGACCGTCATGCGCGGCTGGAACGACTGCCTCGACGTGATGGACGAGGGTGTGGAGGCGCTGGAAGCCTGCATAGCTCACGGCAAACACTGCTACGCGCTGACCAACTATGCCGACCTTCCTTTTGCTGACTCCTGCCGCAAGCATCCGGGCATCTTCACGCTCTTTGACGGCATGGCGGTGTCCGGGCGTCTGCATATCATCAAGCCTGACCCGCGCATCTATCGCCGCCTGATCGACGAATATCATCTCGATCCCGAGCGGACGCTTTTCATCGACGATTCCGCTGCCAACGCTGAAGGCGCTCTCGAATGCGGCCTGCAGGCGCTGCACTACCACACGCCGGGCATGCTCCGCGCATTCTTCCGCTGACGCCGCGCAAGGCCCTTCTACTTGCATGCGCCGCGTGAATCGGGTATAATAAGGACAAATGTACCAGCGCAAGGGAGGCGATTCAGATGGCCGCTGTCCACGAGCACCATCTTCCCAACGGCATGACGCTGCTTTGCTTTCCTCAGGAACACCTGCACAGCGTTCATCTGGGCCTGTACCTGAAGGGCGGAACGCTCTATGAGAACCGTCAGAATCAGGGCATCGGGCACCTGCTGGAGCACCTGTGCTTCCGGGGACTGGGCGAGCTGAGCCATGACGCGCTCCAGAGCACCCTGAGCCGGATGGGCGGAGAACTGAGCGGCGCGACCTACACGGAGGCCATCGTCTTTGACCTGAGCGTCCTGCCGCGCTTCTTTGAGCAGGCAACGGAGCTGTTCCTGCGCTTCTTCGCGGACGTTCCGTGGACGCAGGAGCAGATCGACGCGGAAAAGCAGGTTGTTCTCCGGCAGATCGAGGAGGCTGACTGCGATTTCGAGGAGCAGATCGACCGCCGCTATCGCCGCACCGCCGCGGGCGCTTTTCCGCGCATGGGCACAGTCGAGTCCATCATGGAGATGACCCCGGCGACTATCCGCCGCTGGCAGCGGGCCGTCTTCCAGCCCCAGAACGCCTGCCTGTGCCTGACCGGCAACATCACCGACGAAATGGAAGCCGCTGCGGTCAGGGCCTTCACCCCGCTGGAAAACCACACCGATGAGCCGCCTTTTGTTCAGGCGGTGCCGAAGGGCTTCTGTATGCGGGACACGGCCTCCGATCTGGTGCTCGAGGAGACGGGCAGCCACGCCAAGGTGCACATCGCTTTCGATCTGGATGATGAGCGCGTCTTCCCGCTGCTCAGCGAGGTGCTCGACGCCATCACCGGCGGCAGCGACGATTCGCTGCTATTCCAGATGATCCGGGAGCAGGAGGCGCTGGTGGCCGAGATTGACTCCTCACTGGAGGAAATGGGCTTGTTCCGACGGCTGGTGATTCGCTACGACGTGCGTCAGGAGCATCTGGTCGAGAGCCTGCGGAAGGTTTTTGCCCTGCTCAAGCGTCTGCGCATGTACATCCGGCCCGTGCGTCTGGAGCTGGCGCGGCTGGCGTTCACGGACAATAATGATATGATGCTCGACTCCCCTGCCGGCATGAGCGACCTGATGGGCTGGGCATGGCTGGCGGACGATCTTTCCCGCGCTGACCTTGACGCGCAGGCCGCGATGTACGACGATCTGACCACGGAGGATCTGCTGGACGCGGCGCAGTCCGTGTTCCGGCCGGAAAACCTGTGCGTGACCATCCAGCGCGATCCTGCGCTGACCCCGAAGAACCTCAAGCCCCTGCTCCACGAGCTCCGCGACATGCTCACCTGATGAAAGGACGCCTATGCCACAGGACATTTATTCGGTTGCCGCGCTGGCGTGCCGCTACTGGTTCGCCTTTTTGGGCGTGCTGATCGTGTGGCGCTCCTTCTCGTGGCTGCGCAAAGACAGGCGACTCAAGCATAAGCGCCTCAAGACGCTGCCGGACGCCGGGATGATCGGCGAGCTGGTGGTGCTGCAAGGCTCGGACAGCCTTCCGGAGGACAGCTTCCTGCCTGTTCCGCGGGAGGGCGTGCTGGGCTATCTGCGCACCTGCGACGTGGTCGTGCCCATTGACGGCGTAGCCCGGCAGCATCTGGACTTTGTCTTCATCGACGGTCAGGGACTGGTGGTGACGCCCCGCCGGGGCTGCTCCTGCATGGTGGACGGCGAGCTGATTGCGGACCGCCGCGACGCGCGGGCCTTCCCGATGCGGCACAATTCGCTGCTCTCCGTTGGCGACGCGATGCTCAAGCTGCGGCTCTTTGCGGGCCTTGACGCGCCCTATGCCATGGATTACATGCCCGACCTGCCTGAGCAGGAGCCGCCGCAGGAAGAGGCCATGCCCGGATATGCACCGCCCTATAACGGCGCGCCCTATCCGCCGCAGGAGACCTATTTCCCGCCGCAGGACGCGTGGCCCGAGCCTCCCGCTTATCCTCCCGCGCCCCAGCAGCCGATCAACAGGAGGTATCATGATGAAGCGTGAGCGTCCTGTCCGCGATCTGGGCCGCCCCTTGTCCCGGGTGGTCAAGCTGTTCTTTTTCACGGCGTTTCTGCTGCTGTTCCTGCGGGATTTCGCGTGGCAGGGGCTGCTGCTGGCCTTCACCGTGCCCCTGATGATCTCCCTGACCACCGACTGGCTCCCGCGGCTCTTCCCCTGCGACAAGCTGATTCTGTCCCTGACCAATTTTCTCTGCGCGCTGGGCGTGCTGGTGCTCTACGATACCAACCCGTCCTACGCCTATCATCAGGCGATGTACTACGGCGTGGGCCTCGGCGCGATGGTAATCTGCATTTATCTGGTGCGGCTGATCCGCAAATGGGACGGCCTCGTCTGGCTGATGATCCCCGCGTCGCTGATCCTGCTGGCGCTGCCGCTGCGAATCGGACAGGAGACCTACGGCGCGCGGAACTGGTTCTATATCGGCGGCCTGTCCGTGCAGCCCAGCGAGATCGTCAAGCTGAGCCTGCTCATCATCATCGCTCACTTCATGAGCCGCCGACAGATGCTCCCGTGGCTGGGGTTTTCCGTGTGCTGTCTGGGCCTGCTGATGCTCCAGAAGGACCTCGGCACGGCGCTGCTCTACTACGGCGTGACGCTGCTGAACTACTTCGCCTCCTCGGGCAACCTCGGCATGACGGCGCTGGGACTTGGCGGCGGCGCGGGCGCGGCGGTCATGGGCTACAAGATGTTCGCGCATGTCAAAAAGCGCGTCGCCATCTGGCTCAACCCCTTTGCCGATTATGACAACGCGGGCTATCAGATCGTGCAGAGCCTCATGGCCATCGCCAGCGGCGGCATGCTGGGTCTCGGACTGGGGCTGGGCTCGCCGCGCACCATCCCTGTGTATCACACAGACTTCATTTTCGCGGTCATCTGCGAGCAGTTTGGCCTGATTTTCGGGCTGTGCGTGCTGCTGATGTATGTGGCGCTGATCTGGCGCGGCGCGACCACCGCCATGGCTGCCCGCTCCGGCTTCCACGGCCTGCTCGCCATGGGCTGCACGGCGATGCTGGGCCTGCAGACCTTCGTTATCATCGGCGGCGTCATCAAGCTGATCCCGCTCACCGGCGTCACGATGCCCTTCGTGAGCTATGGCGGCACGTCGCTGGTATCCAGCCTGTGCCTGATTGGCCTGCTGCAGGGCGTCGAGAGCCTGAATGAGGATAATCTGGAGGAGGACACGCGCCTTGCCCTGCTGGGAGGTGACGAGGAATGAAGCAACAGCGCTTGCGGTTCAAGCTCTTGGCGCTGTTCCTGTTCGGGCTGTTCGCGCTGTTAGCGGTCTATGGCGGATACGCCATCACCACTTACGGCAACCGCTGGTTCGCTTACACCCGCAACCCCCGCATCCGTGCCCAGAAGGAAAACGTCATCGCGGGCGACGTGCTGGACCGCTCCGGCGTGGTGCTGGCCACCACCGTGGATGGGACGCGCATCTATCAGGCCGATGAGAGTGCCCGCCGGGCCGTGGTGCACCTGCTGGGCGACGATCAGGGACAGGTATCCAATGGCGTGGAGACTTTCCAGTCCAACTATCTCTATGGCTTTCAGGCTTCCCTGCCAGAGCTGATCAACAGCCTGTTCGACGGTCAGCCCCGCCGCGGCGACAACGTGACCCTGACCATCGACAGCCGCCTGTGCACGGCGATCGTCAAGGCCTTTGGGGCATATTCGCTGACCGCCGGCAAGAACGGCGCCGCCGTCGTGATGAATTACCGCACCGGCGAGACGCTGGGCATGGTCAGTCTGCCGACCTTCGACCCGATGAACATCACTGAATCCACGGCCAACGATCCCGGTCAGCCCTTCTGGAACCGGGCAACGCAGTCCGTCTATCCGCCGGGCAGCAGCTTCAAGATCATTACCACCGACGCGGCCCTGACCAGTCTCCCCGGCATACAGGACACCGAGATTGCCTGCACCGGCGGGCTGGACGTGGCGGGTCAGGCCATTCGGGACTACGGCAACGCCGTACACAACAGCCTGTCCCTCAAGCGGGCCTTCACGGTCTCCTGCAACAACGTCTACGCGCTGCTGGCCATTCGCATGAAAGACGACGCACTCCGCCGGGCCGCGGAATCCTTCGGCTTCAACGACAACTTCCTGTTCAAAGATATTGTCGTGGAGAACAGCGTCTATCCGACCACGAACCGCACGTCCTTTGAGCTGGCGACCTCGGGCTTCGGTCAGAGCGCCATCGTTGCCTCCCCCATGCACCTGTGCCTCGTGGCCGCGGCGATCGCCAATGACGGCGTAATCATGGAGCCGCAGCTTCTCCGGCAGGTCACCAGCACCAGCGGGGCTCTGCGCACCAGCTTCTCGCCCCGGGTGTATCGCACCGCCACCACCGCCGCCAACGCTGCCCTGATTCAGGATTACATGCGCTCCGTTGTCACCAGCGGCACAGGCACCCGCGCGGCTGTGAGCGGCCTGACCGTCTGCGGCAAGACCGGCAGCGCGGAAAGCAGCCTGAATGGCAGGGCCATCACCTACGGCTGGTTCGTCGGCTACATTGCGGACGACGACCTGCCATTCGCGCTGGCTGTGGTGGTTGAGGACATCCCCGACGGCGAGGGCGGCGGCAGCACCGCGGCTCCCATTGCGGGCGATATCTTCCAATACTTGAAGGACAATCAGACCCGCGTCACCCAGTAACGCAAGAACGCGCGACGGATGCTCTCCGCCGCGCGTCTTTTTATGCCGTCAGGTATTTTCCGAATTTCTCCAGAAACTCGTCGTATTCCCACTTTTTGGTGATCCAGACGATCACGTCATACTCCGGGATGCCGAGCCGCTTGTAGGCTTCATGGCGGTTGTTGCCGTCGTTGAGCTCAAAGCCGCCGTCGACATAATGAACGATCAGCGGCGGCATGTCAGCTTCCTGCCGGATCACCTCCATCAGCTTTCCGACACACAGCTCAAACCATTCCACGCTGTCCGTGCGGAACTTCATGTTCTCCTCCGGGCCATAGCAGCGCGTGAACAGGTTCAGCGGCATCCTGACAGGCCCGAGGAAGTACCGGTCAAACAGCTTCAGCCCGTCGGAAAACTCCTTGTTGTCCCCATCGGACAGCAGATAGGCATGCACCCACTCCTCCAGCCGACCCGCGGCGGCATATGCTTTGGCGGATGACAATGTGCATTGATAATCCAAAATGCAGACCTCCTTCTTCGAGTAGACAATCCTTTTGACGGATTCAACGGACATGCAGTATACGTCGGCTAACTGCTCAATGTCCGCGCCCGCCTTGAACTTCGCCTTCATCTCCCGGTTGCGCTCGGAAAGGTAACGCCTGTACCCCGACGACTCGCCCCACGAGCGTTTGAAGTCGCCCGCGGGAATGTACACCAGCTTGCCCGCGGCGTATTTCTGAATCTGCCTGAGCAGCTTCTCCGGGAACAGGTCCCTGCCGTTCTCGTACTTCATGTCCTTCCTCCTTTCAAGAAGATCTTAGCGCATTTCCCCGCCAATTGATAGAGCCGGAACAGCTATACTCATTGACGCCATACCCGCGCGGCAAAAAGCAGAGGGGACCTTCTCTGCGAAAGTCCCCTCTCGGGATTTACCACGGGATATCCTGACCGGTCATTTCCTTCCACTTCTTGCGGATATCGTTCTGATGACGGACGCCGTTCTTCGGGGCGTTCTTTTCCGTCTCAGCCATGTCGCGCGGGAAATGGATGCACAGGTGTCCGCCGGAATCGCCGGGGATCTCAAAGCCATTGATGCTGGGGCTGATCATGTCCGCCTCATGGGGCCTGTCGTGCATGGAAGCGATGCACCAGCCGCCGCTGGGCAGCTTTACGAAGACAGGCTTCTCGTTCCAAGTGAACTGGTTGCCAAAGGCCTTGTACATGATCTGGGTGTCCTGCAGCGTCGGCGGCTCGCCGTCGGCATGCTGGCCCTTGGAGAATATCTGAATGTTCCATGTCAGGCCGGAAGCCGGGTCATAGATCTGCACGATCGGCCGTCCGGAGAGATTCGGCTTGATGTCGTTATACCAGTGCAGGAGCTGAATCTGCGAGTTGGACGGCGGATTGCTCATCACGCCGGCAGTCGTCGTGCCGGGGCCGCTTGTCGATGCGCTCGGACCCGCAGCCGTGCCCGAATACAGCTTGGTGAGGGTGTTGGGGCCCGCAATGCCGTCCACGTTCAGGCCGTTGGCGGTCTGAAACTGCTTGACCGCCGCCACCGTCTCGTTGGTATAGGAGCCGTTGGTGTTGACAGTGTAGCCAAGGTTCAGCAGCGCCTTCTGAAGCTGAGTCACATATTCGCCGCTGTCGCCCTTCTTGAGCGTCATGTTGGTCGCCGGGTTGGTGGTGGGCGTGCTGCCGGAAGCGCTGCCGGCCACGGGTATCGCCTTGTCGCTGAACAGAATCGCGTTGGTCGCTGTGCCCGCCTTGCCGTCCGCGTTCAGGTTATGAACCTGCTGGAAGGTTATCACCGCCGCCACCGTGCCGGAGCCATACACGCCGTCAATCACGCCGCCGTAATAGCCCAGCGACTGCAGGCGGCTCTGCACGCTGCGGACATCCTCACCCGTGTCGCCAAGGCGCAGGGTCCGCGTGGGAATGGTGTACTGCGGTGTGGGCGTGGGCGTAGCGGTCGGTACCGTCGTCGGGGCAGCAGTCGTTTCTGCCGGCGGGGTGACAGTCGGCGCAGTAGAGGGCGTCGCGGTCGTACCGTTGGCAGCTACCGCGCTGTCGCTGAACAGGCGCATGTTGGTGTCCGTACCGGCCTTGCCGTCCGCATAGATACCGTTCTTGAGCTGGAACTGGAAGACCGCGCTGGTCGTGCCAGTGCCATACTTGCCGTCCAGCGTGCCGGTGTAGTAACCCAGCTCCTGCAGGCGGGCCTGCACGTTGCGCACATCCTCGCCCTCATCGCCGGGGCGCAGGGTGCGGCTGGGCATGGTCAGCGAGGGCGTCACCCCCGGCAGCGTGGGAGCAGCGGTCGTGGAAGGCGCATAGTCGGACTTGACCGTGCCGTCCGCGTTGAAGCAGCTCTCGATCATTCGCAGGGTGTTTTCGCCTGCCTTGCCGTCCACGGTCAGACCAAAGCGCTGCTGGAACAGCCGCACAGCCGCTTCAGTCGCTGTGCCGTAGACCGCGTCCGCCGCGCCGATGCTGTAACCCAGCGCGATCAGAGCATTTTGGAGAATGCGCACGCGGCTGCTCACTTCGCCGCGGATCATCTTGGTATAGACGCCGCCGAACAGATTCGCGCCGGTCGCCGGGGCCGTCGTGGGCGCTGAAGTGGCGGGGGCAGCGGTCGCCGAGGCGGATACCGCGTTCTGGCTGAAAAGGATGGCATTGGTCACCGTGCCAGCCTTGCCGTCCGCATTGATGCCGTTTCGGAGCTGGAACTGATAGACCGCGTTGGTCGTGCCCGTGCCGTACTTGCCGTCCAGAATGCCGGTATAGTATCCCAGCTCCTGCAGGCGGGCCTGCACATTGCGCACGTCCTCACCCTCGTCGCCGGGACGCAGGATGCGCGTCGGGACGCTGTACTGGGGTGCGGGCGTCTGGGTGGCCGCGGGCGCGTCGGTTGCCGGAGCGTTCGTCGCAGGCGCGGCAGTCGCGGGAGCAGCGGTCGTGGTGCTGGCCGCAGGAATGGCATTCTGGCTGAACAGGATCGCGTTGGTCACCGTGCCAGCCTTGCCGTCCGCGTTGATGTTGTTGCGAAGCTGGAACTGATACACGGCAGAGGTCGTGCCAGTGCCGTACTTGCCGTCCAGCACGCCGGTGTAGTAGCCCAGCTGCTGCAGGCGGGCCTGCACGCTGCGCACGTCATCGCCCGAATCGCCGGGACGGAGAGTGCGCGTCGGAGCGCTGCCGCTGACGGAGGGAGCCGTCGTGGGCGCGGAGGTGGGCAGATTGGACGGAGGCGTGTAATCGGAGCGCAGCGTGCCATCAGCGTTAAAATAGCTCTCGATGCGGCGGAGGGTGTTCTCGCCCGCCTTGCCGTCCACCGTCAGGTTCTCCATGATCTGGAACAGGCGCACAGCCGCTTCCGTGCCGGTGCCATACACCGCATCCGCCGTGCCGACGCTGTAGCCCAGCGCAATCAGAGCGTTCTGCAGCACCCGCACGCGGCTGCTCACCTCGCCGCGAATCATCTTGGTGTAATTGCCGCCAAAGAGTCCCACACCCGTCACGCCGGGAGCAGTCGTCACAGAAGGAGCAGCTGTTGCCGTGGGCGGCGTGTAATCCGAGCGCAGAGTGCCGTCGGCATTGAAGAAGCTCTCAATGCGCTTGAGGGTGTTCGCGCCTGCCTTGCCGTCCACCGTCAGATTCTGAATCTGCTGGAACCAGCGAACCGCCGCTTCAGTGCCCTTGCCATAGACGGCGTCCTCCGTGCCGGCATTGTAGCCCAGCGTGTTCAGGGCCTTCTGCAGGACGCGGACGCGACCGCTCGACTCGCCGGGCCGCATGGGCGTATAATCACCGCCAAACATGCTCTGCGCGGTGCCGCTCTGGGAGGGCTGCGTCGACCCGGTCGTACCCGTCAGAGTCCGGAGCAGGCTCAGGGTCGAGGAACCGGCGATGCCGTCCACTTTCAGGCCGTTCGCAACCTGAAAGGTCTTCACCGCCGTCTCGGTGCCCGGACCAAACACGCCGTCCACAGTGACCGCGTATCCAAGCTGGCTGAGCATCTGCTGGAGCTGCGTCACCGCAGCGCCCCTGTCATTGTAGCGCAGCTTGTCGTCCGCCGCGAAGGCGCCTGTGATCATCGAGAATGTCATCGTCAGGACCAGCAGCACGCTGATCAACCGCTTCATCTTCATGGCATTTGGCCTCCCGGAAATCGAGGATTGTACATCGGATTGTAGTATAGCATACTTTATCGGTTTTGTAAACAGAAATTACGATTTTGTTACAAAGAAAATTGGGTCAATCTGACATTCCAAGCAGTCCCATCAACTGGGACGGATGCTCCAGCAGAGCCTCCGCGCCGCTTTCGAGCAGCTCTTCCGCCGTGCGAAAGCCCCACAGCACCCCAATAGGCCGCATGCCCGCGTTTACGGCGCAGCGCATGTCGGTGCCCGTATCCCCCAGATAAACAAACTCATCCGGAGCGATCGCCATAGCCTCCGCGATGGCCAACGCACCCGCGGGATCCGGCTTCACCGGGACGCCCTCCATCTGTCCGCGCACGATATCGAATGCCACATCCGGGAAATAATGCGCCACAACTCCGCAGGTATCCGCATGGGGCTTATTGGAAAAAACCGCCAGCCGAACTCCCCGGCGCTGCAGCTCGCGCAGCATGTCCGGCACGCCATCATAGGGAGCTGTCAGCACCTGCGTGTGCGCCTGATAGTATTGCTGATATTCCCTGCGAACGCTGTCCTCCAGCTCCGTCCGGCCCCGGCTGGCACGCTCCGCCAGCTTTTTCACGCCGTCGCCGACCAGATAGCGGTAGTCGTTCACAGGAAACTCCGGCAGGCCATGGAGGCGCAGCGCCCGGTTCATCGCGTTCGCTATGTCGTCGAGCGTGTTCGTCAGCGTTCCGTCCAAATCAAACAGCGCAGCTTTGACTGCCATCGTCACGTTCCTCCCTCGAATAAGGAAAGGCTCGCCGCCGCATACTGAAATCATCAATCAGAAGGAGCGACCAGCCATGAGAAAATGGTATGAACCCAGCAAGGAAACCCGGGAAGCCGAGCGCAAGCCCGCCGCCGTCCTGAGCATTGATCTTCGCAGCCTGCTGATGGGCACCGCCGTGCTGGTGGGCATGGCGCTGCTGCTCATCATCGGCCTGACGCCCCGCACTGCCTCCGCGCCGGACGCCGATCTGCCCGACACGGCATTGGTCGGTTCGGATACAGCGGTAACCCTGTCCGCCGAGTGCCAGCTCATCCAGCACCTCACCTACACGCCCTGCGGTCATGAGCTGACCCGCCGCCAGACGCTCCCCACCGAACTGGCTGGCAAGGGCCGCGCGGAGCTGGAAGCCGCCTATGATCTGTGGCAGGTCACATCCTTCGCCGCGGGCGAGGTCACCATGGCGCAGGCTCTGGATATGTATTGTCCCGAGCACGTCATTCTCATGCCCGATGAGAGCGGCATGCTGTGCGTCTTTGAGAATCGCTACGGCGACGCGCTGGGGCTTGTCCGCGAGCTGAACGTTCCGCTGTCCGAGCTGCCGGACGACGTGCAGGAGACCCTGCGCTCCGGCAAGGGCTTTGACAGCGAGGAAGAGCTTGACCTGTGGCTGGAGAGCATTGAAAGCTGACGACCTTACGTCTGCTCGAACAGGCGCGCCATGATATCATGGCCCTCAGGCACCCATACGCCCTTTGCCGCTGCGGCTTCATCGAGCCTCGAGGGCGTCCCGGGGCGGCGGGAGTCATAGATCGCGAAGGGCACGGGCTTGCCGTCATGGGTGCGGGTGGACAAAAGCGTCTTGTGATCGGAAAGCATCAGGATGCGGAAATCCCCCAGCGCGGGCAGCTTCTCCAGCAGCGGCGCGACCACCTGACTGTCCAACCGCCGGATCGCCTCCAGCTTTTTGTCCATGTCGCCCGCGTGGGTCATCTCGTCCGGCGCTTCCACATGGATGGCCGCAAAGTCATCCCCTGCCGCCAGCCCGGACAGCGCCGCCTCGACCTTGCCCGCGTAGTTGGTGTCCAGATCGCCCGTCGCGCCAGCGACTTCAGGATGCGGCAGCCCCGCCAGTTCGGCAATGCCCCACACCAGCGGCACAGCGCTGATCACCGCGCCGCCATGGCCGTATTTTTTCCGGAAATCCGGCAGCGCCATCGCCCGCCCGGCACCCCATGGCCAGATCATGTTGGCCGGGAGCAGCCCGCGGGCCATCCGCTCCTGATTCACGGGATGATCCCTGAGCACCTCATAGCTCACCTGCATCAGCCGGGTGAGCTCCTTTTTCATGGCACCCGTCGGGTAATACCTTGCTACAGGCTGCTCCAGCACATTGTGCGGCTCGGTGGTCTGGAAAACGGCCTCCTCCGGCACGGGGCCGCCCAGCACGCCGATATGCCGGAAGGTCCGGCTGACATGGATGGTCAGGCCCGCCGCCTGTGCCGCGTCAGCAAAGCGCGCGTCCGCCAGCAGGTCGTTCATCAGCGTTTCGGCCTCATCACCCTCGATGTTGCCGCCGTTATGGCTGTGAATGATCAGCTCGCCGCCGATCTCCTCCACCGCGCAGAGGTTCACGCGCAGGGACACCTCACCCGGCTTGAGCGTCACCCCGACGCCCGCCGCCTCGAGCACGCTGCGGCCCGTATAGCACTGGCGCGGATCATAGCCGAAGATGTTCAGGATCGCCGTATCACTGCCGGGAGCCACACCTGCCGGTACCGTCTGACAAGTGCCGACTTCACTGCCCGCAAGGATTCCCATGTGCGGCAGGTCAAGGTATTCCAGCGGGGTTTTGCCGCCCAGCGCAGCAATCGGGTCGTCGCTCATGCCGTCGCCGATGATCAGAACATATTTCATGGAAGATTCCTCCATTGCTAAGTTGAAGCCTCTCTATTGTACGCTATCGCCGTCCCTTTGTCGAGTAAAAGACAATGAAAAAACGGCGGGCATAAGCCCGCCGCGTCACTTCTGCCATTAGCGCGTCACACAGCTCAAACGTCTTCCAAGGTGATTGGAGTGAGGGCGCGCTGCCCGCCTTAGTCGCCGAAGGAGATGCCGACGTTCTTGGCAAGGCGGATCATCTCGTGATCCTCGGGAACCAGCTTCGGCACACCGGCAATGTCGGACAGCTTGTTGTGACCGATCTTGTTGCCCTTGAGGGCCACCGTCACGCCGAACACGCCGTCGCGGATGAGCTCCGCCGCATGCACGCCAAACTGCGTGGAGAGCACGCGGTCATAGGCAGAGGGCGTGCCACCGCGCTGGATGTGGCCAGGCACCACGCTGCGGGCCTCAACACCCACCAGATCGCGGAGCTGCTGCGCCACATAAGCGCTGGAAGAGAAGTGCTCCTTGGCACGCTTGGCCTCGCGCTCCTTCTTCTTGAGCTTGGCCTCTTCCTTGTCCATCGCGCCCTCGGCAACCGCGATGATCGTGAAGCCCTTGTTGGACTTCGCGCGGGCCTCGACGATCTTGGCGACCTTCTCGATCTTGTACGGAACCTCGGGAATCAGGATCACGTCCGCGCCGCCCGCGACGCCGGAATAGAGCGTCAGCCAGCCAGCCTTGTTGCCCATGATCTCGATGACCATGCAGCGGCCGTGGGACGCGGCGGTGGTGTGAATGCGGTCAATGACCTCGGTGGCGATGTCCATGGCCGTATGGAAGCCGAAGGTGAAGTCGGTGCCATAGAGATCGTTGTCAATGGTCTTGGGCAGGCCAATGACGTTGAGGCCCTCCTGAGAGAGCAGGTTTGCCGTCTTGTGGGTGCCGTTGCCGCCCAGCGTAATCAGGCAGTCCAGCTTGAGGTTCTCATAGGTCTCCTTCATTGCGGCGACCTTGTCCACCTTGTCGTCGCCAATCACGCGCATATCGCGGAAGGGCGTGCGGGCCGTGCCAAGGATGGTGCCGCCCAGCGTCAGGATGCCGGAGAACTGGTTGCGGGTCATGAGCTGATAGTCGCCTTCGATCAGACCGCGATAGCCGTCATGAATGCCGATGATCTCCGCGTCAAACATCTCATAAGCCGCGCGGGTCACGCCGCGGATCGCAGCGTTCAGACCGGGACAGTCGCCGCCGCTGGTCAGAATGCCAATTCTTCTTTTCATGGATAAACGCCCTCCTTCATTGGTTGCGCAATCATTAGGCATATTATACCATGATTCTGCCCCGAACGCAAGACGGCTATTCGGAGCGTCACGCGATTCCTCTTGATTCCGGCGCTGCGGGCGTGTACAATGGTTACGGAGGGAATACAGATGCGATTTGACGAGTTATTTGGACGCTGGTGCCACGGCCCGGCGCAGGAAACGATCATCATCACGGACGGCGAGCAGCGTCCTCTGGCAGAGACCATTCGCGGCGAATGGCACGGCCGCTGCGATGTGCTCGCTTATCATGACAGGGAAAGCTGGCTGCCCCGGCTTGGCAGTCTCCAGCCTCACGATCTGGTGATCGCGCTGCTCTCCTTTGACGCGTTTATCAGCGGCGCAGGGCGCGACTTCCCGACCTTCGGCAAGCCGGAGTGGCTGCGCGCCCGGTACGCGTTCGTGCGTCTGGGCATCAGCGAGGCTTCCCTTCGGCAGGGACTGGCAACGGACAAAGCGCTGGTGACAGCCAAGCTGGAAGAAATGGCGCGCTTCTGCGACGGGCAGCGTTTGCAGGTCACGAATGCCGCCGGAACGGACATCCCCTTGGCCATTCATCCCTTCACGACCTGCTCCCACGAAATCACGGAAAACGGCGGCTGCGCATTCCTACCGCCCTCGGAGACCTCCTCCGAGGTGCTGGCGGGAACGGCGAACGGGCGCATCGTCGTGGATGTGACGGTCGGGCAGCTCTATCATTTCGGCAGGCTTGTGGAGCCCCTTGGACTGGTGGATGAACCTGTCACCCTGACAGTCCGCGACGGCGTCATGACCGACGTCTCTGGCGGAGCAACAGCGCAGGCCCTGAAAAGCGCGTTGTTTGCGCTTTCCCCTGACTGCCGCAGGCTTGTTGAGCTGGGTCAGGGGCTGTCCCAAATGGCCCCGACGGGTCTCATTGGCGTGGATGAGAGCATCATCGACACCTGCCATTTCGGCTTTGGCGACGGCGGCGAATGCGGCGTCCATCTGGACGTCGTAGTTTCAAGGCCGACCATCCTCCCAGAAGGAGAATGAGCGATGCAAACACCCAAGATGATTCTGTTCGATTACGGGCACACGCTGTGCTACGAGGCAAGCGCCGACTTCCTGCGGGGCGAGCGGGCGGTCTTTGAGCATGTGACTGCCAACCCGCATGGCGTTACGCCCGAGGAGGCCTGCGCGCTGGGCACGAAGCTGTTCTCCGAGGCGGAGCATGTGCGGCGCTCCGGCTATGAGGTTCACGAGTGGCCCCTGCTGCGCCTGAAATACGAATCCCTCGGCCTGCGGTTCGACCTTCCTCTCGAAGAACTGGAGATCGTTCTGGCGGACGCCGCATCGCCGGACGCAGTCATGCCGGGCGCGGAGGACATGCTGGCGAACCTGCGTCGGCTTGGCATCCGGACCGGCGTCATCAGCAATATCGGCTGGTCTGGAAACGCGCTGTCCGCCCGTCTCCGCAGGATGTTCCCCGGGCACGCCTTCGAGTTCATTCTCGCCTCGAGCGAATACGCCTTGCGCAAGCCAAGCCCGCTCTTATTCCGAGTGGCGCTGGAGCGGGCCGGGCTGTCTGCGTCGGAGGTGTGGTGCGTTGGCGACAGCATCTCCGCGGACGTGACAGGCGCCCAGAACGCAGGTCTGTTCCCGGTGCTGTACGCGGACGACAGCATTCCCAATCCATGGGCAAAGAAGGACGCCGGGCTGACCGCCAACTGCCTGACCATCCGCCGCTGGGCCGAGCTGGCCGATCTTCTGGCGAAAGGAGCTGACAGTCCATGTCCAACAAAGCACGGGTGATAGCGCGCCTCCGGGCGCTGGACATTCCTCATGAATACTTTGAGCACGAGCCCGCCCAGACCATGGCGGACTGTCTTGCGCTTCCCTTTGCCGCGCCTGATGTCACCTTCTGCAAGAACATCCTGCTGTGCAACCGGCAGCAGACGGCCTTTTATCTCTATCTCACGCCGCCGGACAAGCCCTTCCGCACCGCCGACACCAGCAAGGCGCTGGGTTCCTCGCGTCTGTCCTTCGCTCCGTCGGAATGCCTGCCGGAGATGCTCGGTCTGGAGAGCGGCAGCCTCAGTCCCCTGGGGCTCTGGTTCGACGCGGAGAAGCGCATCCAGCTTGTCTTCGACAGGGATATCCGCCGCAAGGGCCGCATCGCCTTTCATCCCTGCGACAACACCGCTACGGTCTTTTTCGATCAGGATATCTTCTTCAATCAGGTCGCGCCGACGCTGGAGCATCCGCCCGTCTGGCTGTAAGGATAAAAATCCGGCGCAGTCGACATGCATCAACCGCACCGGCTCAGGGTATTCCGTTAAAGCTGATAGAGATATCGCCGCCGGGGCCGCAGCGCGCCATGATAAAGCCCCTCGCCGCGCTCAACCAGCCTGAAGCCGCACTTTTCCAGCACCCGGCAGGACGCGGCATTGCGCTCATCCACCACGCCCCAGATCTGGCTGACGCCGAGCCTTTCCATCACCGCGGACAGAAAGGCCTTCACGCTTTCCGAGGCGTAGCCCTGTCCCCTGTGCTCCTCAGCGATATGATAGCCAATTTCCCAGCCATCGTCAATCCGGCAAAGCTGCACATAGCCGAGCAGCACTTCATCCCTGCGAACAACCGCATACACATAGGGTCCGTCCGGCGACTGATACGCCTCGATCAGCTCCCGGACGGTTTCCTGTGCCTCTTCCATCGTGTCGAACACCTCGTCAGGAAGAAAGCGGCGGGTAGCCTCATCCTGCGACTGGCGCTGGATCTCCTCTGCCATCGTCATGGAAAGCCCAGTGACGACGAGCCTCGGCGTTTGGACGCGTAGCTTATTCAGCGCTGACATTGGTTACCTTCACCCCCGTAAGTGCTTCGACAACCCGCGGGAACATCCATTCCAGCCGATAGCGGTCGAGCAGGCCCATCGTGCTGTACGAAGCGGCATTCTTCACCCTGCCGCCGTTATCCCACCAGACGCACTTCACGCCGCTGGCCGCGCAGGTATCCACGACAAACTTCGTCCACTCGGCACGGTCGGCCTCATTCTGCTTGTGACCTGCGGCAAACTCGCCCATGATGGCGGGAATGCCCTTCTCCGTGAACAGCGTCCTCACGCCCTCGAGGGCTTCCTCCAGCGCTTCCCTGCCGCCGTTTTCCGTCCATACGGTCTGCGTGTTTTCATCGCCGTCCCGATCAAAGCAGTAGCTGATGGGGCTGTAATAGTGGAACTGGACGAGCATTGCGTGATCGGCGGTGTCGCGCGGCATGACCAGATCCTCCAACGCGCTGCGCATGTTGGCCGCGCCGTAGGGCGTGATGACCAGACAGCGGTTGGCATTAGGGCCTCCCGTGGCGCGGACCGTGTCCACAAAGAGCTGATTGAAGTGGTTGATCGCGTCCTTGGCCGACTGGGTGCGAGGATACACCCAGTTGTTGTGCTCGTCGAGCACCTCGTTGAATCCCTCAAAAATCAGGCGGTCGCAATCGTCCCGGAACCGCTCCGCGATCTGTCGCCACAGGGCCGCAAACCTGCCGGACGCCTCCTTCACATGCTGCTCCGAGGCATGGAGCCAGCCGCCCACACCCGTATCATGATGGACGTTGAGGATGCAGCACAAGCCCGCGTCCAGCACCATGTCCACCACTTCCCGCACGCGGTTCATCCACGCCTCGTCGACCCGGTAATCCGGCGCGGGGCCGATGTGGTTCGCCCAAGTCACAGGCACGCGGATAGTGCCGAAGCCCGCGGTTTTCACGGTTTCGATCAGCGCCAGCGTCGTGACCGGATTATGCCACGCCGTTTCATAATCGCTTGGCGCAGTCGGAACCTCCAGCAGCTTCTTGTTGGTCGCGTCCAGCGTATTGCCCAGATTCCAGCCGGTGCCCATGCGCTCATAAAACTTCCCTGCCGCGCCTTGATATTCATCATTCGCCATGATGTCACCGCCATTCTTATGCTTGTTCCATCAGATTCCTTCCCGCATTATAGCAGACGCGCGTCCCGCTGTCCAGCCCAAACTGATCTTATGGCATAACAAAATCCCCTGACAGCATCTTGCTCTCAGGGGAAGGCCTTCCTCAGCCGCGGAAACCCGCCACCAGTCGCCTGACGATATCGTCCTGCTGCTCCTCCAGCGTGCGCGTTCCGTCGAACACGATGGGCTTGGACATGACGAAGCGCCGCCCCTTGGGGTCAATGCGCATCGGATACAGCCGCAGGTTCTCGCCCGTCGCCCGATAATAAAGCGTACACAGGTTCAGCCAGCCGGTGTTGATCCAGTCATGATGCTCGCCGAAGCCGCTGGGCTGCTCCGGGCAGATGGCGACGTACTCGCCCCGCTTGAGCGCCTGCAGGCTCAGCCGCATGGTCGTCATGACCCGCGCGTCATGGTAGACAGGGATCGTCGGAGCGCTTTTGAGAACAGGCGGAAGGATCGCCGCAGCCAGATACGGCAGCGTCGCGCTGTAAAGCAGCTCCAGCCTGCAGCCCGGCTCCCACCAGTAATCCTGACGGACATAGGCCGGGCAGCTCTTGCGGTTCATGATGCCCTCGTTGCACCACGCGCGGCACTTGTCCCGCAGAGGGAACTTCACCATCAGGTCGATGGGCCCCATCGCTCCCTCATGATTGTACACGAACACACAGGGCCCGTCGATGAAGGGTTCCTCCCACTCAACGGTCATGCGCGGCGAAAACGTCCGCATGAGCCACGCCAGTCCACGATACAGCCGTCCCATGGCTTCACATCCTTTGCATGGTTGATCTTCTTACCGGCGGCGGCCCCGGTTGGCAATGACCAGCAGGCGCAAAAGCGTCAGCAGGCTCGTCACAGCGGCAGCAACATAGGTGAGCGCGGCGGCGTTGAGCACCCTGCGGACGCCCTGCTCCTCCTCGCCCGTCACATAGCCGCCCTCGGTCAGCATCCGCACGGCGCGGCGGCTCGCGTCGAACTCCACAGGAAGCGTGATGAGCGCAAAGATGGTCGACAGGCTGAACAGCGCGATGCCCGCGTAGACCAGCGGTTGCCACGCCATGATGAGCCCCACGAAAAACAGCGGCGTGGACAGCATGGAGCCGAAGTTCACCATCGGCACCGCGGCGCTGCGCAGCGACAGGGGCGCATAGCCTTCCATCTTCTGCATGGCGTGGCCTGCCTCATGGGCCGCGATGCCCAGCGCCGCCACGGACGAGGAATCATAGACGCCGTCGGAGAGCTTCAGTGTCTCGTCAGCGGGATTGTAATGATCCGTCAGATTGCCGGACACGCGGCCGACGGACACGGCGCTGTTGCCATTGCGGCGCAGCATATCCTGCACCATCACGCTGGCCGGCTGACCCAGCCGCGTCTGCACCCGGCTGTACTCCTGATAGGCGCTATTGACCCTGCTCTGGGCCCACAATCCCAGCAGTAGGCCGGGGATAATCAGCAGATACGTCCAGTCCAGATAGAACACAACAAGACCTCCTTTATGGCTTGGATACCAAACAACATGGTATCATATTCCAGCGTTCTTGACAAGCATACCACCGCATCATGTCCTGATTGTGAAGTCCGTGTAAACTTTGTGCTACCAGTAGTGACGCTTCTTGAAAAAGATCAGGCAGACCGCGACCACCAGCACGCTGAGCCCGATCACCGCCGGATACCCGTAAACCCAGCCGAGCTCCGGCATGTATTGGAAGTTCATACCGTACCACGCGGCAATCAGAGACAGCGGCAGAAACAGCGTTGTCACGATGGTGAGCACCTTCATGATGCGGTTCTGCGCGATGTCTACCTGCGACTGATATTCGCTGCACACCTGACTGGCATATTCCCGGAGCATCTGCGTCTCCTCCCGCAGCGCCCCGGCCCGCCGGGCCAGACAGGCAATCCGTTTCAGATCAGCAGCGCTGAATCGCTCGGCGGCGTTCTCCTCCAGCGTCGCGGCCATCTCGCCAAGATGCGCGTAATACCTCCCGCGCCTGTTGAACTCCTTGCGCAGCTCACTCATGCTGTCAATGAACGTCTCCGTTTCATCGCCCAGCACGGCCTGTTCCAGCGCCGCGGTGCGATCCTCAAGCTGCTGGATGCGTGCCGGTTCCTCAGCCGTCAGCGCCAGAAGCAGCGCCGTCAGAAAGGCCGCCGGGGTATTGACGGGCTGCCACCGCAGCGCCGCCATGCGTTCCATGGCCGTGATTACAACACTGCACTTGTCAAGGATGAGCAGGCTCTCCTGCCACCAGACAAACAGCAGGTCACAGGCTGACTGGCGCTGATGCGCCGGGATGCGCAGCCTTCCGCTGATTCTGTCCGGCTCAATCTGAAGCCTGCAATACCTCGCCTCGCCCATGGAAAGCGCTTCAGGCGGACGCAGCGGGGCCGGTACTTCGGCGGCAGCGTACTCCTCCGCGGACAGCACCGCCAGCACGCCCTCCCAGCCTTCCGGCGGCGCGTGAAGCCTGTGCCGCAGGAAGTCCCCAGACGCAGACTGCTCACCGAACAGACAGTACATGGCGCAGACCTCCTCGCCGCGGATTCGCGGTTAGTATGCGCCGAAGGAAGCCCCATATTGCACATGAAAAGACCGGCGCGCATTTGACTGCATGCCGGTCTTGATGATTTCACCTATGCTCAGGCCTTGTACTTGGGCCGGGCGGTGTAGGTGGTGTGCAGGAGCTCATGGGCCTTGTGGCTGTTGGGAGCGCCGAGGAACTCATCGTAGAGCGCCTTGACTTCCGCGTTCTCATGGCTCTTGCGCTTGGCCTTGCCAGCGTCCTCGTTGTAGAGCGCCGCCGCGCGAACCACCTTGGGATCGCAGGTCATGCGGGTCACAGCGGGCACGATGGGCTGACCGCCACCGGTCACGCAGCCGCCGGGGCAGCCCATGACCTCAATGAAGTGATAGGTCTTCTCGCCGGAACGGATGCTGTCCAGCAACTTGGCCGCGTTGGCCGTGCCATGGGCAACCGCCACGTTCAGGGTCACGTCGCCGATCTGGATGGACGCTTCCTTCACGCCTTCCACGCCGCGGACGGCCTCGAACTCAACCTTCTCGAGGGCCTTGCCGGTCACGACCTCATAGGCCGTGCGCAACGCCGCTTCCATCACGCCGCCGGTCGCGCCGAAGATGACGCCAGCGCCGGTGCTCTCGCCCAGCAGGCTGTCGAAGTCCTCGTCCTTCAGGCTGGCAAAGTCGATGCCCGCTTCCTTGATCATCCGGGCCAGCTCACGGGTGGTGATGACCACGTCCACGTCAGCCAGACCGTTCACGGACAGCTCGGGGCGCTTGGCCTCATACTTCTTCGCCGTACAGGGCATGACGGAGACGACCACGATGTCCTTGGGGTCGATGCCGGCCTTCTGGGCATAGTAGCTCTTGATGATCGCGCCCTCCATCTCGTGGGGAGACTTGCAGGAGGACAGGTTCGGGATGAAGTCAGCGTAGTAGTGCTCGCAGAACTTGATCCAGCCGGGCGAGCAGGAGGTGATCATGGGCAGCGTGCCGCCGTTGTTCAGACGGTCAAGCAGCTCGTTGGCCTCCTCCATGATGGTCAGGTCGGCGCCGAAGTCGGTGTCGAAGACCTTGTCAAAGCCCAGACGCTTGAGGGCCGCAGCCATCTTGCCGGTGACGGACGTGCCCATGGGCAGGCCGAACTCCTCGCCCAGCGCGGCGCGGACAGCCGGAGCAGGCTGCACGACGACATGCTTGGTCGGATCGGCGATGGCGTCCCAGACTTCCTTGGTGTTGTCCTTCTCATAGAGCGCGCCCACGGGGCAGGCCGCTATGCACTGACCGCAGTTGATGCAGGCCATGTCGTTCAGCGGCTGATTCCACGGGGACTCAATGGCAGTCACAAAGCCGCGGTTCACCGGGCCGATGACGCCGACAGCCTGCGTCTTGTTGCACGCGGCCACACAGCGGCGGCACAGCACGCACTTGTTGTTGTCGCGGACGATGGACGGGGACAGATCGTCGATCTTGTGCTCCGTCTTCTTGCCGGCAAAGCGGTCGCCGCCCTCGACGCCCAGATCCTTGCACAGGGCCTGCAGCTCGCAGTTCTGGCTGCGCACGCAGCTCAGGCAGCTCTTGTCATGGTTGGACAGGAGCAGCTCGAGGTTGATCTTGCGAGCCTCGCGGATCGCGGGGGTGTTGGTCTTGACGACCATGCCGTCGGTGGCGGGCAGCACGCAGGCAGCCTGCAGAGCGCGACCGCCGGACTCGACCACGCACAGGCGGCAGGCGCCATACTGGTTGATATCCTTGAGGTAGCACAGCGTGGGGATGTTGATGCCGGCCTGCTTGGCCGCCTCCAGAACGGTGGTGCCGTTGGGAACATCAACGCCTACGCCGTCGATCGTCAGATGAATAAGCTGATCCATGGATGTATCCCTCCGTCACTTACTTCTTCGAGATGGCGCCGAAGCGGCACTTCTCGATGCAGGCGCCGCACTTGAGGCACTTGCTGGTGTCGATGGTATGGGCCGTCTTGACGGCGCCGGAGATGGCGCTGCCGGGGCAGACGCGCGCGCAGGCGGTGCAGCCCTTGCACTTGTCAGCGTCGATGACGTAGCTCAGCAGGGACTGGCAGTGATGCGCCGGGCAGCGCTTTTCCTTGATGTGGGCCTCGTACTCATGACGGAAATACTTCAGCGTCGAGAGCACGGGGTTCGGAGCGGTCTGACCGAGGCCGCACAGAGCGGTGGACTTGATGTTGTTGGCCAGCGTCTCGAGCTTCTCGATGTCGCCCTCCTCGCCCTTGCCGTCCACGATGCGCTCGAGGATTTCCAGCATGCGGCGGGTGCCGATGCGGCAAGGGGTGCACTTGCCGCAGCTCTCGTCGACCGTGAAGTCGAGGAAGAAGCGGGCAATGTCGACCATGCAGTTGTCCTCGTCCATGACGATCATACCGCCGGAGCCCATCATGGAGCCGATCTCGATCAGGGTGTCATACTCGATCGGGACGTCGAGGTGCTCGGCCGGGATGCAGCCGCCGGAGGGACCACCGGTCTGGACAGCCTTGAACTTCTTGCCGTTCGGGATGCCGCCGCCGATATCGTAGATGATGGTGCGCAGGGGCGTGCCCATGGGAATCTCGACCAGACCAGTGTTGTTGATCTTGCCGCCCAGAGCGAACACCTTGGTGCCCTTGGAGCGCTCGGTGCCCATGGAGGCATACCACTTGGCGCCCTTCAGGATGATCTGCGGGATGTTGGCATAGGTCTCAACGTTGTTGAGCACGGTGGGCTTGCCGAACAGGCCCTTGACCGCCGGGAACGGAGGACGGGGACGCGGCTCGCCGCGCATGCCCTCGATGGAGTTCATCAGAGCGGTTTCCTCGCCGCAGACGAACGCGCCGGCGCCCAGACGGATGTGCAGCTCGAAGTTGAAATCGGTGCCGAAGATATTCTTGCCCAGCAGGCCGTATTCATGCGCCTGATCAATGGCCACCTGCAGGCGGCGCACGGCGATGGGATACTCAGCGCGGACATAGATATAGCCCTCGGAAGCGCCGATGGCATAGCCGCCGATGGCCATGGCCTCGATGATCGCGTGGGGATCGCCCTCCAGCAGGGAGCGGTCCATGAACGCGCCGGGGTCGCCCTCGTCAGCGTTGCAGGCAATGTACTTCTGATCGGCCTTGCTGTTGTAGCCGAACAGCCACTTGCGGCCCGTGGGGAAGCCGCCGCCGCCACGGCCACGCAGACCGGAGTCGATGACTTCCTGAATGACCTGCTCGGGGGTCATCTCGGTCAGGGCCTTGGCGAGAGCCTGATAGCCATCGAAAGCGATGTACTCGTCGATGTTCTCGGGGTCGATGACGCCGCAGTTGCGAAGCGCGACGCGCTGCTGCTGCTTGTAGAAGCCGACCTCGTCGAGGGACTTCTCCATGCTGGACTCATGGGTGGCATGGTCAACATAGACCAGATGCTGCACCTTGCGGCCCTTGAGGAGATGCTCGGAGACGATCTCGTCGACATCCTCGACGTTCACGCGGGAGTAGAAGGTGCCCTCGGGGTACACGATGACCACGGGGCCAGCCTCGCACAGGCCGAAGCAGCCCGTGCGGACCACCTTGACCTCATGATCGAGGCCCTTTTCCTGAAGCTGCTGCTCAAAGCGCTCGATGAGCTGCGTGGAACCGGAGGACGTACAGCCGGTGCCGCCGCAGACCAGCACATGTGCGCGATAAAGATCCATGGGTTTTCCTCCTTCGATAGGTCGTCAAAATGACAAAGCCATTTTGACGAGTTTCGCTGATGAATGTTTCCCTGCGCGTGCGTTGCGCGTCTACGGGAAACTCCCCGCCCGCCCGGCAAAAGCCAAGCGATACGATCAAAGTCCTGCGGACGGCTTTGGGCAACCGTCCTCAGACGCGATCCTTCTGACGCGGCGGTGAATTACTTCTGAGCGGCGCCGATGGTGTACTCTTCCACCACGCGGCCATTGACGATATGCTCGGCGACGATGCGGCCGACCATCTCGGGCTTGAGGTTGACGTAGGTGACCTTCTCCTGTCCGGGGAGGATCACGTCGACCATGGGCTCATAGCGGCACATGCCCGCGCAGCCGGTCTGGGCGACGGTCACATGGTCCAGCTTACGCTTGGCGACTTCTTCCATGAAGGCAAGCATCACGGGGCGGGCGCCCGCAGCGATGCCGCAGGTAGCCATGCCGACGACAATGCGAGCGCCGTCGTTGCCTTCCTTGCGCATGGCGATGTTCTCCAGCGTCTTGGCGCGGATGGCCTGCAGTTCAGCCAGTGATTTCATATCATTACACCTCCGAAAATCGGGTCAATTTCTTCCTTGAGCGCGTCCTGCAGCCAAGCGGCGACCTCGGGTTCGTTCAAGGGGATGCCCCCCAGCACTTCCCGCACCGCCCGGGTGTCAAAGCTGCATGTGCCGCGGGGGCTCGACCCCTCAAAGAGGAAGTCCGGCTTCTCCGGGCAGCCGATGAACAGGCTCAGCAGCGTTCCGGGCACGTCGCCCAGCGGCAGGCAGTCCAGATTGGTCGTATCCAGCGTCGCGGTGAGGGTCGTGCCCTTGCCCACCTCGCTGGTGATGGTCAGATCGCCGCCAGTGCGCCGGGCCGTCTCCTGCATCATGGGGATGCCCAGACCGACCTTGCGGGTCGTGCGCGTGGTAGCGAAGGGACTGGTCACCTGAGCGAGCAGCTCCGGGGTCATGCCCTTGCCGTCATCGAGAAGAGTGAAGGTCAGCCATCCCTTTTCATCCAGCGCCAGCCGGATGGTCACGAGCGTCGCCTCGGCCTTGACGCTGTTCTGCGCCAGATCGAGGATGTGCAGCGAGAGATCCTTCACAGGCCTTCACCTCCCGCGGCTCAGCGATACTTCGCGACGATCTCGGGGATCATGTCGGGGGTCAGACGGCCGTACACCTCGTCGTTGATCATCATGACGGGAGCCAGACCGCAGGCGCCCAGACAACGGGTCGCGTTCAGGGTGAAGACGCCGTCAGGAGTGGTCCGGCCAACGGGGATGTCCAGCTCCTCAGCCAGCTTGTCGAGCACCTTCTGGCTGCCCTTGACGTAGCAGGCCGTGCCAAGGCAAACGCCCACGACATACTGGCCCTTGGGCTCCAGAGAGAACTGCGCGTAGAACGTCGCCACGCCATAGACCTCCGCCAGCGTGGTGCCCAGACCATCGGCAATGATCTGCTGAACGTCCTTGGGCACATAGCCAAAGATGTTCTGCGCCTCCTGCAGCACGGGCATCAGAGCGCCGGGTTCACCCTTGTGCCGGGCGATCACTTCGTCAAGCGCCGCGTACTTTTCCTTCAACTCAGGCATCGTGAAAAACTACCTCCTTGCAGTTGCATCGGGTAACCTTCTGAAAATGGCACAGCATAGCTACGCCATTTTGTCAGTATTTTAACATACTTTTTTCCGAAAAGAAAGGGCAAGTTCCGACAATTTCGTCAAAACTTGCACGATCTTTTCAAAATTCATGCTTTTGCACAGATGAGAAAGCTAATTCTTGTCAAAAATTGAGTTTTCGTTCAACGCGTCTAACAAACCGCCCAAGGAGAAGCGCGGGGTGTCGAAGTTAAAATCAGGCTCCATGATCGCGCCAAGCTGATGGGCATCCGAGGAGTAGAGCACCGCGCGGCCTTCGAGGATGCTCTCGCGAATCTTGTGGCCCCGGGCGACCTCCACCACCGGGTAGACAGGCTCGTCCGGCATCATGCCCAGATTCATCAGCAGGCCGTTGGAGCCGCGGTTGATATGCGCCGGAATCGCGATGCCGCCCCGCTCCCGGATGATGCGCGTGCACTCGGACAGGTCAAGGTCCGTCGCGCCGATGAGCATGCGCGTTTCCTCCCCGACCACCTCGTCGTCCGTGTTGACGATGCGCTGATTGCCGAAGAACTTCGGGTCGTTTGGCATCGGCGGCAGATGCGACGAGAAAACCTCCCCCGCCTCCACCGCGGCCTCCACCGTCGGGAAGTAGCCCAGCAGGTGCACCTCCTCACGGGTGGTGACCTCCATCCCCGGCAGCAGGATCAGGCCGTAATAGTCCGCCGCTTCCTTGACATAGGGCAGGTTGCGCGCCGTGTTGTGATCCGTCACCGCGATGGCGTCAAGACCCTTCAAGTGCGCCATGCCGCAGATGTTGGCTGGGGTCATGTCGTCATCAGCGCAGGGTGACAGGCACGAATGAATGTGCAGGTCGACAAACACGCTTATGCCTCCGCGGGCAGGCCCGCCGCCCACAAAAGACCGCTGAGCTCGTAGTTCGTTTTGTCGCTGGAAAGCACCGCGATGCCCTCGTCCTCCGCCTTCGCCAGCGAGGTCGCTTCCATGGCGATGCCCTCAGAGATGATGACCACCGGCATCTCGAGGTTGGACGCGACGGCAATGACGTTCATGTGGGTCTGCACGGTGATCCACGCCATGCCCGGCTGACCCGCCGCCATCACGAGACTGAGCAGATCGCCCGCGTAGACACAGGTCACGGGTTTCGTAACGTCGGCATTCTGCGTGAGCAGCTTCGCGCCGGTCGCGTTGATAACATCCTGAATGGTCATGGGAATCATCCTTTCTGATTGTAAAATGTCTATAATAGAGAAAAGAAACGCTTTTCGGGTAGGTGCGGGAGGGGCGTTTCTCAGAAAAGCCGCCTCCTGCCGCTCCTTCTCCCCGTCGTCTCCGTCACTCGCGCGACGTCTCCGCGAGGCTCACCATCTGCTGGGCCATGATGCGGAGCTGCTCCTTCATGATGTGGATGCAGTCCATCTCACGGGCAAAGCCCTGCACAATATCCTCGGCAAAGGTGTGGCAGGTGGGCGAACCGCAGGAGCCGCAGTCGTAGCCCGGCAGCTTCTTGAAGATTTCTTCGATCTTCTCCATCTTGCGCATGGCCTCGACAAGGTCGTCGTCGAGCTTCATGGCGCTGTTGGGCAGGATGGGCAGACGGTTGTAAAGCGGGTATTTGGTCAGGAGGCTCACGTCGACCTTCTCGTCGGGATACCTGCCGTTCCCACGGTCGATGAGCTTCCTGATAATGTTGCGGGCGACATAATTGTTCTCGAAGTTCAGCGGCCCGCCGACGCAGCCGCCGGTGCAGGCGTTGCCCTCGAAGAACTCGAGATCCAGCTTATCGTTCTCAATCTCCTCCAGCACGCGGATGACATTCTCGATGCCGTCCACCGCCAGCGCGTTATCCGGGCAAACCGCGTTGGCCTCACCGCCGCTGGAGGCCCAGCCCACGCCCCATGCGGAGGCCGTGATGAGGGACTCGTCCGTCTCCGCGCGCCGGGTATGGCTGGACAGAAGGCCGTAAATCTCAAGCACGGAGATCGCGCCGTCCACCGCCGAGGACTCGTGACCGATGGGGTTGCGGATGGCCGTCACCTTCGCCGGACAGGGCGTGATGAAGAAGCAGCCGATCTCCGATTCGTCGACCTGATGCTTGCGGGCGAACTCCCGCTTGGCGATCAGCGCGGCGACCTCCATGGGCTGGCGGATATCCACCAGATGATCAATGAGGTCCGGGAAGCGCACCTGAATCAGCCGCACGATAGCCGGACAGGCCGTTGAGATCAGCGGTCTCGGCAAATCAGGCTGGCGGAGCTTCTCACGGATGGCACGGGTCACCACATCGGCGCCGCGGGCCACCTCGAACACCTCGTCAAAGCCCATCAGCTTGAGGCCCGAGAGCACCTGCGAGATGCTGCGGATATTCTTGAACTGGCCGTACATCGACGGCGCGGGCAAAGCGATCTTATACTTGAAACGCGCGATGGAGGACAGCGGGTCGGTGATGGCGACCTTGGCGTGATATTCGCACACACGGATGCACTCGCCGCAGTCGATGCAGCGATCGTCAATGATATGCGCCCTGCCGCCGCGAACGCGGATCGCCTCCGTCGGACATCGCTTCAGGCAGTTGGTGCACGCGCGGCACTTGTCCTTTTCCAGCCGCACGGAATGAAAGCGTTTTTCCAGAGCCATAAGTTCCCTCCGGGATTCCGTCAAAGCGGCCGAGCCGCTTCAACGAACTTGCTGTTGTAACCCTCAGTGCAGCGCGAAGGTCATGGTGATGCAGGTGCCCACGCCGACCTCGCTGACAATATCGAAGGTGGTTGCGTTGCGCTTCATGTTCGGCAGGCCCATGCCAGCGCCGAAGCCCAGAGAACGCGCCTCCTCGCTGGCGGTGGAATAGCCCTCGGTCATGGCCTTGTCGATATCCGGAATGCCTGGGCCGACGTCCTTGGAGATCAGGGTGATCTTGTCCGGGTCAACCGTCAGAGTCAGCGTGCCGCCGAGGCTGTGGATGACCAGATTCAGCTCCACCTCATAGCTGGCCACGGAGAGCTGGCGGAGAATCGACGCGTCGATGCCCAGACGCTTGAGCGTCCGCTTGATGGTCATCGAGGCTTCGCCAGCCGTTTCATAAGCGCCCTTGTCCACCTGGAAGACCTGCTCCAGCATAACAGCCATCTTCCGTCACCTCCCCGCTTCCTCTGCGGCGCCGGTGACCGACGCGTGCTGCTTGGCGCCCGTGAGACCGCGCATATACAGCTCGCCGCAGCAGGTGTAGGTCGTCAGCGGCGTGGACAGCACGGCGATGCCCGCCTCCTCCGCTTCCTCAAGGATATCCTCGCCCGGCCGCTTGCCGCGGGAGAACACGATGCAGCTGATGTCCAGCATTTCCGACGTGCGCACGACATGCTGGTTAATCAAGCCCGTGATCAGCACCGTTCTGTGCTTCACAAAGGCCAGCACATCGCTCATCAGATCGGCGCCGCAGCCGCTCTCGACAACCGTGTCCAGCAGCTCCTCGCCAGTCAGCACCTCGGCCCCGAGGATTTCCTTTACGTCGCGGATGGTCATGATCCATTTCTCCCTTCCATTTGTGTAGCGTATTTCCATCAGGAGCTCATCCTGCTTTGATCGTGGTAAACGTCATTGCGCATTCAGCTGATTTCGGAAGCTGATATTATCCGCAAAGAGCGCCATGGCCTGTGCCTTGAGCGCCGCGGAAAGCGCCGTGGGATCGCCGGTTGCCGCGGAGAGCGCGCTATAACGCGTCTGCCAATGATCTGACCAGCCGAGCAGCGCCTCTACCAGCGCCGGATAAGGCCGGGCAAAACGGCTTCGTGCTGTGTCAGCCCAAAGCGACACCTGGCCGTCAAGGCTCTCAAGCGTCTGGCGCTCGTCTCCCGCTGTAATCGCACCGCTGTCCAGCCGGGACGCATCCTCCCGGAGCTGTCGGGCCATCTGCTGGCGGAGAAGCAGCCCCGCCTCCACCACGTCCATCTGTCCGACCATGCCGGAAAGCCGCAGTCTCACCTGCGGGCAGGCCCACTCAAAAAGATAAGTCTCCACCTGCTGCGCGTCGCCGAGTCTTGTCCGCACATTGTTCGCGTCGGTCTTATCGCCGTAGCAGGCGATGAACACCCGCCATTTATCGCCATCCTGGGTCACATATCCCGGGGCTCCCCGGTCCGCATAAACGCCCGCCTTCTCCTCCGCGGCCTCCCGGGTGGAAAACACGCCCGTCTGGATGGCATACCAGACCTCCGCGGGCAGGGTGATTTCACGGGTTTCGACCGTCTCGTCAAAGCCGGAAGCGATGGGCGTCGCCGTCGGCTCAGACAGGAGCTGTGCCGAGAGCATGTTTCCGCCCCGAAGCCGCCCGATCAGTCCAGTCAGCGCCACGATCGCCGCGGCTCCCAGCAGGATTCTCCGGGCAAAGGCTTGTCCCCGCTTGATCCGATACATCCGCCGCTCCATCCTGCGCATGGTCATCCCCTCCTTGTGGGAGAGCCTATGCGTCCTGCGGCGGAAAAAATGCTTGTCAAACGGTGCAGGGCATGTTACGATAAGAAAAACAGCATCGGAGGACAGCCATGAATTACCATCTTGATACGATCCCGGTCTGGGATTCAATGAAACTGGACGGCGAATGCCTGCTGTGCTCTCTCCGGCGAAAGATGGAGGTCGGCGAGGTCGACCGCTTTCTCGGCGCGTCGGTCATGGAGCCGGATACCCGTATTCAGGTCAACAAGAAGGGCTTCTGCCGGCATCACCAGGAGATGCTCTTTGCCGTGGACAACCGTCTGGGTCACGCGCTGATGCTCGAATCCCATCTCGCGGAAACCCGCGCCCGGCTTGCCAAGACGCTTAAGGGGATGAAGCAGTCCGCTAAGGGCGCGTCGCAGGCTTCGCTGGTCGACCGGCTCTCCGGCAAGGCCCCCAGCCCTAAAAAGGCACTGGAGAACGATCTGCGCGACCTCGAAAAGATCACCGAGACCTGCGTGGTCTGCGACAGCATTAACGAAAACATGGCGCGCTATCTGCACACCTTTTTCCATCTGTACAAGAACGAATCTGATTTCCGCAGGGCCTTTGCCGCCGGAAAGGGCGTGTGCCTCCCCCATGCGGCGGAGCTGATGCGCTTTGCCCCGCAGGAACTGAACAGCAAGGAGCTGGCTGAGTTCACCGACACGCTGGTCAGGCTGGAGACGGAAGCCTTCGACAGGATGCAGGAGGAGATCAGCTGGTTCATCAAAAAGTTCGATTACCGCTTTGCCTCCGAGCCGTGGAAGAACAGCCGCGACGCGGTGGAACGCTCTGTCAATAAGCTGCGCGGCTGGTGCATCGGTCAGGAACCCTACCCGAAGGAATAACTCTGTTACATGTCATGCGATAGACCATTTTCCATCCCGTAACGGATCGTCGACGCCTTTCGGGAGTGGGTGCGGGAGGCTGCCCCTCCCGCTTTTTTTGTCTTACGCCCGTTCTTCCGGCTCGTAGCGTTCAAGCTGAACGTTCGCTTCCCGGAAAATCTCCAGCGAGAACTCGTCCGGATAGCCCTGCTGATAAACCACGCGCTTGATGCCCGCGTTGATGATCATTTTCGCGCAGACGCTGCAGGGCTGATGCGTGCAGTAGAGCGTCGCGCCGTCGATGGACACGCCCAGCTTGGCGGCCTGAATGATGGCGTTCTGCTCGGCATGAATGGCATAGCACAGCTCCGCCCGGGTGCCGGATTCGATACCCAGCCGACGGCGCATGCACTCTCCCCGCTCCTTGCAGGTACGAAGGCCAGCAGGCGCGCCGTTATAACCGGTGGTCATGATACGCTTGTCCTTGACGATCACGCAGCCGATGCTCCGGCCCGGCATATAGCAGCTCGTCCAGCCCGCGATGACATGCGCCATCTCCATAAAGCGGTCGTCCCACTTGTTCACGGGTATCACCCTTTCAACGATATTTCACGATTGTTTGACAATATTATATAGAAAGCAGAGCGATCTGTCAACTGCATGAGCGGCGGGTCAGCCGCATAGCATCCCCTGACGAAGGAGATGAACCTATGCGCGCCACCTTGCGCCGTCAGGCCATGACGCTTACATTGGCGAACGGATACACCCGCGGCATCGGCTTTGCGATGCGGCTCATGCTGGCCCGGCTGATGGGCGCGGAAGCCATGGGCGTGATGGAGCTGTCCCATTCGGTCATCATGCTGGCCATCACCCCGGTGACCTCCGGCATTCCCGCGGCCATGAGCCGTCTCACCGCCCAGCGCGAAGGAGAGGAAGCGCGCGCCGTACTGCGGGCCGGACAGTCGCTGGTGCTGTGGATGTCGCTGCTGCTGGCACCCGCGCTGGTGCTGCTATCCCCGGCTCTGGCGTGGCTGCTGGGCGACATGCGCACGTTGCCCGCCATCCTCACCAGCGCGCCGGACGTGCTGCTGCTGGGCCTCTGCGCGGCCTACTGCGGCTATTGTTACGGGCTGGAGAACATGCGCGCGCCCGCGCTGAACGAGTGCGCCGAACAGACAGTGCGCTTCGGGCTGTCGGCGGCGCTGCTCATGCTGCTGGCTGGGCGGAGCGTCGCGCTGACTGCCGCGCTGCCGGGAATAGCCGAGATCGCCGCGGGCGTGGTGGCGCTTCTGCTGTTCCGCCGTGTTCTGCGCGGCCACTGGACCCATGAGCCGCCCCAGCGCGAGCTGACCCGAGAGCTGTTTCGCCTCTCCACGCCCATGACGCTCTCCCGCCTGTGCCTCACCGGCATGCGCACTCTGACAGCCATCCTGCTGCCGGTATGCCTGCGTCGTTCGGGACTGTCAGCCGCGGCGGCGACAGCTCAGTTCGGCCTGCTCAACGGCATGGCGCTACCCCTGATGATGCTCCCCGGCATCGTGACGAGCGCCGTGTGCATGATCGCGACCCCTGCCGTCTCCCGTCAGGAGCATCAGCCACAGCGCCTCCGGCATACCATGCGCGTGCTAACTCTGTCCTCTGCGGGCATTGGCCTGCTCGCCATGATCGGGCTGTTCATGCTCGCGGGCGTGCTCGGCGAATCACTTTACAAGACCCCGGCGCTTTCGCCGCTGATCCGCCTGCTGAGCCCCATGGCGCTGATTTTCTCCGTGCATCAGGTGCTCTCGGGCATGGTGACGGGCCTCGGCCTCCAGCAGAAGACGCTCACAGGCACCATCGTGGGCAGCATCGTGACCCTGCTGCTGACCGCGTGGCTGACTCCCCTGCCGTACCTGCGGCTCTACGGCGCAGCCATCGCGATGCTGGTCGGGCATGTGGTGCGGATGGCATGGTGCGCCGTTGTGCTGATCCGTGCGATCAGACGCACAGCGAACAAATAACGACAGGCGCGATTGACGCGCCTTTTTTTCTGTGCTATCATGAGCTCAATATCTTCTGAAACGGCGGGATTCATCATGATACAGGAACTGCTCACCATTCACGAGCGCGTCGTTCGCCGCATGCAAAGCCAGCCGGAAGTTCTTGGCGCATGGTATTTCGGCTCGGCTTCCCGTCAGCAGACGGACGAGCACTCCGACCTTGACGTCGTTTTTCTGATTGCGGGCGAGCGCTTTGCCGACGTTGCGGCGAACGTGACCTCGTGGCTGGAAACCTGCTGCGACAGGGTGGTTCTCTGCTGGCCCGAGGGCTTCAACGGCGATTCCATCGTCAACAACGGCTATCTGCTCGAGCTCGGCGGCAAGCTGGTTGTATATGATGTGTTCCTGCTGAACAGCGAGCGCCTTGACGACGGCATCTGCCGGGTGCATTACGCCGATTTGCAGCGGGAGAATATCATTTTCGATCGAAACGGCTCGGTTGCCGCGCTGGCGGCCAACGCTCCCTCGAACAGCCTCTGGCAGGACGACGCGCAGCGTCTCATTGACACCTACTGGTATCACGCGCACCTGTCGGCCAAATATCTGGTCAGGCGCGACTTTTTCAAGCTGGAAGCCGTGCTGCGGACCATGATGGACGCTCATGCTTCCCTGCTGCTGACGGCTCTCGACCGCCTCCCGTGGGGCGGCAGCGCCAACAAGCTGAATCATCTGCCCGCGTCCTATCAGCAGCACCTGAAGAGGTACGGCTGCACAGAGGATTTCTCCCTGATGCGGGAGAGCATTCTGCAGTCCATGCGCTGGTTTGACAGCGATGCGCAGGCCCTTGCCGAGGGTGCTGCCGCGTCCCATGAGCAGAGCATTTCGACCGCTATCCTGCCCCGGTGGATGGCAGCCACAGCGTCTCTGTCTTCCACATGAACAGGCAACTTTCCCATGATTCCCCTTGCATTCCGGCGCATCTTCCTGTACAATACCAGTGAACATTACCAAGGAGGCCGATCTTTATGGCGCACGACACCTACATCAGCCCCTTCTCCACGCGGTACGCCAGCAAGGAGATGCAGTTCATTTTCTCTGAGGACAACAAGTTCCGCACATGGCGCAGGCTGTGGATCGCTCTGGCGAAAGCCGAGCAGAAGCAGGGCCTTGCCATCACCGACGAGCAGATCGCCGAGCTGGAAGCCCATGCCGAAGACATTAACTATGACGATGCCATCCGCCGCGAAAAGGAATGCCGCCACGACGTGATGAGCCACGTCTATGCCTATGGACTGCAGTGTCCCAAGGCGGCGGGCATCATCCATCTGGGCGCGACGAGCTGCTACGTCGGCGACAACACCGACGTGATCATCATGCGGCAGGGCCTGCAGGTTGTCCGGCGCAAGCTGCTCAACGTCATCGCGCTGCTGGCTGACTTTGCCGATCAGTACAAGGCCATGCCCGCCCTCGCCTACACCCACCTGCAGCCCGCGCAGCTCACCACCGTCGGCAAGCGCGCGACCCTCTGGCTCAACGAGCTGTACATGGACTACCTCGAGCTGGAGCACCGGGTTGAGAGCCTTGCGCTGCTGGGCTCCAAGGGCACAACCGGCACGCAGGCCAGCTTCATGGAGCTGTTCCACGGGGACAGCGCGAAGATCAAGGCCGTCGAAGCGGACATTGCCGCAACCATGGGCTTTGACAAGGTAGTGCCCGTGTCCGGCCAGACCTACTCCCGCAAAATGGACTACATGGTCGTCTCGACCCTTTCCGGCGTCGCGCAGACGGCCAGCAAGTTCGCCTACGACATGCGGCTGCTGGCGAACTTCAAGGAGATGGAAGAGCCCTTCGAGAAGAGCCAGATCGGCTCCTCGGCCATGCCCTACAAACGCAATCCCATGCGCTGCGAGCGCATCAACGCTCTGTCCCGCTACGTCATGGTCGACACCCTGAACGCCGCGCTGACCGCCGGGACGCAGTTCTTCGAGCGCACCCTCGACGACAGCGCCAACAAGCGCATCGCGGTGGCGGAGGCTTTCCTCGGCATCGACGCGATCCTGAACATCATGATGAACGTCTGCGATGGCCTGATGGTCTACGAGAAGGTCGTCCGCACCCGGGTGATGAACGAGCTGCCCTTCATGGCGACGGAGAATATCATGATGGACGCGGTCAGCAAGGGCGGCAACAGGCAGGAGCTGCACGAGAAGCTGCGCGTGCATTCTCAGGCGGCAGCGCGGGTTGTCAAGGAGGAAGGCGGCGCGAACGACCTGATCGACCGCATCTGCGCTGACCCTGCCTTCATGGTCACCCGCGAGGAGGTCGAGGCCATCCTCAAGCCGGAACAGTTCACGGGCCGCTCCGCCCAGCAGGTGGAGGAATATCTGGCCGAGGTTATCCGCCCGCTGCTCAAGGACAATGCAGCCATTCTCGGCGAGAAGCAGGAACTGAACGTCTGACAAGGTTATGGAGGTTTCAACGATGCCTTACATTGAGACGACCGCGAATATCGCCATTCCCGGGCGCAAGGAGCAGGCCATCAAGGAGCGCATGGGACAGGCCATCGAGCTGATTCCCGGCAAGACAGAAAGCTGGCTGATGCTCTCCTTCCGCGGCAATGCGTCCATGTATTTTCAGGGTTCCGACGAGCCCTGCGCCATCTGCCATGTGAAGCTCTTCGGCGCCGGAACCGAGGATGCCTATGCCAAGCTCACCGAAGCCCTCACCGATATTCTCCGCGAGGAGCTCGAGCTTGACCCCAACCGGATTTATGTCACCTATGAGGAAATCGGCACATGGGGCTGGAACGGCGGCAACTTCTGACGGTTTCTGTTCGTCTGCACAAAAAAGGCACCCTGCGTCATGCAGGGTGCTTTTCTGATGCTCATTGTTTCTTGGCGACAATATGGACGCAGAATCCCGCGGCTGCCGCAATCAGACCGCTGATCAGCAGGAGCATGCGGTTCTCCAGCGCAAACAGCGTCACCTGATCAGCGAGGCTCAATTGGCGGGTCGCTCCGAAGGCGCGCATCATCGCGATAGCGTTATCGACGCTCAGGCCCAGCACAGAATCTACCTGCGACTGCGTGATCGCATAAAAGCCGTAAAGCCCGCACAGCGCACAGGCAATGCCCATAATCAACAGAATCGTGCCAAAGACTTTCATGCCCGTTCCTCCCTTTTCCTCGGCTTACTCGGTGTCATCCGATGCCCACGGTCTTGCTATGCCGCAGAAATACTGTGATCATTCTATCATCGGTGGCATCTTTTGTCAACCGACAAGCCGCACGACGCAGGCAAGGTTAGAAGACGCCGAGGAAGCGCCGCTTTTTTCCCAACGCTTTGCACGCGCAACCGCGACCACAGACCGCAAAGACACCTGTCTTCCACGAAAAAGACGGCTCCCCTTTCAGGAAGCCGCCTCTATTAGGTGAAGATTACTTCGCCTGCTTTTCCATGATCGCAGCATGAGCCGCAGCCAGACGGGCGATCGGAACACGGAAGGGCGAGCAGGACACATAGTTCAGGCCAACCTTGTGGCAGAACATGATGGTGCTCGGGTCGCCGCCGTGCTCGCCGCAGATGCCCAGCTTGATGTTCGGACGGGTCTTGCGGCCCAGATCCGCGGCCATCTGCACCAGCTTGCCAACGCCGTCGGTGTCCAGACGGGCGAAGGGATCGCTCTCGAAGATCTTGTTGTCATAGTAGCTGCCCAGGAACTTGCCGGCGTCGTCACGGGAGAAGCCGAAGGTCATCTGGGTCAGGTCGTTGGTGCCGAAGGAGAAGAACTCGGCATGCTCGGCGATCTCGTCGGCGGTGACGGCCGCGCGCGGAATCTCGATCATGGTGCCGACGTGATACTCGAGGGTCACGCCCTGCTCCTCAAAGACCTTCTTGGCGGTCTCGTCAACGATAGCCTTGACGAAGCCCAGCTCCTTCTTGGAGCCGACCAGCGGGATCATGATCTCGGGCACGATGTCATAGCCGCATTCCTTCTTGACGTTGATCGCGGCCTGAATGACAGCGCGGGTCTGCATCTCGGCGATCTCCGGATAGGTGACGGCCAGACGGCAGCCGCGGTGACCCATCATGGGGTTGGACTCGTGCAGCGCGTTGATCTTGGTGATGACCTCGTCGGTAGAGATGCCCAGATTCTTGGCCAGGCCCTCGATCTCCTCGGTCATGTCCACATGGGGCACGAACTCATGGAGCGGCGGATCCAGATAGCGGACGGTCATGGGACGGCCTTCCAGAGCCTTGTACATGGCCTCGAAGTCGCCCTGCTGCATCGGCAGGATCTTCGCCAGAGCCTTTTCGCGCTGTTCCTTGGTGTCGGAGAGGATCATCTCACGGACAGCCGCGATACGGTCGGCCTCGAAGAACATGTGCTCGGTACGGCACAGACCGATGCCCTCGGCGCCGAAGGCAACCGCCTGCTTGGTATCGCGGGGGGTATCGGCGTTGGTGCGGACGGTCAGCTTGCGAGCCGCGTCAGCCCAGCTCATGAAGCGGGCGAAATCGCCGGAGATGGAAGCCTCGACGGTCGCGATCTGGCCATCGTAGACGTTGCCGGTGGAGCCATCCAGAGAGATGAAGTCGCCCTCATGATAGACCTTGTCGCCAACGGTCAGGGTCTTGGCTTCCTCATTGACCTTCAGCTCGCCGCAGCCGACGACAGCCGCACGGCCCATGCCGCGGGCAACGACAGCCGCGTGAGAGGTCATGCCGCCGAAGACGGTCAGGATGCCCTGAGAGAAGTCCATGCCCTCGATGTCCTCAGGCGTGGTCTCCTTGCGCACGAGGATGACCTTCTCCTTGTTCTTGCCATGGGCGGCCGCTTCGTCAGCGGTGAAGTAGATCGCGCCGGTGGCAGCACCGGGAGAAGCGGGCAGGCCCTTCGCGATGACGGGCGCCTTCTTCACAGCGTCAGCATCGAAGTTGGGGTGCAGCAGGGTGTCGAGCTGCTTGGGCTCAACCTTCAGGACAGCCTCTTCCTCAGAGAGCACGCCCTCGTCGACCAGATCGACGGCGATCTTCAGAGCGGCCGCGGCGGTACGCTTGCCGTTGCGGGTCTGGAGCATGAACAGCTTGCCGCGCTCGATGGTGTACTCCATGTCCTGCATGTCGCGATAGTGCGCTTCCAGCTTGGCAGCGATATCAACGAACTGCTGGTACACTTCGGGCATCTGCTCCTGCAGCTGGGAGATGGGCTGGGGCGTGCGGATACCCGCGACAACGTCCTCGCCCTGAGCGTTCAGCAGGTACTCGCCGTACAGCTTCTTCTCGCCGGTAGAGGGGTTACGGGTGAAGGCCACGCCGGTGCCGGAGGTCTCGCCCATGTTGCCAAAGACCATGGACTGCACGTTGACGGCAGTGCCCCAGTCGCCGGGGATGTCGTTCATGCGGCGATAGTAGATGGCGCGGGGGTTGTCCCAAGAACGGAACACGGCCTTGACGGACTCCATCAGCTGAACCTTGGGATCCTGCGGGAAGTCAACGCCCATGTGGTTCTTGTAGATCTCCTTGAACCGAACGACGACAGCCTTGAGGTCCTCAGCGTCGAGGTCACGGTCAAACTTGACGCCCTTCTTCTCCTTGAACTCGTCGAGAACATCCTCGAACTCGCTCTTCGGAATCTCCATAACGACGTCGGAGAACATCGCGATGAAGCGGCGATAGGCGTCATAAGCGAAGTGCTCGTTGTTGGTCAGGTTCGCCAGACCAACGACAGACTTATCGGTCAGGCCAAGGTTCAGGATGGTATCCATCATGCCGGGCATGGAGGCGCGGGCACCGGAACGAACGGAGACAAGGAACGGATCGTTCTCGTCGCCGAACTTCTTGCCAGCGATCTTCTCGGTCTCGGCCAGAGCGGCGTAGATCTGCTCGACGATATCATCGCCGATGACCTTGCCGTCGGTGTAGTAACGGGTGCAGGCTTCCGTGGTGACCGTGAAGCCCTGAGGCACGGGCATGCCCAGACTGGTCATCTCGGCAAGGTTCGCGCCCTTGCCGCCCAGCAGCTCGCGCATGTTGGCGTTGCCTTCCTTGAAGAGGTATACATACTTCTTCGCCATGGGAATCTCCTCCTCGTCGTTTTCATGAGCGGATCGCTCCGCTCATCACTCAGGGCCGCTTATGCCGCCAAAAAAGACAGCCTAAGCGGGAATCCTTCTCAGAACAGTCAAATTATACAATATATTTTGCGGAATTGCAAGATGCAGTCTGCCTTTCATTGCCCCTTTCGGATGATTTTTCTTCTCATGGGAAGTATTTCCGGCAACGGGACGGGATATCCATATGAAATGCGCGTGAGGCGGCTTTTAAGCTGAAAGCTCCCCCGCTCGCGCTCTTCCCCGAAAGGCGGCGGCTGACCTATCTCAGACCTATGCCTTTCAGCACCTCATTTGTCGTGACGGGCGGCAGCGTATAGACCATATCATCAAGAGAAAAGGGCAGCGCCGCATGATTGTTCAGCTTGATGATTTGATAATTGGTCTTCAGCTTCTCGGCGTTTTCGGTGATGGACGCCCGGACAGAAGGCCGTTCAATGCGCTCCGCATTCGCAAGAATGTCATCGAGGCTGCCGTATTGATTCAGCAGAGCGGCCGCCGTCTTCGGGCCAATCTTCGCCACTCCCCTGATGTTATCGGCTTTGTCCCCTGTCATCGCCTTCCAGTCCGCATACTGTGCCGGCGCAATACCGAACTTGGTTATGATATCGCTCGGGGTGCATATCACCGTCTTGTCGCCCCGATAGCGCAGCACAGAGACCTTATCCGTGATCAGCTGAAAGAAATCGCTGTCGAAGGAGGATATCACGATCTCCATATCCTTCCCGTAGGTAAGGGAATAGCCAGCCATCCAGTCGTCCGTCTCGCAGACCGTTGTTTCCGCATAGCGGACGCCCAGATAGTCCAACGCCGCGTAAATATCGCGAAGCTGAGAAAACGGCGCCTCCTCCTCGGCGACCTGACTGTAATCAACGCGATTCGCCTTATAGCCTGCGTCAGCTTTGGCGCGGTCATTTTCGTGCTCTCCGTCAAACAATACCGCAACATGCGTCGGCTCCGTCCTGCGGATGATCTTCAAAAGCGCGCCCACAAAGCCGAGCGTGCCCTGAATGGCTTTGCCCTGTCCATTGACGATTCGTGCCGGCATCCCGAAAAACATCTGAAACAGCAGATTGCTGCCGTCCACCAGCAAAAGCCGGTCCATGAAATTCACCTCTTGACCATGGAAAGGCCCCACAGGCGACTGTACAAGCTGCCTGTGGGGCCTGTATTCTTTGAATTGAATTACGCTTCCGCAGAGGTCTGCTCCTTCGCGACCTTCTCGCGGGCAGCCTTGGCTTCCAGCGCGGCCTTGATCTTCGCCTCCTGCTCCGGCGTGCGGGCAGGCTTTGCGGCGGGAGCAGCGGACTGAACAGCCAACACCTGCTCGGGCGTGTTGCCAACCTTGGAGTTGCGGTCGCGGGTATGCTCGCGCACCTTCATGGTGATGCACTTCTTGGGGCACTTCTCCGCGCAGATTCCGCAGCCGGTGCAGGCGTCGGTGATCTCGTGGGGCTGCTTCACCATGCCAGCCACCGCCTCAAACTGACAGTTGCGCTTGCACATGGTGCAGCCAATGCACTGGCTCTGGTCGATCTCGGCGATGCGCCGCTCGTCCCAGTTGGCCCAGATGGCCGTGGTCGGGCAGACCTCGGCGCACATCATGCAGGAGCGGCACTTGTCCTTGTCGATGACCGGCAGGTGGTTGACCATGGTGATGGCGCCAAACTTGCAGGCCAGCAGGCAGCGCTCGCAGCCGATGCAGCCCTTGCGGCAGTTATCAGAGACCAGAATCCCCTCCTCTGCCGCACGGCAGAGCAGGCGAACAGGCTCGGTGGCAGGATGCAGGGCCAGCACGCTCTTGGGGCAGGTCTCGACGCACTTGCCACAGGCGACACACTTGTCCTCGTCGATCACGGCGATCTTGAGGCGCTCGTCGATGTGAATCGCGTCGAAGGCGCAGGCCTTGACACAGCTTCCCAGACCCAGACAGGCATACTTGCAGGAACGGTTGCCGTCGTTGACCAGCGATGCGGAAACGCAGTCCTGAATGCCTTCATAGCGGAACTTGGTGCGGCAGTGGTCGATATCGCCCTGACAGATCACGCGGGCCACGTTGCGGGAGGAAGCGTCCGCGGGCTCCACGCCGAGGATCGCCGCCACCTGATCAGCCACGGCAGGACCGCCGACGGGGCAGGCGTTCACACCAGCCTTGCCGGAAGCCATCGCGTCCGCGCAGCCATCGCAGCCCGGATAGCCGCAGCCGCCGCAGTTCGCGCCCGGAAGCACCTCTCGAATCGCGTCGCGCGTCGGGTTGGCAGGCACCGCGAACACCTTCGAGGTGAAGGTCAGCAGCAGGCCGAAGAGAATGCCCATACCGCCCAGCGCCAGCGCAGCGATGATGATTTCCATGTCTTGTCCTCCTTTAGATCAGGCCGCCGAAGCCGGCAAAGGCGACAGCCATCAGGCCCGCGGTGATCAGCGCGCCGGGGAAGCCGTCCATCCACTTGGGCATGGGAGCCAGCGCCAGCCGCTCGCGAATGCAGGCGAACAGCACCAGCGCCAGCGTGAAGCCCAGCGCCGCAAAGCAGCCGTTCAGCGTGCTCTCGGCAAGGTTGTAGACCGTGTCGGAATTGAGGATCGCCACGCCCAGCACCGCGCAGTTGGTGGTGATCAGCGGCAGATACACGCCCAGCGCCTGATAGAGCGACTGGGAGAGCTTCTTGATCGCCATTTCCACCATCTGCACCAGCACGGCGATGACCAGAATGAACGCGATGGTGCGCATGTACATCAGGTCCAGCGGCACCAGCACGAAATGCTCGACCACCCACGCAATGAGCGACGCCAGCGTCATGACGAAGGTCACGGCCATGCCCATGCCCAGCGCGGTATCAAACTTCTTCGATACGCCGAGGAAGGGGCAGATGCCGAGGAACTTGTTCATGACGAAGTTGTTGACCAGCAGGGAGCCGACGATAATTGCCAGATAGGTATTCATGCCAGCTCCTCCTTTCTGGCAGCGCTACGGCGGGCGGCTGCGGCCTTGATACCGTTGACCAGCGCCAGGAGCAGGCCGAGGGTCACGAAGCCGCCGGGCACGTTGAGCATGATGCCCATGGGCTGGAAGCTCGCGGGCATGACCTGCGCGCCGAAGATGGTGCCGGAGCCGAACAGCTCACGGATGCAGGAGAGAATCGTGATGGCGGCAGTGAAGCCAAGGCCCATGCCGATGCCGTCAGCAAGCGCCGCGACCGGCGGGTTCTTGAAGGCAAAGGCCTCCGCCCGGGCAAAGATGATGCAGTTGACCACGATCAGGGAGATGTACATACCCAGCGCCGAATAGAGATCCGGCAAGTAGGCCTTCATGAGCATCTCGACGATGGTAACGAAGGAAGCGATGACCACGATGAAGCTCGGGATACGCACCTTCTCCGGGATGACGTTGCGCAGAAGCGAAACAAACAGGTTGGAGCACACCAGCACAACCGTCGTGGCCAAACCCATGCCCACGCCGTTCATGCCAGCGGTGGTGATGGCCAGCGTCGGGCACATGCCCAGCATCAGCGTGAAGGTGGGGTTCTCCGTGATCAGGCCGTTAAAGAGGATGGGCAGGAAGCCCTTCTTATCAGCCATGCTTCTTCACCTCCCCAAAAGGCTTGAGCGTCGTGAAGCGGTCAATCAGCGGCGTCGCGACGTTCATGAACAGAATCGCGAAGGAGCATCCCTCGGGATAGCTCGCGAACGCGCGAATGATGAACAGGATCAGGCCGCAGCCCACGCCCATGATGACGCGGCCCAGATGCGTGACCGGGCTGGTGACATAATCCGTCGCCATGAAGAACGCGCCGAGGAGCAGGCTGCCCGCGAACATCTCGTAAACGGCGACCTGAAGGCCGTCCTTGAGCAGGAAGCAGATGAACGCGGTACCGATGAAGGCCAGCGGGATGCGCCAGTCGATGAGCCCGCGCCAGATCAGGTATGCACCGCCCAGAATCAGCGCGATCTTGCAGGTCTCGCCGATCACGCCGCCGCAGTTGCCAATCAGCAGGTTCCAGAAGCTGAGATTGCCGACCGTGCCGCCGCCCAGCGTGGCCAGAGGCGTGGCAGACGACACAGCGTCCGCCGCGAAACGGGTCTGCGGATAGCTCGCCATGATGCCCGACCAGCTCACAAACAGCACGGCACGGGCGGTCAGGGCAGGGTTCATGAAGTTTCCGCCGATGCCGCCGAAGCACTGCTTCACCAGCACGATGGCGATGATTGATCCGACCACAGCGATCCAGACCGGCGCGGTGGCAGGCAGGTTATAAGCCAGCAGCAGCCCTGTGACAACCGCGCTCCAGTCGGCGACGGTGACGGTCTGATGGTTCAGCTTCTGCCAGACGTACTCCGCCACCACGCAGGTGATGACCGACGCGGCGATCAGGACAGCCGCGTTCATGCCGAAAAGGATGATGCCCGCGATGCCAGCCGGGGCCAGCGCCAGACAGACCTCCTGCATGATGCGCTGGGTGGACATGCTGTCCCGCAGATGCGGCGAGGAGGTGACAGCAAGATTCTTTTGCATAGGCTCAGCCCTCCTTCTTTTCTTCCACAGGGATCGCCTTGCTGTCCGCAGCGGCCTGAGCCTTCTGAGCGGCTTCCTCGGCCTGCTTGCGGGCGGCTTCCCTCTGACGGCGGGTGGTGATGACCTTCTTGGCCGTGCGGCAGGACTGGGTCAGGCTGCGCTTGGCCGGGCATGTATAGGTGCACACGCCGCACTCCATGCAGTTCATCGCGCCGAATTTTTCCGCGCTCTCAAAGTCGTTCACGCGGGCAAAGGCGTCGATCTTGGCGGGCATGAGGTTCATCGGGCAGGCGTTGATGCAGCGGCCGCAGCGGATGCAGGCGCTCTCCTTCGGTTCCATCGCTGCCTGACCCAGCGCCAGAATACCCGAGCAGGCTTTGGTCACCGGGATGTCCGTCCGGGCGATGGCCATGCCCATCATCGGGCCGCCATAAAGGAGCTGCTTCGTTTCGGGCTTGATGCCGCCGCAGGCTTCCAGCAGGTTTTCCACCGTGCAGCCCACGCGAACGAGGAAATTGCCGGGGTTGTTGACCAGACCGCCGACGGTGGTCACGCGGCTGATCAGCGGCCTGCCCTCGCGCACCGCCTGATGCACCGCATAGCAGGTGCCGACGTTCATGACCACGCAGCCCACGTCCAGCGGCAGCCCGCCCGCGGGCACCTTGCGCCGGGTGAGGGCATAGACGAGCTGCTTCTCTCCGCCCTGCGGATACTTCACCGGCAGCGCGCGCACAGTCAGGCCCTCGACATGCGATGCGGCTTCGGTCATCACGGCAATGGCGTCGGCCTTGTTATCCTCGATGCCAACAATGGCTTCCTTAATCTCCAGCGCCAGCATGGTCAGCCGGATGCCGTCGACGATACCCGCCGCCTGCTCCAGCATCAGCCGGTGGTCGGCGGTCAGGTAAGGCTCGCACTCCGCGCCGTTGATAATCAGCTTTTCAATGGTTTTACCCGTACCGGGGGTCAGCTTGACCGCCGTGGGGAAGCCAGCGCCGCCCATGCCGACAATGCCGGCCTCGCGGATGATATACTGCAGTTCCGCGGCGGAGAGCGTCTCCGGATGCTCGGCAGGAGTAAGCTGCACCCACTCGTCCTTGTAATCATTGTCGATAATGACCGCCATCTGCGCGGTTCCGTTGGCCAGCAGCGCAGGCTGCACATCGACCACCGTACCGGACACAGAGGCATGCACCGGCGCGGAAACAAAGCCGCCCGCGTCGCCGATCTTCTGGCCTGTCAGCACCCGGTCACCCTTCTTGACCAGCGGCTTGGCCGGAGCGCCGATATGCTGCTGCAGCGGGATAATGACCCGAGGCGGCGCAGGCAGCTCACGGATGGCATTGCCGCCGTTGACGGCCTTGCCGTTCTCGCCCTCGCGAGGATGAACGCCGCCCGGGAAAAGACGTGCTCCAAACACGGAAAGAGTTCCCCCTTCCATTATTCTCAGGGCCATGAAACGCCCCGATAGGTTCTCAGTTCTATACAAAGGCATTATACCACAAGATCATGAAATTTGTACAGTCAAGCTTTTCATAAGGTAAAAGGCACTTTTTTTATACAATTTCACCATTAGATTATGCTAACTTCTCGCTTTTCGCGCTTCTTCCGCTGTGTCGAGCATATGAGCCGCGTGGGTCAGGGCCGACTCGCCGCTGCCGTCCGCGCCGCCGAGCATCCGGGCCACCTCGCCGATGCGCCCATCCCGGTCCAGCAGACGGACGGAGGTGTTGGTTCTCTCCCCTTCAACGGTCTTTTCCACGAGGAACTGATGCGCGGCCATGGCGGCGATCTGCGGCAGATGCGTCACGCACAGCACCTGTCGGGATCGGGCGATAAGCGCCATCTTCTCCGCGACGACCTGCGCCATGCGGCCGGAAATGCCCGTGTCGATTTCGTCGAAAACCATGCAGCCCACGCCGCCGCGCTCCGCCTCGAGGGACTTGATCGCCAGCATCAGCCGGGACAGTTCACCGCCAGAAGCAATCTTCGACAGCGGCTTGAGCGGTTCGCCGGGGTTGGGCGAGATCATGAACTCCACGGCGTCGTCGCCCAACGCCTGCGGCATGAGCTGCTTGTTCTCCGGCTTTGGAGCGAAGCTGACCTCAAAGCGCGTCGACCCCATACCGAGGTCGCCGAGCTGCCGGGTCATCCCCTGCTCAAAGGCCGCGGCCAGCGCGTGCCGGGACTCCGTCAGCTGACGGGCCAGCGCGCGGTATGCAGACAGCAGCCGCTTATGCTCCTGCCCCATCGTCGCCACCTGACCGTCCATGGAAGCGAAGTTGTCATACTCCTCCTGCAGCTTCTCCTGCTGGGCCAGCACAGCTTCGACGGTATCGCCATACTTGCGCTCGAGGCGGCGAATCAGATCAAGCCGGGTCTCGACCTGCTCCATGCGGCGCGGATCGAACTCATCGCCCTCGATCATGCCGCCCAGCTCATAGCCGATTTCCTCCAGCTCATAATAGGCCGACGCGCAGCGCTTCGCGAGGGAGTCGTAGGGTTCGCCAAGGGCCGCGAGGCTCTGCAGGGAGGAGACCGCTTCCTTCACCCGGGACAGGGCCGACGCGCTGTCCTCGCCCGCCGCCATGGCTCCGTAAGCCGCGCGCACGGCGGACGCGATCTTTTCCGAATGACGGTAGCGCTCTTTCTCGGCGGTCAGCTTTTCCTCTTCACCGGGTTTGAGCTTCGCCTTGTTCAGCTCCTCAAGGGACTTTTTCAGACTCTCCATGCGGTAGCCCTTCTGCTCGTTCTCCTTCACAAGCCGGGCATAGGCGCGATGGTTGACGATAAAGGCTTCATAGGCCGCGGCCACCTGCGCCAGCAGGCCTTGATGCTCCTCGCCACCCGACGCGTCCAGAAAACGCAGATGATACGCGGGCTCCATCAGGAACCGTCCCTCATGCTGGCCGTGCACGTCCATCAGCAGGGCCGCGGCCTCCCGGAGCACGTTCAGCGGCATGACCACCCCGCAGACCCGGCAGAGGTTCCGCCCCGATCGGGTGATCTCCCGGTACAGCGTGACGACGCCGTCATAGTCGATGGACTGCTCCGCCAGCAGGGCCGCCACCTGCGGGTCATCCCCCGCGTCAAAGACAGCCTCCACCCACGCCTTGTCCGTACCCGTGCGGATCAGTTCCCGGTCCGCTCGGCCGCCCAGCGCCAGATTCACCGCGTCGACGATGATCGACTTGCCCGCGCCCGTTTCACCCGTCAGCACATGCAGACCTGACGCAAACTCCAGCGTCAGGTCCTCAATCAGGGCGATATTATGCACGCGCATGGATAGGATCATGAATACCGATGCTCCTTTATCAATGAATCGCTGATTACCGCATCATTTCCTGCAGGCGCGTCTGGACAGAGGGCACGTCGGCCTCGCTGCGGATGATGAGCAGGATGGTGTTGTCGCCCGCCAGCGTGCCGAGGATTTCCGGCCAGTGCAGGCTGTCGAGGGCCTCCGCGGCCACGTTTGCCGAGCCGGAAAGGGTCTTCACAACGATCAGGTTGTTCGACGCGGCGACGGAAAGCAGCGACTCCGCCAGCATGCGGATAAAGCGCTCGCTCAGGCCGTTCTCAGCCTTGTCCGCCGTGGCGTATTTGTACGCGCCCGAGGGCGTGAGCACCTTGAGCAGACGCAGCTCCTTGATATCCCGGGACACCGTCGCCTGCGTGACGCGGATGCCCCGCTGCCGAAGCGCATCAGCCAGCTCCTCCTGCGTCTCGATATTCTGCTTCTCGATAATATCCAGTATGGCCACCTGTCGCACCGTTTTCATCGCGATTCCCCTATCTATATGATATCATGCCATCAATCACTGGCTCCACTCGGCGAGCTTGCCCCGGACAAGGCCGAAGAACTGCTCCGGCTGCACGCGAACAAAACGCACCTTCTCCTCCGACCGGCTGATTTCGACCGACATGCCTGCCGTCAGCTCGGCGCGGCTCTGTCCGTCAACCTGCAGACTGGCAGTCTGTTCCTCGTCGCTGTCCAGCTCCAGCCGGATGACCGACGAACCGCCGACCACACAGGGCCTGTGCTGCAGGCTGTGAGCGCAGACGGGCGTAACGACCATGCAGTCCACCCGCGGGGATACCACCGGCCCGCCCGCGGACAGGCTGTAACCCGTCGAGCCTGTCGGCGTCGCAACGATCACGCCGTCCGCCAGATACCGCCCGGCCATCTCGCCGTCCACCAGCGTCGTGACCCCGATCAGCCGCGCATAACCGCCCCGGCTGACCACTACATCGTTGAGCGCATGCCAGCGACCGCCGCCGAAGGACACGGACAGAAGCGGCCTTTCCTCCAGCGTGTATTCACCGGCGATCAGGCGCTTCAAGGCATCCTCGAGCCCCTGCGGCTCAATCTCCGCCAGAAAGCCCTTGCGCCCCAGATTCACGCCCAGCAGCGGCACGTTCCACTGAACGGCATACTGAACGCCCCGCAGAATCGTGCCGTCACCGCCAAGGGAGACCAGCGCGTCCGGGGCATGCGCCGCGGATGAAAAGGACGTCACGCCCGGCAGGACAGACGCGGGACCGTCCTCGGCCATCGTCTCCACGCCCATGGACGCGAGCAGCGCCGCCGCCCGGGCTGCATATTCCTGCGCATGCTTCAGATGCCCATGCACCACCAGCCCGATCCGCAACGCCGCTCACCCCGCTCTCCGATCTGATGAAAAACGCCCGACGCCGCTGGAGAAACGCTCTCCCCGGCACCGGGCCTATTATAGCACAGAATGAATATTCATTCAAGCATATGCAACCTGAAAATCCAATGAATTTTACTCCTTGCGCATCTCCTGATGCGCCCGGGCCACAAGCTCACGGATGCACTCGTCCGCAACGGGTTCCGTCTCGCTCTGTCGGGGCGTGATCTTCGCGAGGAACTCAATGTTGCCCTCGGGCCCCTTGATGGGCGAATAATCAAGAGCCTGCACCTGCCAGCCGATGGTCGGGGCAAAGGCGACGATCTCCCGCAGCACATCCTCGTGCACCTGCGGATCACGCACCACGCCGTGTTTGCCGACGCGCCCACGGCCCGCCTCGAACTGCGGCTTGATGAGCGTGTAGAACACGCCCTCCTCGCCCATGATAGCTGCCGCCACCGGGAGGATCAGCTTGATGGAAATGAAGCTTACATCCATCACGGTGACCGTCGGATGCAGCGGGAACATGTCCGGTGTGAGATGCCGGGCGTTGGTGCGCTCCATGAGCGTGACCCGGGGATCGTTCCGGAGCTTCCAAGCGAACTGCCCGTAGCCCACGTCAATCGCGTACACATGGGCTGCTCCGTTCTGCAGGCACACATCCGTGAAGCCGCCCGTCGCCGCGCCGATATCCATGCAGACCTTGCCGGTCAGATCAGCCTGAAAGGACGCGACCGCTTTTTCCAGCTTGAGCCCGCCGCGGCTGGCAAAGAGATTCGCGCTGCCGCGAAGATGCAGATCATCCTCGGGCTTCACCGTCTCCGACGCCTTGTCAATGCGCCTTTCCGCCACATAGACCAGCCCGGCCATGATCGCCGCCTGCGCCTTGACCCGGCTCTCGCAAAGCCCGCGCTCCACCAGCGCCACATCCGCCCGCATTTTATCGCTCATCTGTATTCTTCCTCAATGTCTCGATGATCCGCTCCGCCATCTGCTCAGGCAGAAGGCCAAGCGACTCAAACAGTTCCCGGCGGCTGCCATGCTGGATGAAGGCATCAGGAATGCCCAGCATCAGCGCCGGAGCGGCTATTCCTTCCTCCGCGCAGGCCTCGCAGACCGCCGCGCCGAAACCGCCCGTCAGCACATGCTCCTCGATGGTGATATAGGGCCGCTGCGCCAGCCGCCGAAGCAAGGGCATGTCGAGGGGCTTCACCGTCGAGCAGTTGACCAGCGCCGCGTGAATGCCGCGCTCCTCCAGCATTTCCCTCGCCTGCGCCGCCGCCTCCACCATGGAGCCCACCGCCAGCAGCGAGCAGTCGCTGCCCTTTTCAAGCAGCTCCCACTGACCGAAGGTGAAGCTCTTGCAGGGATACCGGGCGCTCATATCCGCGCTGACCCGTCCGTAGCGGATCGCGCAGGGGCCATCCCAGCGGCCCGACCAGCGCATCATCAGGCGCAGCTCATGAATGTCCCGAGGCGCCAGAATGGTCATGTTCGGCACGGGCAGCATGCTCGCAAGATCGAACACGCCGTGATGGGTCGGGCCGTCCTCGCCCACCAGACCAGCCCGGTCGAGCAGGAAGGTCACCGGCAGGTTCTGCAGGCACACATCGTGGATCATCTGATCGAAGCTGCGCTGGAAGAAGGAGGCATACACCGCAAAGTAAGGCTTCATGCCGCCAGCCGCCAGACCAGCCGCCAGCGTTGCCGCGTGCTCCTCAGCGATACCCACGTCCAGCATGCGGTCGGGGTACTGCCTGCCGAACTCGCTCAGCCCCGTGCCGCCGGGCATCGCCGCCGTGATTGCGACGATTCGCCCATCCTCCCCGGCCATGCGGGACAGCTCATCCGCCATGACCGACCCGTAGGATGGCGCGGACGACTGCTTGCGGGCCTCGCCCGTCTCCACATAGAAGGGCGGCACGCCGTGGAAGGTCTCCGGCTCCTCCTCCGCGGGCACATAGCCGTAGCCCTTGCGGGTCAGCACATGCACGACGGAGGGGCCGTCCACCTCCTTCACCCGTTGCAGGGTGCGCTCCATGCCCTTGAGATCATGGCCGTCGATGGGGCCGTAATAGTGGAAGCCCAGCGAGGTGAAGAAGCCCTCGTCCACCTCTTGGATGAACGCGGATTTGACGATGTCCTTCAGCCAGTCCATCATGCGGTACAGCGGCTTGCCCAGCACCGGCAGGCGCGACAGACCGTCCTTGACAGCCACCTTGACCGAACGCCAATGCCGGGATGCCCGCAGGTCGGTCAGGTGCTTCGAGAGCGCGCCAACATTGGGCGCGATGGACATCTCGTTATCGTTGAGGATCAGGATGAGCCGGGTATTGCTGCTGCCCGCGTCGTTGAGCGCCTCATAGCACAGTCCGCCGGTCAGCGCGCCGTCGCCCGCCACAGCGATCACATGATGGCTTTTTCCCTGATAATCCCGGGCCCGGGCCAGACCCAGCGCCGCGGAGATCGCCGTGGAGGCATGCCCGGTCTCGAACACGTCGTAATCGCTCTCCGACCGCTTCGGGAAACCGCTCATGCCGCCGAAGGATCGCAGCGTCCGGAACTCCTCCAGCCGCCCGGTGATCAGCTTGTGCACATAGCTCTGATGCCCCACGTCAAAGACCACCTTGTCCGTAGGCATGTCAAAAACGCGGTGAAGCGCGATCGTCAGCTCCACCACGCCTAAATTGGACGCGAGGTGTCCGCCCTGCCGCGACACCGTGTCCACCAGCTCCATGCGGATCTCCTCCGCCAGCTCAGTCAGCTCGGCGTAGGACAGCCCCTTCAGTTCCTGCGGCACGCGCAGTTCTTCCAGACGCATTGAACACTTCTCTCCAGTAATCAGTAAAATTGCTCCAGCGTCCGCCACAGCACCGGCAGCGTGAAGCGGATACCCCGCCACGCATGCAGCATCATCCGCACGCGGACAACCACGATCACCACCAGCAGCGCGATGTAAAGCAGCCAGCAGACCATGGTGAGCAGGAAGCCGAGGAACGGAACGCCGCCCAGCAGCCCTGAAACCAGCAGCAGAATTGCCGCGCACAGAACATGCAGCGCAGTCACTGCCGTCGACTGCACCGCGAAGTGCCGGATGGCCCGGCTCTCCTTCTCGGCCCAGCACATGAAAATCGCGAGCAACCCGCACATGGCGCAGAGCGTGCAGGTTAAGCGGATGGCCGTGTTGGTCGCGATGACCTCCGGCTGCGGCGGCACGCGGGTCGCTCGCTCCGGCTCGTAGTACGCTTCCTCGGCATAAGGCTCCTCGTAAGGCTGCTCCTCATAAGGAGGCTCTTCATAGGCATAGGATTCCTGCGGCGCTTCCTCCCAGACAGGCTGCCTATAGGGCTGCTCCTGCCAGACAGGCGGTGCCTTGCGCACCCGGGGCGCGGCGTTCGGTCGTTTCCTCTGCATGGTTCACCCTCCGCTCACAGCTTGCCGCCCTTGGCGCCTTTGGCTCCCTTAGCACCCTTCGCGCCGCCGAGAGACACGCTGCGCAGGATATCCGAAGTATAGGCATAGTTGCGCAGATTCTTGTCCTCATGGGCCTTGCGGGCGCAGTCCACCATGCGGTCGATGAGCTTGCTGTACCGGACGCCGGCGTTCTCCCACAGGTAGAAGGCCAGCGAGCCGGGAATGGTGTTGATTTCTGTGATGAAAAGCTGCTCCGTCGCGCGGTCGAACATGTAGTCGATGCGCACCACGCCCTTGCAGTCCAGCATGCGGAAGATGTCTTTGCTCATGGCCTGAATGCGGTCGCGCAGGCTGTCCTCGATGGGCGCGGGCAGCACGCGGTGCAGGCTCGCCATGCCCTTGGAACCGCCGCTTGCCATGTACTTCTCGCGGAAGTCAAGGAACTCCTCGCCGGACAGCGGCATCTCGATGGGCGACGCTTCGACCTCGTCGTCATAGCCGAGGACGGAACAGTTGAGCTCGATGGGCTTGTCGAGGCCCTGCTCGATGAGCACCCGGCGGTCGTAATCGAAGGCCAGCTCGATGGAGTCAATGAGGCCCTCCCGGTCGTCCGCGCGGCTCACGCCGATGGAGGAACCGAGGTTCGCGGGCTTGACGAAAACCGGATAGCCCAACGCCTCCTCCACATGATCGAGCACCTCGTCCCGCTGCTTCTCCCACTGGGCGCGGGTATGCCACACACCCGGCAGCACCGGCAAATCAGCGCCGCGGAAGAACTGCTTCATCATGATCTTATCCATGCCGATGGCGCTGCCCGCCACGCCCGTGGAGGTATAAGGCAGGTTCGCCAGCTCCAGCATGCCCTGCAGCGTGCCATCCTCGCCGTTGAGGCCGTGCATGACCACCACACAGACCTCCAGCCGCGCCACAACCACCTGCTCGGCATGACCGAACAGGCCCTTGCCGGGCTTCATCGCCAGCAGCGCGCCGGAGCCCGCCGTGATGTCCAGCGCCACCTGCGTGATGCCCTTCTTGTTCGGGTCAAAGGGGGTATAGGCGCTGATGTCCCGCAGTGCGCTGCCAGTGTACCATACGCCCTGCTCGCTGATGTACACAGGGATAATGTCGTACTTTTCCGTATCCACATGGTTCATGAGCTGCACCGCGCTGATGATCGCCACCTCGCGCTCGCAGCTCCGGGAACCGAACAGCACGCCCAATTGCGTCTTTGCCATGAAAAGCCTCCATTATGTCTCGGAATAGTTATCCGGCAGGTCGTTCTCAAACAGTGCCACATCGCCGGGCTGTCCGATCTGCCGCAGCAGTGCCGCCGCCTCATCCAGCGAGGCCACGACATGAATCTGCTCATTCGGGAAGCCAGCCTCCCGCAAACCGTCGGCAATGGGCTGCGTGTGCCGCTTACCCACGAGGATCGCCACGTCAACGGATTCCGCCATCTGCTTGCCGAACTCGCGGTTGAACTGTTCCTCGCCCTCGCCCAGCTCGACCATGCCGGGGGTGATGATGATCCTCCGCCCCTCAAAGCCCTTGATCACCCGCAGCGCGGCCTTTGCGCCATTCGGGTTGCTGTTGAAGGCGTCGTCGATGACCGTCACGCCCGAGGACGGAATGAGCTGCAGGCGGTGCTCCACCGGCTCCAGCCGCGCGATGCCGTGGGCAATCTGCTTCATGGACAGTCCCAGATGCAGGCAGACCGTCGCCGCCAGCAGGATATTCTGTATGTTATGCTCGCCCAGCAGCCGGGTCTCGCACTCGATGCTGTCCGTCGCCGTATGCAGCGTGAAACGGCTGCCCGATGGAGAAACGGTCACGCCGCTGGCCCAGACGTCCGCATCCTCCGCAGGACGCAGGCTGCACAGACGCTTCTCCTTGGTGGTCTTGTCAAACAGCTCTCGGCAGATTGCCCCGTCGTCCGGGAAGAAACAGCAGCCGTTCTCCGGCACCGCGTCCATCAGCTCATACTTGGTGGACTTGATGCGCTCGATGGTGTGGAAGGTATCCAGATGCTGCGGGCCGACGCTGGTCAGCACGCCGTGATGCGGATGCACCAGCCGGCACAGCTCCTTGATATCCCCCACATGCCGCGCGCCCATCTCCGCCACGAAGACCTGATGCGCGGGCATCAGCTTCTCCCGAATGATCCGCGTCACGCCCATGGGCGTATTGAAGCTGGACGGAGTGACCAGCGTCTGATACTTCTCGGACAGCAGCGTCCCAAGGATGAACTTGACGCTCGTCTTGCCGTAACTGCCGGTGATGCCGATCTTGATAAGGTCCGGCCGGGCGGCAAGCTTCTTCTGCGCGTCACGGAAATACATCTCACTGACCAGCTTCTCGATGGGCCACGCGCACAGGCCCGCCAGCGCCGTCCACAGGGGCAGCAGCAGCGGGAACAGGCAGCAGAGATACTCCCTCGGGAGATTGTAAGCCATGACGGCGCAGATGATCACATAGACGATCAGCGCGACGATATACGTCCGCTTAACGCGCATGGTGACTACGAAGGGCTTCTTGGCCTTGCGGATGCCGAAGACGCCCTGACACCACCGGCCGCCCAGCAGCGCCAGCGCCACCAACAGGATCGCCAGCACAACCCGCAGCCCGTTCCCAGCGTAGCGGTCCACGGTCCGGTGCGCCAGAAACAGCGCCGACAGGTACACCGTCATCACCGCGCCCGGCAGCACGGCCTTTGTCAGGTTGCGCCGGAGCGTGCGAAAATAGCCGGGGAATTGATAACTCTCCAGCTGAAAATAGTGCATCAGGCTCCGGCCCGCCAGCAATGAACCCGCCGCCGCGGACACGATCAGCATCCAAGTGACGAAAACCGTCATGGCGCCGTCACCTCCTTCGCCTGCTTTTCTAAATCGTCATTCCATCAGGAAGTTATGCGCGATGGCGTTGAATCTTCCCAACTGCTCGAGATATGCGAAATGGGTGCCGCCCTCAAACACCACCAGCCCCGCATCCGGAATGCGCTCCTCCATAAGCTGTCCCATCCACAGCGGGGTCTCCGTGTCCTTGTCGCCCCAGAGGAGCAGCGTCGGCTGCTGAATGCGCTGGAGCAAGTCGGTCTGGTCATGATTGACCACCAGCACGAAGGTCTTGCGCATCTCCGCGTCGAGGGCATTGTAATCCTTCGAGCCGTACTTCTGCCGGAGCTTTTCCTCCAGCATATCCGGGAGCTTCCCGAACGCCTTCGCCGCTTTGGCCTTTTCGCACAGGCCCTTGAGCCTGCGGTACTTCGCCGAACGCTTGCGGCTCTCCTCGCTGGGGCGGTCCTTGATGCCCGCAGAACCCGTCAGGATGATCCGCTCAAACAGCGTCGCATCCTGAGAGGCCAGCTCGATGGTAATCCGCCCGCCGAAGGAATGCGCGATGACGCTGCAGGGCAGGAAATCCAGCTTTTTCAACAGCTCCAGCGTACAGGCCGCGAAGTCCGGCACACCCCATGGCTTCGGGGGACGTCCGCTCTGCCCGTGAGCCGGAAAGTCGATCGACAGCACGGTCATGTCCCGGGACAGGAAGTCCGCCACAGGTTTCATCAGGCTGGTGCTGCAGCCCCATCCATGAAGCAGTACCACGCGCTTGTCGCCGCTGCCAGCCAGCTCGTAGTGGATGGTCACGCCGCCCGCGGTCATCTCCATGGCACGCACTCCTTCCCATGCTATCATACCCGGGTTTTTACCGTGTCAATCCTCATCCGTCAGCCGCCAGATGTAGCGGCACTTCACCTTGCTGATCTCCCACCGCCGCCGGATGCTCTCCGGCACCTCCACCGTGCGCTCCAGCTCGCATCCCAGCCCCTCGCAGGTCTTGCGGGAAGGCCAGTTGTCAGGATCGGTGGTGATGACCACGCTCGACTTACCCGAGCGGATCATCAGCGGTTTCAGCAAAGAACACGCCCGCCGCGCGAAGTGGCTGCCCCGATACGGCGGGTCGACGTGATAGCCAATATGCCCGAAATAGTAAACGCAAGGGCTTTCGCCCAGCCGCACCGAGATGCGCCCCGCTTCTCTGCGAACGCCGTGAGGAGCGATCATAAAATCGTAATTGACGCCGAATTCCATGTCCTCATCCGGCGGATAGAGGTTCAGCGGAACCAGATCAATCACGCCGTCGGTATAGGCGGCGCGAAACCGCTTGAACAGCATGCCGTCACACTTCCTGCACGCGCACCTGATCGAGCAGATTCAGGAAATCCGCCGGGACGATCAGCTGCGTGCCCTCGGTCATGACGCTGGCCGCGCCCGCCGCCACACCGTAGCGGAAAGCCCGCGCAACGCTCTTTTCCTTCGACAGCCCCTTCAAAAGCCCACCGATCATCGCGTCGCCCGCGCCGACGGTGGAGCCAACCTTCACCCTGAGCGCCGGAGCGAAGATGGACGTCTCCTCACCCACATACATCGCGCCCATGGAGCCCATGGACACCACGACGTGCTGCACGCCCTTGCGCAGGTAGACGGTCGCCGCGTCCCGGATGGCGCGCATCGTGCGCAGCTCCATGCCGATGCTCTCCTGCAGCTCCTGCAGGTTGGGTTTAATCAGGAAGGGCTTTGCTTCCACGCCGATATTCAGCGCCGCGCCGCCCACGTCCAGCACGCAGGGCACGTTCCCCGCCCGCCGCATCAGATCGCGATAGGTCTCCGGGGGGCACCCCGGCGGCATCGAACCCGTCAGCACCATGTAATCGCTGTCCTCAGCCTTCCGCTCCACCAGCGAGAAGAATTCCTCCAGCTCAGCATCGGTGATCTGCGCGCCCGGCTCGTTCAGCTCGGTCACGCCCTTGCCGTCGCCGCTGACGATCTTGGTGTTCGTCCGCACTGCGCCGTTCACCGTTACGAACTCATGCTCGATCTTCTCCCGGTCCAGCGCATTTCTGACCGTCTCGACGCCGTCGCGGCCCGCGCAGCCCACGCAGCGCACCGGCAGATCCAGCCGCCGGGCCACCACGGCCACGTTGATGCCCTTGCCGCCCACATCCTGCCTCATCGCGCGGATGCGGTTGACCTCGCCAACCGTCAGCGTATCTACTTCCACCGTCTTGTCAAAAGACGGATTCATGCAGATGGACGTAATCATCCCGATACCCCCAGCCATATCTTCCCTACTATTATACCATCTTCCACCATTCTATGCAACAGGCAGTGCCTGTCCCATCTCAGGCGGCGTTTGAGCTGCATGACGCGATACAACCTGGCCGACGTTCAGATGCGGTACACCCGCCGGGCGTTCTCCGTCGCAGCGGCTGCCAGCTCCTCGAGGGACATATTCCGCAGCGCGGCGATCTTTTCGGCGACATGGCGCACGTTGGTCGGCTCGTTGCGGCGGCCGCGAACGGGCTCCGGGGCCAGATAGGGGCTATCCGTCTCAATGAGCAGCCGGTCGAGCGGCACGTTGACAGCGGCTTCCTGCAGCTTGGGTGCCTTCTTGAAGGTCACCGGCCCGGCGAAGCTGATATAGTAGCCCAGCTTCAGGTATTCCTTCGCGATCTCCCAGCTCCCGGAGAAGCAGTGGATGATGCCGCCGGACAGACGCCCTTTGTGCTGCTTCATCAGGTCAAGCATGTCCTGATGCGCGTCGCGGACGTGATAGGCCACAGGCATGCCCAGCTGGTAGGCCAGTTCCATCTGCAGCTCGCAGACATGGCGCTGCACATCGCGGGGCGAGTGATCGTAGTAGTAATCAAGGCCGATCTCCCCAATGGCGACGACCTTCTCCTCCTTCACCCATTGGCTGAGCAGGTCGAGGTCGCCCTCCTGATAGCCGCTGGCTTCGTGGGGATGAATGCCCACCGCCGCCCAGCAGCCTTCATGAGCCGCCGCGTAGTCCGCCGCGTGCCGGGAGGAAGCCATGTCCGAGCCGATAACAGCGTACCGTGTCACGCCCGCCTCCCGCATGCGCAGGTGCACCGCGTCCCGGTCGCCGTCAAACTTCGGCTCGTCCACATGGCAGTGTGAATCAAACAGTTCGATCATGTCAGCTTACCCGATGACCGCGCCGTCTTCCATGCCGGGCTCGACGGTCACCAGCTTGAGCACGCTGTCGGAAGCATCAGCGGCGCAGAGAATCATGCCCTGACTCTCGATGCCGCGCAGCTTGGCGGGCTTGAGGTTGGCCACCAGCACCACCTGCTTGCCGACCATCTCCTCGGGGCTGTAGCTCTGGGCGATGCCGCTGACCACGGTGCGGGTGCCGTCCTTGCCCAGCGACAGGGACAGCTTCAGCAGCTTGTCGCTCTTCTCAACCTTCTCCGCGGCGGTCACGCGGGCCACCTGCAGCTTCACCCTGAAGAAGTCGTCGATCTCCAGCTCCGCGGCGGGTTCCGGCTGGCTGTGCTTCTTTTCAGGCTTCTTTTCCTTCTTGGCGGGCTGGGCCTTGGGCGCTTCCGCGGCAGCAGGCGTATCGCGGTCGATCTCCTTTTGCACGTCGAGGCGCGGGAACAGCGCTTCGCCCTTGTGCACCTTCAGGCCCAGCGGCAGCACGCCGAAGGGCTTCTGGATGCTCTCCCACGTCGTGATGCTCTCGTCTTTCACGCCGAGCTGAGCATAGATGCGCGCCGGGGTACGGGGCATCACGAAGCCGATCATGACAGCCACGCGCCGCACGCACTCAGCCAGCGTGTAGAGCACCGTCGCGAGACGGCCCTTGCTCGCCTCATCGCGTCCCAGCACCCACGGCTGGGTTACGTCGATGTACTTATTGCACTCGCCAATCAGCTTCCAGATTTCCTGCAGCGCGCCGGAGAACTGGAAGGCGTTGACGTACTCCTCGACCTTCGCCGGGGTCTGCTCCGCCAGCTCCCACAGGGGCCGGTCGACGGTCTCGTCCAGCGGATCATAGGCCTCGATGGCGCCGCCGAAATACTTCTCGATCATCGCCACAGTGCGGCTGACGAGGTTGCCCAGATCGTTGGCGAGGTCAGCGTTGATGCGTGTCAGCATGGCCTTGAGCGTGAACTCGCCGTCGGAGCCGAAGGGCATCTCGCGCATCAGGAAATAGCGCACCGCGTCGGAGGAATACCGGTCGCAGAGCACCACCGGGTCGACCACATTGCCCACGGACTTGCCCATCTTCTTGCCGTCGATGACCAGCCAGCCATGGCCAAAGACCTGCTTGGGCAGCGGCAGGTTCAGAGCGTGCAGCATGATGGGCCACACGATGGTATGGAAGCGCACAATCTCCTTGCCCACCAGATGCACGTCCGCGGGCCAGTACTTCTGATACAGCTCGTCGTGGTCGGTGCCGTAGCCCAGCGCGGAGATGTAGTTGGACAGCGCGTCCACCCATACATAGACCGTGTGCTTGGGATCAAAATCCACCGGGATGCCCCACTTGATGGACGTGCGGCTCACGCACAGATCCGCAAGGCCGGGACGCAGGAAGTTGTTCAGCATCTCGTTGGCGCGGCTGGCGGGCTGGATAAAGTCCGGGTGCTCCTCGATGTACTGGATCAGCCAGTCGGCATACTTGCTCAGCTTGAGGAAGTAGCTCTCCTCACGGGTCTTCTCCACCGCGCGCCCGCAGTCGGGGCACTTGCCGTCTTTGAGCTGCAGCTCGGTCCAGAAGCTCTCGCAGGGCGTGCAGTACCAGCCCTCGTACTCGCTCTTGTAGATGTCGCCCTGCTCGTAGAGCTGCTTGAACACCTTCTGCACGCACTTCACATGCCGCTCGTCGGTCGTGCGGATGAAGTCGTCGTACTCAATGTCCATCAGCTTCCACAGGTCCTTGATGCCATCGACAATCTTGTCGACATAGGCCTTGGGCGTGACGCCCTGCGCGAGGGCCTTGCGCTCAATCTTCTGACCGTGCTCGTCGGTGCCGGTCAGGAAGCGCACATCATAGCCGGTGATCTTCTTGAACCGGGCCATCGAGTCCGCCGCCGTGGAGCAGTAGGCATGGCCGATGTGAAGGTTATCGCTGGGGTAGTAGATGGGGGTTGTGATGTAGAAGGTTCCCTTGCAGTTCTGACACATGTCGCTCATCCTCCTGATACGAAAAAAACTCGTCCCCTGCTTCAAAGGGGCGAGCATCGTTTCAACTCGCGGTACCACCCTGATTTATCGCTTCTCCTGCGGATAACGGCGCGACCCGCCCCGGCTTACTCCCCTTCAGCCGAGGTGCTCCGGAGCCATGTTCCCGCGCGCTTCACGGCCGCCTCTCACCTGCCGCGGCTCTCTTGACGCTTCCCGCACGGTACTCTTTCCTTCATTGCGTCGATATTATAACCAATTTTCCGCGTTTTTGTCAAGGGATTGACCGCAGATGACAGCGCATGTTTTGAACGCGAAACGGAATGAAAGCCAGCAAGCTGACCCTGCGGCTCGTCGCTGATGAACGCTCCCTGCGCGATATGCTTTCCTGCATTGTGACGGCATGATAACCATAGCGCCTCCTCAGCGCCTCAACTCTGAGGTGAGTCCGCGTTCCCCTGCCCGGTTATTGATTCGCCCGGACAGACCTGTATAATGGTGTCATCAAAGCAAAGAGGAGGGCAGCCCATGATTCCCAAAGACTATCTGGCCCGCAACATCCGTGCGCTGCGGGAGGCGCAGGGCGTCACTCAAGAGCAGCTGGCAACGGCGCTGAACATCTCCTTTCAGGCCGTGAGCAAGTGGGAGAATGCCGTCACCGTGCCCGACACCATGATGCTGCCAGCTCTGGCGCAGTATTTCGGCACCAGCATTGACGACCTGTTCCGGCAGGATATGAAGGCCTATGCGAATAATGCCATCCGGCTGCTGTCGGTCTTTGAGCAGTCTCATAATCAGGACGACTTCATCCGGGCCGACGCGGAGTTCAAGAAGCTCTTTGACGGCGGCAGCTACACCCTCGACGACGTGCGCGCCTATGGCGTCCTCTATGAATATCACATGTATTACTGCCGCGACAAGGCGCTGGAGCAGTATGACAAAGTGATCGCGCAGAAGGCTGGCGACAACGCCTGCTACAGCGCCCGGCAGCAAAGAATCCTGCTGCTTTCCCGGATTGGCCGGTCGCAGGAAAGCATCGAGCGGGAGCAGGAGAGCCTGCGGGAGGATCCCGCCGACGTCAACAACCATGTCGCGCTCATGGTCGCCTACCACTTCGCCGGGGAATACGCAAAGGCCATCGAAGTATTCGAGCAAGCCATGCTGCGCTTCCCGGAAGGCCACGCGGCGCTCTACACCTGTGCGGGCGACGCCTTCCGGGCCCTTCACCGCTATGACGAGGCCTTTGATTGCTGGAACAAAGCGCTGTCCGTCAACGAGGACTTCGTCGACCCGCTGTTCTCCACGGCCTTCTGCTGCGATGAGCTGGGGCGATATGACGAGGAGATCGCCGCATGGCAGCGCATCATCGACTGGCTCATGAAAAAAGGAATGATTCACGAGCAGGCCATGCCGCAGAAGATGCTGAAAGCCGCCCGGGACAAGCAGCTTGCCGGACACAGGTAAACAAAAAGCAGAGGAATGATCCTCTGCTCTTTTTCATGCTCGAATGCCCCAAGATGCCGATGCGCGCCGTTTTTTCACCCGCTATGTTAAGCAGGTAGGTGCCCTGCCGCTTGCCTCTGCCGTCCCCTGGCGTCCTGACGAACGGGGGCATGACATTGCAAGGCTTGGACCCGGGCTCCATTTTTTGAAATGTGGGGAAAACCGGAGCGCTGTCGCACACCTCAGGAGCATTCCTTGATTCCATTATATGCGCCCCGCGTCGGGCTGTCAAGGGCAATTTCCCTTCGCCAGAACATTCCTGCGCAGGTCAGAATTTCCTGCCGCTGCCGCCGCCATGGACGCGGCCGCTGGAGGAACGATGCACCGCGCTGCCGCGGCTGTGGCTGCTGCTGTGACCGCCGCTGTGAGGACCGCTGGAAGGCGGCGGCGCATTCTTATGCCGGGTCACGCGCTGGGTGACGAAATGCTCCTCATCCCGGGTCAGCGTCCGGGAGGCGTTGTCCGCCAGATTGTAGCGGTAAGTGCCGCCCTTGAGCTGATAGCTGCCCGACACGGACATGATGAAAATCGCTGCCACGGCCACGGCCGCGATGACAGCCAGCAGGATTTCCCCGGGCGTCAGCGGATTGTAGTACCCCGTCAGCCGCACGCCCGTTTCCGCATCGTAGCGAAACTGTCCTTTTTCGCGGCCCTCGCGCAGGTAGCTGCGCAACTGCCGCAGAACGCTCATGGCGGCGCTGCCATAGCGGCCCCGGGCCAGATCGTCATACCCGACGTCCAGCAGTGTGTCGAGGCGATGATCTGTGATGAGATCGATCATGTCGCCCTCGGTGGTGATGGTCGGCACCCGGTTGCTCATGTCGATCATGAACATAAAGCCCGAATGATTCTGCCCTGTACCGAGGTCGTGCTCCTCATAGAACGTATCCGCGTAATCGCTGCTTCGGTTGAGCGGGACCGCATCGCTGGTCAGCACGGCAATGTCCATCTGGTAGTCTTCCCGAAGCTGCGCGACGTACGCTTCCAGCTCTTGGATTTCTGAGACAGTAAACAGGTTCGCGTTGTCAAATACGCGGCTTTCCGCCAGCGCCGCGCAGGGCAGCAGGAGCAGGCAGACCGCCAGCAGGCAAATCAGCTTTTTTACCATAGCAGCAGCCCTCCCGCGCACAGCAGCGCAAACACGCCCGCGCCGATGCCCGCCGCCGTCAGCAGCAGCTTTTTCCAGTTGATGGGCAGCTTGCCGCAGATCGCGCCGGTCTGACCGTTCATCATATAATAGTAGGGCGAGCCATCCTTGCCGCTCTTGTAGGTCAGCACCCACGCGGGCAGGAGCACGCTGCGCATGCGGGCCTTATCCGCCCGGAAGCTGGTGCGGCCCGTCAGGCTGTTGAAGGATCCGCCGCTCCTCATGAGCGAAGCGGCATAGCCGTTGGCCTCCTTCTCCATCTCCGCCTGTACGTCGGCCTTGTCGATGTCCCGGCGCTCCGCCAGAAAGCCGCTCAGGTACGCGCCGGAGAATTCCTTCAGCTCCTCCATGCGGTAGGGGTGAATGCCGTCGGAGAGCTGCCTGTCCACCGAAGACAGGCCCTTGCGCGCCATGTTGCGGAAGGTCAGCCTTCCCTCGCGATTCACACGGAAGACGCGGGTCGTCGTCACCGTTTCTCTCGGCCCGACCACCACGCTGGTACGGGTGCCCTCGCCATCGAAGGACGCGGCGCCCTCCACATCGCCATACCAATAGGGGTAGTACACGCCGGAGAAATCCTCGAGCTGTGCCGTGGAGAAGAACTCCCGGTCGATGAACGTCTTGCGTTCCACAAACTTCCTGAACCGCTGCTCAGCTTCCTTCTTCTGGAGACAGAAGGGCACCACGCCGTCCGGCCTGAACTCCTCTGACAGCCGGTCCGTGAGCACCACCGGGTTGTGACAGTAATAGCAGCGGGTAGCTGCGGTGGTCTCGCCGACGACGATCTCCGCGCCGCACATCTGACAGTGATAGCCGCGCATGCCCGACGGTGCCTGCATGGGCGTCTCCTGCGCAGTCGTCTGCGGCTGCCCAAGCTCCGCCTCGTCATACGCCCGGCCGCAATAGGGGCACGCAAAGCGCTGCCGCGCCGGATCGAACTCCAGATAGCCGCCGCAGGACGGACACTTGTAGGTCATGCTGGCGCTCATCCTCGACCCCTCCCTTCTTGATCATTGCGTATGCCGATATTGTATCACCGGCGGCGCGTTTTCGCAAGGGCCGTCTTGACGCGCGGACAGGCCGATGCTATCATGGGAGCGAGGAGGGATAGGCGATGCTGACATTGAAAACCGTGATTCTCGAGTGCCCCGACGTTCGCCGCCTGCTAAGTTTCTATCAGGCGCTGCTGGGCTGGCCCATCGCGTTCGATGAGGGCGAGTTTGTCCGGATTGAATGCCCCGAGACGGGCATGGGGATCGCCTTTCAGCTCGAGGAGGATTACGAGCCGCCCGTCTGGCCTACGGAGCGCGGCAGGCAACAGATGATGGCGCATCTGGACTTCGGCGTTTCCGACCTGGCTGAGCTGCGGGCCATGGCCGACAGAGCCCTTTCCCTCGGCGCGACGGCGGCTCCCACCCAGTATAGCGACGAGGATTGGCTGACGCTTCTCGATCCGGCAGGACATCCCTTCTGCCTCGTGATATGGGGCTGACAACGATTCATCAGCGTAAGGCGCAGGACTGCTGTCCCGCGCTTTTTCCTTGACAAAACCATTTCTTCCTTTTATCATTGATACTGGTTGAATATGTCCACTTCAGCATTCGAGGAGGTATTCCCATGACCAAGGCTCTCATCTCCGTCACCGGCATGGACGCGACGGGCATCATCGCGCGGGTGGCAACGAAGCTCTCCGAAATGAACATCAACATTCTCGATATCACCCAGACCATTCTGGGCGGATATTTTACCATGATGATGGTTGTCGATCTCGACGGCGCGAACATGGAGTTCTCCGCCATTGACGAGGCGCTCCAGCCCGTGCGCGACGAGCTGAGCATGACCATCCATATGCAGCGCATGGACATCTTTGACGCGATGCACAGGATTTGACGGAGGAGGTCGCGGAATCATGATTGAAACAGGCGAAATCCTTCAGACAATGGCGATGATTCAGGAGCAGAACTTCGATATCCGCACCATCACGCTGGGCATCAACCTGCTGGACTGCTCCCATCCCAGCCCCGAGGCCTGTGCGCAGCGGGTCTATGATAAAATCTGCAAGACCGCCCGGGACCTTGTCCGCACCGGAGAGGCCATTGAGCGGGAATTCAGCATCCCGATTGTCAACAAGCGCATCTCCGTCACCCCGGTCAGCCTGATCTGTCAGGGGGATCCCCGCCCCATTGCCCGGGCGCTGGACAGGGCGGCGAAGGAGATGGGCGTCAACTTCCTCGGCGGCTACTCGGCCCTGATGCACAAGGGCGCGACCCTCGCCGATGAGCGGCTGTTAGCGTCCATCCCGGAGGTCATGGCGGAGACAGAGCGGCTCTGCTCCTCGGTCAACGTCGGCTCCACCCGCGCAGGCCTCAACATGAATGCCGTGCGCGACATGGGTCAGATCATCAAGAAGACCGCCGAGCTGACCGCTGATAACGATTCCCTCGGCTGCGCGAAGTTGGTCGTCTTTGCCAACGCCGTGGAGGACAACCCCTTCATGGCGGGCGCGTTCTGCGGCGTAGGCGAGCCGGAGTGCGTCATCAATGTGGGCGTGTCCGGACCGGGCGTAGTCAAGCGCGCGCTGGAGGCTGTCCGCGGCGAGCCCTTCGACGTGGTCGCCGAGACCATCAAGCGCACCGCCTTCAAGATCACCCGCGTGGGGCAGCTCGTGGCCCGGGAAGCCTCCCAGCGGCTGGGCATCCCCTTCGGCATCGTCGACCTGTCGCTGGCGCCCACCCCTGCCCGGGGCGACTCTGTGGCACACATTCTCACCGAGATGGGCCTTGAAATGGCTGGCGCTCCCGGCACCACCGCCGCGCTGGCGCTGCTCAACGACGCGGTCAAGAAGGGCGGCGTGATGGCCTCCAACCATGTCGGCGGGCTGTCCGGCGCGTTCATCCCCGTCAGCGAGGATATCGGCATGATCGAGGCCGCTTCCGCCGGCGCGCTGACCCTCGAGAAGCTCGAGGCCATGACCTGCGTGTGCTCCGTGGGCCTCGACATGATCGCCATTCCCGGCGATACCAGCGCCGAGACCATCTCCGGCATCATCGCGGACGAAGCCGCCATCGGCATGGTCAATAACAAGACCACCGCCGTGCGCGTCATCCCCGCCGCGGGCAAAAAGGCCGGGGACACCGTTGAGTTCGGCGGTCTGCTGGGCTTTGCGCCGGTGATGCCCGTGAACACCTGCTCCTGCGCGGACTTCATTGCCCGGGGCGGCCGCATTCCCGCGCCGCTGCACTCGCTGAGGAACTGACGCTTTTCCGGGCAGATTACATCTACTATCCCCTCACAGGAGGTATCCCATGAGCAACTTTGTGGATCACGTTAAAATCACCGTCAAGGCAGGCGACGGCGGCAACGGCAGCGTGTCCTTCCACCGGGAGAAATTCGTCCTCAACGGCGGCCCGGACGGCGGCGACGGCGGCAACGGCGGCGATGTGCTCCTCTTTGCCGACCCGAACATGCACACCCTGCTGGACTTCCGCTTCAAGACGAAGTATACCGCCGAAAACGGCACCGACGGCTCTGGCGGGCGCTGCACGGGCAAGCGCGGCGAATCGCTGACCATCAAGGTGCCCGTTGGCACGGTGGTGCGGGACGCGGACAGCGGCCTCGTCGTAGCGGACATGGATCAGCCCGGTGAAACGCGGCGGCTCCTGCGGGGCGGCAAGGGCGGCTGGGGCAACCAGCACTTCGCCACCTCCACCCGGCAAGCCCCCAATTTCGCCAAGCCCGGCGTGAAGACGGAGATTCACACCTTCCTGCTGGAGCTCAAGACCATCGCGGACGTGGGCCTTGTCGGCTATCCGAACGTCGGCAAGAGCACGATCCTCTCCGTGGTCACCGCCGCGAAGCCGAAGATCGGCAACTATCACTTCACGACCCTCACGCCGAACCTCGGCATCGTCCGGCGCTACGGCAAGGACATGGTGCTGGCGGATATCCCCGGCCTGATCGAGGGCGCGTCGGAGGGCGCCGGACTGGGTCACGCGTTCCTGCGGCATGTGGAGCGCACCCGGCTGCTCATGCACGTCATTGACGTCTCCGGCTGCGAGGGCCGCGATCCCATCGAGGACTTCGACCAGATCAACCTCGAGCTGGCCAATTACGGCGAGCTGTCCCAGCGCCCGCAGATCGTCGTCTGCAACAAGACCGACCTGCCCGGCGCGGAGGAAAACCTCGAGCGCCTCAAAGCGCATGTCGCGCCGCTGGGATACCCGGTTTTCGCGGTGTCCGCAGCGACGCATCAGGGCTTTGATCCGCTGCTGGACACAGCCCTCAGCATGCTCGACGAGCTGCCGCCTATCATTCACTTCGAGGAGGAGGTCGAGCTGGACGAGGCCGTCAAGCCCGGCACCTTCGAGATCGTGAAGGATGAGGACGTTTATGAGGTCGTCGGATCGGCGATGGAGCGCCTGCTCGACTCTGTGAACTTTGACGATGAGGAGTCGCTCAGCTGGTTTCATCGGACGCTGCGGCGCTGGGGCGTGATCGACGCGCTGCGTCAGGCCGGAGCCACCGAGGGCGACACGGTGCGCATCATCGACATGGAATTTGATTTTGTGGAATAAGGAGAATCACCAATGACCAGCAAGCAGCGCGCCATGCTCCGCGGTATGGCCAACACCATGGATACCATTCTCTACATCGGCAAGGACGGCATCGTGCCGGGCACCATCAAGCAGGCCAGCGACGCGCTGGAGGCCCGGGAGCTTATCAAGGGCTGCGTGCAGAAGGAATCCCCTCTCTCTGCCCGGGAGGCGCTGGTGGAGCTGTGCGCCCAGCTCGGCGCGGAGCCTGTCCAGTGCATCGGCCGCAGGTTTGTGATGTACCGACCCAGTGAGGAGAATCCCCGCATCGTGCTGGAGTAATCCGCATGCACAGCTACACCTTTGAAACAGAGCGCCTGCTGCTCCGGCCGCTGAATGCCGACGACGCAGAGGCGGCTTTCGTCTGGCTCTCCGACCCTGAGGTCAACCGCTTCATGCCCTACCTGCTGTTTTCGAGTGTCGAGGAGGCCCGGCAGTGGATTCTCTCACTGGATGAACTGATCGACAATTATATCTGGGGCTTCGTGCGCAAATCTGACGGCCTGCTCATCGGCAGCGGGAGCGTCCGGTTGTCTGCGCCCGAAACAGGCAGCTGGACCCTCGGCTACAACATTCGCCGAGACTGCTGGCGGCAGGGCTACACCACCGAAGCGGCGCGGGGCATCCTCAGCTTTGCTTATCACTCCCTCGGTGTGCGGGATTTCACAGCCCAGCACGCCGTCGCGAATCCCGCGTCCGGCAGCGTACTCAGACACTGCGGATTTGTCTATGATCGTGACATCAACTACTCGAAGCGTGACGGCAGCGAGACCTTCCCCGCGAAGTTCTACAAGCTGCATCTGGATTGAAAGGAATACCTATGCACAGCTACACCCTTGAAACGGAGCGCCTTATCCTGCGCCCCCTGACCGTCAGCGATGCGGAGGCCGCCTTTGTATGGCTCTCCGATCCGGAGGTCAACCGCTTCATGCCGTATAACCTCTACACCGAGGTCGAACCCGTCCGGCAGTGGATCGCCTCTGCCATCCAGCAGGAGCATTACTATCTTTTCGGCTTCGTGCGCAAGGCGAACGGACTGCTCATCGGCAGCGGCGACGTCAGCCCGAAGGATTACACAGCCGCATGGGTCTTCGGCTACAACCTGCGGCGCGACTGCTGGAATCAGGGCTACGCCACGGAGGCCACCCGCGCCATGATCGACTTTGCGCATCGGGAGTTCGGCATATGCGACTTTCAGGCTGAGCATGCCATCGCCAATCCCGCCTCGGGCCGCGTGATGGAGAAGTGCGGCCTGGTTTTCGATCACTTTGGCGAGTACAGCCGATTCGACGGCAGCGAGACCTTCCCGGCGAAGTACTACAAGCTGCACATTGAGGATGCGCCATGACCGCCGCCCATCCCTTTGACCCGGTGGTTTCGCCGGAAAGCCGGATTCTGATTCTCGGCAGCTTCCCGTCGGTCAAGTCCCGGGAGCAGGGCTTCTACTATGGTCATCCGCAGAACCGCTTCTGGCGCGTGCTGGCGGAGGTGTACGGCGAGCCGGTGCCCATGACTGTTCCGGACAGACGGGCGCTGATCCTGCGGCACGGCCTCGCGCTGTGGGACGTGATCGCCTCCTGCGACATCACGGGCTCCTCGGACGCGACAGTGAGAAACGCCGCGCCCGTCGACATCAGCCGCGTGCTGCAGGCCGCTGACATTCAGACAATCCTGTGCAACGGGTCGCTGTCGGGGAAGCTCTACGCGAAATACCTGCAGCCTATTACAGGTATGCCCGCCGCGACCCTGCCCTCCACCAGCCCCGCCAACGCCGCGTGGACGCTGCCCAGACTCTTATCCGTCTGGCGCGGCGCACTCATTCCAGATCAAGGAGATACCGCCCATGTATGAACTGATTCAGGCCGCTGAGCACACTTATTACATCGACTGCCCCGCGAAGATGGGCCTGTGGGTCGACGGCAGCGACGCCTATCTCATCGACGCGGGCGGCGACAAGGACGCGGGCAAAAAGGCGCTGAAAATCATCACCGCGCAGGGATGGACGCTCCAGGGCGTGATCAACACCCACAGCCACGCGGATCATATCGGCGGCAATCAGCAGCTTCAGAAGGCTACCGGGTGCAGGGTCTATACCGGCGGCATGGAGGCCGATTTCACGCGCCATCCGCTGCTGGAGCCCTCCCTGCTTTACGGCGGTTGCCCTCACAGGGAGCTGCATCACAAGTTCCTCATGGCCCAGCCCAGCGATGTCACGCCGCTGGACGCTCCGTCCTTCCCCGCCGCGCTGGAGATTATTCCCCTGCCCGGTCACAGCCCGGACATGATCGGCATCCGCACGCCGGATAACGTCGTGTTTCTCGGCGACTGCGTGTCCAGCGCCGCGACGCTGGAGAAGTATGGCGTAAGCTATCTGTTCAACGTGAGCGATTTTCTCGCGACGCTTGACCGGGTGGAAGCCATGCAGGCGGCGCTGTTCATCCCTGCCCACGCGGAGGCCTCGGCGGATATTGCCCCGCTGGTTCGTCTGAACCGTCAGAAGGTTCTCGAGATTGCCGACGCTCTGCCGGAGCTGCTGGCAGAGCCCCTTTGCTTTGACGCGCTGCTGCAGGCGGTGTTCCGTCATTTCGGGCTGTCCATGACCGTGCAGCAGCATGCCCTGATCGGCTCAACCATTCGCTCCTACCTGTCCTATCTCAAAGACGCGGGCAGGGTGCAGCTTCGCATCGAGGATAACCTGCTGCTCTGGGAGCGGGCCGTTTGACGCCTGCTCTCACGCTGCTTCGCCGATGAACCGACAGAATGCCGCAGGATCTTATCAATTTAACCAAAAAGGGCCTTTATTTTCTTCCACTTATCAGCAATTCTGATTAAAATGGCATATTATGATTGTTAGACTTGCCTTTTTGCAGGTAATTTTGTATAATATAGGTACGAGCGCCCAGCGTTCAGGGGGGAATATAGAATGGAAGATTGGATCATCATCGTCGATGATGACGCGACGAACCTGAAAGTGGCAAATCATATATTCAACGAAGCCAAGATGCGGGCCCGTTATTTCAAATCCGGCTTGGATATGTTGGAGTACCTTGACGGAACAAAAATGCCCGCGCTGATTCTGCTCGACATCCATATGCCTGATGTCGACGGTTTTGAGGTGCTGCGCAGGCTGCGGGAAAAGGAAGCTTATCAGAAGGTCCCCGTTATTTTCCTGACGGCTGACGATGATATGGTGACCGAGAAGAAGGGCCTCGACGCCGGCGCGGCTGACTTTATCAAGAAGCCCTTTGCGGCGGAGGTGCTGCTTCTCCGCGTCCGGAACACCATCTCCCTTTTCCGCCTGCAAAACGACATGGAGCATGCGCTCAAGGTCAAGACTGAGCAGCTCTCTCATGTCTATCTGCAGATCGTCAAAGCCATGTCCATGGCCATTGACGCGAAGGACACCTACACCAACGGCCACTCCTCCCGCGTGGCGGAATATGCCCGGATGATCGCCACCCGCGCCGGATGCTCCGAGACGATTCAGGATCAGATCTATATCATGGGGCTCCTGCACGACATGGGCAAGATCGGCGTTTCGGACGCCATTATCAACAAACCCGCCAAGCTGACCGACGAAGAATACGAGATTATCAAGAAGCACTCGGAGATCGGCGCGCAGATTCTGCAGAGCATTTCGGAATTCCCCGAGCTGAGCATCGGCGCCCGCTGGCATCATGAACGCTTCGACGGCAAGGGCTATCCTGACGGACTCAGCGGCGAGCAGATTCCTGAAATGGCGCGCATGATCGCTGTCGCGGACACCTATGACGCCATGACCAGCCGCCGGAGCTACCGCGACGCCCTGCCGCAGGCCGTCGTCAAGGCCGAGTTCCAGAAATGCCGGGGAACGCAGTTCGATCCCCATTTCGCGGACATCATGATCCAGATGATCGAGGAAGACACCGAGTATCAGATGCGAGAGCTGTAAGCAGCGCGGGAAAAGAGGACGTGGATCATGGATACGAAAAAAAAGAGCATATCACTTCGTCAACTGTTCATCGCCGCGGTGGTTATCATCCTCGCGGCGTTCTTGCTAATCAACGTTTCGCTGATGCACGCCATCGCGGTCAAGCAGACGGAAGACATTGGCCGGATGCGCATCCGGAATATCTCCGCGGGCTTCCAGCAGACCCTCCTGCGGGCGCAGAACACGCTGGAGCGTGTCTGCGACGATCTGGAGGAAACGCTCGCGGCTGATCCCACGGAAGATGACGTGCGCCGCTTCCTCTCCCAGCAGAAGGCCCGGGAGCATACGCTCTCTGACGGCGCATGCCTGAACATCTTCTGCACGTTCAACGACGTCATCCTCATCTCGGATGAAGAAACGCCCGATGACTATATCATCCAGGACAGGCCGTGGTATCGCGGGCTGCTCGCCAATCGCGATCAGAATTATTATATTTCCCGCATCTATGAGAACGAGCTGGCCGCAAACAACCTCTGCTTCACGATCGTGCGAATTCTGAGCGATGGTCAAACGGTGGCGGGCGTCCACTACAGCATCGAGGAGATTCAGGCCCATGTCAAGGAAATCAGCCGGGACGGATACGGCGATGTGCTGATCGTCGACGACGGCGAAACCATCGCGGGCTGCAGCAATCCCAGCGCCCTCGGGCAGAGCCTCTCGGCCGTGTATCCTCAGTATCAGAGCGTCTATCTCAAGGCCGCCGCGACGGATACCGCCAGTCAGACGCTGCAGTCCGTCACCGACAGCGCCAACGGCTCCCTGTTCTGCGTCAGGCTGGACGAGGGCTGGTACATGCTCTGCTCCGTCAATGATCAGTCCTATCAGAGCAGCTACAAGCGTCTGCTTCGTAATTTTGTCCTGCTGCTCGTCATTCTGGCTGCGGCGGCGTGCGTCTATGCGTATCTGCGCAGGGGGCGTGGAGAGAACGGAGACGGCAAGGAGCAGCGGCCTTCCATCTTTGGGCTTCTCGCCATTGTCGTGACGCCTCTGCGCTGGCTGCTCAGGCTTTTCGGCTTTGGCAGAAAGAAGAAGGTCGACGAGCCGCAGGAGGACGAATCTGAAAAGGTGGATCATGAGGTCCTCAGCAGCAAGGCCAAGGAAGACCGCAAGTCCTCCCGCAGAAAGACGCGGAATCATATCACCGCGGAAGAACAGGCGGAATTGACCGCCACCAAGCAGCGCCAGTACCGCATCGGCATCACAGTCATCTTCATCGTGACCATGCTGATTGCCATCGTCGTCAGCGCGATGATGACCGTCCGCGAAAGCCACGTCCGCATGCAGGTGGATCTGCAAAACTACAAAAATGATGTCACCAACTGGGTGCAGGAGCAGCGCAACATCCTCGAGATGTTCTCCAATGTCATCATGGCCCAGCCGGAGATGCTCGACGATTATGACGGCATGGTCAAGTTCCTCGACGACGTCACGAGGAACTATCCGAGGATTTCCGCGACCTATATCGCCAATCCTGATTTTTCGCACGGCCATGCCATCGTGATGAACAACGGCTGGGTGCCCGATCCGGATTATCATGTCGAGGAGCGCTCATGGTATACCGGCGCGCTGAGCGCGGTACAGCAATCCGGCTTTTTCACCTCGGCCACCAAGAACGGATACGCTGTCAGCGAACCTTATTACGATGTGCGCACGGGCGAATACTGCCTCACATTTTCCAAGGCGCTCACCTCTCCCAACGGCGACCTGTATGGCGTGTTCGCGATCGACTATTATGTTGACGCGCTGTCGGATATCCTCAATGACAACCTGTCCAGCACCGGCTACGCGTTTCTGGTGGACAAGAACGGCAAGCTGTTCGACCATCCCAATTCCGAATACAATTTCTCCGTCAGCGTTCACAGCCTCGTTTACTACAAGCTGTATCGCAAGACGGGCATGGTCACCATCAAGGACTACGACGGCGTCAGACGCGTGTGCGCCTCGATCGGCGAACCCACGGCAGGCTTCCGGCTGTTCGTGGTCAAGGACTGGATGAGCATTTACGGCAACATCTTCGTGTACTCCTTCCTGTATGTGATCCTGTTCGGCGTGTGCATCACCGCCATCCATCTGATCATCTACAGGCTGCTCCAGTGGCAGCGGCAGACGAACAACAGCTTCAAGGAGGCGGCGGAATCCGCCATCCGGGCCGAGAAGGCCAAGATGCAGTTCCTGTCCAACATTTCCCATGAGCTCCGCACCCCCATCAACGCGGTGCTGGGTATGAACGAAATGATCCTTCGCGAAGCCCGGGACGAGAAGCTCCGTTCCTACGCGATGAACATCCAGTCCTCCGGCAAGACGCTGCTGTTCCTGATCAACGACATTCTCGACATGTCGAAGATCGAGTCCGGCAAGATGAAGATCGTGCCGGTGCAGTACGAGCCCGGCGAGCTGGTCGTCGACCTGTGGAACGTCATCTACCTCCGGGCGCAGGAGAAGGGCCTGACCATCTCCTTCTCGATGGACGAAAACGTGCCGCGGATTCTCTTCGGCGACGATGTGCGCATCAAGCAGATTGTCACCAACCTCCTGACCAACGCGGTCAAGTATACCCACAAGGGCGGCGTGGAAATGCGCGTCTCCTATGCGAACACGGGCTTTAAGATGATCGCGCTGGTCATCTCCGTGAAGGACTCCGGCATCGGCATCAAAAAGGAAGACATGGGGCGGCTGTTCGAGAGCTTCCAGCGGCTGGAGGAGGAGAGAAACCGCAACATTGAGGGCGCTGGCCTCGGCATGAGCATCACGATGTCGCTCCTCAAGCAGATGGGCGGCGACATGCGCGTGGAGAGCGAATACCAGAAGGGCTCCACCTTCACCGTCACCATCCCGCAGCGGGTCATCGACGGCGAGCCGACCGGCGACTTTGAAACAGTCAAAAACCGCCAGCATCAGGCAATGCAGAACAGCGGCGGCCACAAGAACTTTGAAGCTCCGAAGGCCCGCGTTCTGGTCGTGGACGACAACGACATGAACCGCGCCGTGTTCAAGGCGCTGCTGAGCCGCACGAAGATTCAGGTCTCCGCCGCCGAATCGGGCATGAAGTGTCTGGAAATGATCCAGAAGGAGCCGTACCACATCATCTTTATGGACCACATGATGCCCGAGATGGACGGCATTGAGACGCTGGCTGAGATACAGAAGCTGCCCGCGGATTCGCTCAACGCGCAGACGCCGGTCATCGCCCTGACCGCCAATGCCCTTGCAGGCGCGAGGGATGACTATCTCAAGAAGGGTTTCTCCGACTTCCTGACCAAGCCCATTGACAGCGAGATGCTCGAAAACATGATTCTCTGCCATCTGCCCGCCGATCTTGTAACCATGATCGAGGAGCAGGTGCAGGAAGCGCCGGAGGAAGCCTCCGACAACGGCGAGTATATGAAGTACGGCATCTCCGTCGAGCAGGGGCTGCACTATTCCACCGGCAACATGGACGTTTATCTTGACCTCATCAGCATGTTCCTCAAGGATACCGAACGGCTCCAGAAGCTCACGCAGTACCTTGCCGAACAGAACATGAAGGACTACAGCATCCTCGTCCATGCGCTCAAGGGCAACGCGCGCACGCTCGGCGCCCAGAAGCTGGCGGATATCGCCTTTGAGCATGAGCAGAGCAGCAAAGCGGACCATATCGAAGCTGTGCAGTCCGGCTGGGACGCGCTGATCGCCGCATGGAAGGAAGCCAAGGAAGGCCTGTCCGTGCTGTACCGCGACCATCGCGGCGAGGATATCCTGCCTGAAGCGGCAGACAGCGAAGCTCAGGAGAACGAGGTCGCTGGCGAGGCGATTGCCGTCACGCCCGAAGAGCTGGCAAGCGTCGCCGAGATGATCGACAACTTCGAGTCCGAAAAGGCTGTTGAGCAGCTCAAGACATGGCTCAAGAGCCCGCTTGAGAAGGACACCCGCGACCTCATCAAGAAGGCGCTGGTAGCGCTGGAGGACGAGTTCGACGAAGGCCGGGCCATGAAGCTCCTCAAGGGCGAACACTAACCATCCTATCATGACAATGAACCGCCGCCGGATCATCCGGCGGCGGTTTTGCTTATGATGCTGAACCCTGCGGGAGAACAGTCAGCTCCCAGTTCAGCTGCGGATACAGGACAGGCCAGTCGAGCTGATGCCATGCCGCCATGTCCGGAAAAGACCGAATGGCCTGCCGTCCCACGCCCAGCGCGTCGCATCCGGCTGCCGCCAGCTTGCCGATCACATTCCGGCAGGCGTCTGTCACAGCGTGCTGCACGCCCGCTTCCGTCATCACAGAAGTCCCGTAGCGCAGGGATACGTCGCAGGCAACCGTATTGCCATGGAGCTTCACCTTCGACGAAGCGTCAATCAGCGTGACCGTGCCGTCGTCAAGGGACAGCGTACCCTTGTGCAGCTTCCCGGCCATGAGCGCCAAAAGCTGCATCTCCGCCGCTGTGAGCTGTCCATGAGCCGAGCCGTCCTGTCCGATGAGCCATCCGCCGCCGAACTGCACCTTGCCCGTGCCGCTGGCCGACTGGGTTCCCGCCGACTCATCCATGCCGACCTTCGTCACGCCCGCCGTGTCCTCAAGCGCCACATGCACCGCAATCCATGACTGCCGCTCCCCTCGCCTGAGCACGTCGGAAAGCACCGCAAGAGGGATCACGCCCTGCTCGACGCGGGTCTCTAGCAGCACGTCGAGGGACTTGCTCAGCCGGGAGCCGGTGGCAGGTTCCAGCCTGTCCATCAGGTCGGATACCCTGTCCTCCGTCACGCAAACCTGTGCCTGCAGTCGGAATTCCCGCCGCATGGCCAGCTCCGTCAGCGTGCTCTGAAACGACGAGGCTTCTGCCACCCCCTGCGAGAACACCACCACCCGAATCTGCCCCAGATGGAGCTGCATCGGCGCTGTCGCGTCCAGCACAGCAAGAGCTTCGCTGAGGGAATGGCCCTGCGCTGTCAAAGTCAGATAGCCGCCGCCGCTCTGGTAGGTCGGCACCCGCGCGCTGACCTCCCATGTTCCGCCAGACTCGCTCACCCCCAGCGCCACCGCAAAGGCCCTCTCCTCCGCGGGCAGCGCCGTGCAGGACGCGCAGAGCAGCAGCGACGCGATCAAAAATATGAGCTTTTTCATACGCGCCTCCTTTTGACCAGCGCCACAGGAAGCGCGATCACCGCCAGCGCCGCCAGCGGAGCCAGCAGCCAAGGCCCGCACTCACCAAGAAATGACCACAGCATGCGGATGTCAAGGCATTGACTCAGCACGATCAGCGCCACCACGGCATAGGGCATCCAGACCGGGTCGTGGCTCATCGGAGCCGTCAGCGCGCCAGTCAGCAGGTACGCCGTGCCGCCGATGGTCAGAAACAGCGTCAGCAGCAGCAAGCAAATGGCCAGCGTGCAGACCGCTGGCTGGAGGTGCAGCGTCATCTCCAGCAGGCTGCCCGACAGGTCGTGATGCGTCACCAGCAGCTCATGCGGCAGGGACAGGCAGGTCAGCAGCACCACGCCGAAGCACAGCAGCAGCACCGGAAGCACAGGACGAAAGCGCACGCCCGGCCGCACGGGCTCCGCTGTCAGCAGCAGAATCAGCGGCCATGACAGGCTCAGCCCTACCCGCAGGGCCGCCATCAAGGAAGGCACGCCGTCTCCCATCACGGGAAACAGGCCGTCAACGTGCGCCATGCTCAGCCAGTCGAGAGCCATCACGACCAGCGCCGCCAGCATGATCCACCGCAGGAAGAACGCGCCCCGGGATATTCCTTCCCTGTGCAGGCAGAACGCCAGCACCGCGCCGGTCAGCAGAGCCAGCGTGAACTGGGTTCCTTCGGTGCCGATGCCCTCGGTGAACAGCGTCACCAGCGCCGTCATGGACGCGACGCCATCCAGCAGCAGGAGCGCCGTCAGAAGAAGCGCCAGCAGCCATGCGCCGAAGGGACCGAAGACGGCCCGCAGCATGTCCGTCAGCACAACGGTTTTCGTCAGCCGCATGCACAGCACCAGCAGCCCATACACCGCCAGACCCGGCACAAAGCAGACCGCCGTGAGCCACCAGCCCGCCGAGCCAGCCAGCGGCATCACCCGGATCATGAGCGTCCGCAGTATGGACACCACCGCCACCAGCCGGATGAGGCACTGGCTTGTCCGACGCTCGCCCATCAGTCGCATGGACAGCCTTTCCTCGGGCGTATGCACCTTAACGATCGTTCGCATTGCCTCTCCTGTCCCAGCCGCGCATCCGGCCATCGGTTCGGTTCACATCGGCGGGATTCGCCACCCAGATGCGCGCCCGCTGCATCCAGATCGGCATTCGCGTCCAGCCGTCGGGGTTCCGTGTGCGGATGGGTGACATCGGCGCCGCAAAGGGTGATCCAAGGCTGGTCATGCCGCAGAGGCGGATCGTCCCCGCCGCGCAGAACAGCACCATGCCATAGATGCCGAAGATGCACCCCGCGGCAAGGAACAGAAGCTGCGCGATGCGGATGGCAAGCCCCAGCGAGTAATCCGGGACGGCATAGCTGCCGAGGCTTGACACCGCTACCACGATCACCAGCAGCGGATGGATAAGCCGGGCCTCCACCGCCGCCTGACCGAGGATGAGGCCGCTGACCGTGCCCAGCGTGCTGCCCGAGATGCCCGGCACCCGAGTGCCCGCCTCATTGATGAGATTGAACATGATGAGCATGAGAAAGGTCTCCGCCGGAATGGACAGAGGCACCTCGGCCTGACTCTCCAGCACGGCGGTGAGAAGCGTCACCGGCAGCGCCTCCGGATGGAAGGTCACGAAGGCGACAAACAGCCCCGGAAGCAGCAGCGCGCAGAGCAGCCCGAACAACCGCAGAAGCCGCAGGAACGTGCCGTACTGCCAGCGCAGTGAGGTATCGTCCGGGGTATGCAGCAGGTGAAGGATACTCGCGGGCATCACCAGCGCCAGCGGCGAACCGTCCAGCAGTAGCGCTATCTGTCCCTCCAGCAGCATCGACGCGGTTCGGTCGGGCCTCTCTGTCAGGCAGCACTGGGGCAGCAGCGAGAAGGGCTTGTCCTCCAGCATCTGCTCCAGCGCGCCGATGGACAGCACATGATCCGTCCGGATGCTGTCCAGCCGGGCCTTGACGCGGCGAAGCATGTCCTCGTCCACCGCGTCCTTCAGATACAGCACGCAGAGGCTCACGGGAATCTGATCGCCAATGGAGCGCATCTCGCCGATGAAGTTCGGACTGGGCAGAATACGCCGCAGGAGCGTGATGTTGTCGCGGATGGACTCGTTGAAGCCCTCATGCGGGCCCAGCACGACGCTCTCGGTCTGGGGCGGCGCGATGCCCCGGCGCACGAAGGCCCGAGCGTCAAAGCCCAGCGCACAGGCCATGCCCTCCACCAGCAGCACCGCCCGGCCGGTCATCAGGTGGTTGACCGCATCCTCATAAGTCTTCGCGGTCTGCACATCCGTCAGCCGAACCACGTTTTGAAGGGCGGTCGCGAGCTCCGCCTCGGGCTTCTGATCCCGCAGGTCCTCCAGCGGCTCCAGCAGATAATGCTGCAGGAAATCCACCGACACCGTGCCGTCCACATAATAAAAGGCCGCGTCGCGCTGATAGACCCGGAAGCGGCGGATTTTCGTGTCCGGGTTGACGTCGCGGTTGAGCCGCCTGTCCATCTCGCCGCAGCTCGTCTTCAGCGACGCGGAAATGCCCTCGTTCATCACAAGCCCTCCATCAGCAAAGGAGGCCGCGCATCAGGCCTGTTCGGGCGCGACGCTCGGCCTCCTCCGGGTCAGGTTCCTTCAGGGGTTACCAGCGACACTTGTAGCTGTTGCACTGGCTCTCGTCGGACTTGCCGTCGCAGCAATCCTTCTTCGGTGCGACCTGAATGTCGCTCAGGGAGCAGAAGTCGTCCATCGAATGATGCTGGCAGCTCTCCACGGAGCAATGGATGCACTGGTTGCTCTTATGAGACATGTCGGAACCCTCCTTTGACCGTTGTCGCCATGATCGGCGCACCAACAGCTTGCCCGGATGAGACGCTTGTCATGCTTCTCATTTTGTGGTAGGATATGGCTTGCGCGCGACTGTTTTCGCGTAGCAGAAAGGAGTGCTTCTATGTTCAGGAAGCTGCTGACCACCCGTTCCCTTTGCACGAGCGCCGTCATCGCCGCGCTGTACGCCGCCCTGACGCTGCTGCTCGCGCCCATCTCCTACGGCAATCTGCAGTGCCGGATTTCCGAGGCCATGACGCTGCTGCCGATGGTGATGCCCGCGGCCATTCCGGGCTTGTTCGTCGGGTGCCTGCTGGCGAACCTGCTGGGCGGCGTGACCGTCTGGGACATCGTCTTCGGTTCGCTGGCGACGCTCATCGCGGCTGTCGGCACCTATTCCCTGCGGAATAAGCCGATTCTCGCGGCGCTGTGCCCGGTGCTCTCCAACGGCGTGATCGTCGGCGCGGTGCTCAGCTTCGTCTGGGGACTGCCGCTGTGGCTGACCATGCTGGAGGTCGCCGTGGGCGAGGTCGGCGCGGTCATCATCGGCTTTGTGCTGCTCGCGGCACTCAAGCGGGTCGATCTGAGCCGATTCCAGTAATCTTCCCTGTCGAGGCGGAGAGCATGTGATGCTCTCCGCTCTTTTTGTGCCAAAAGAATCTTTGTGACAAATCCCTGAATTTTTACGAAGAATCATTTCCATATTCGGGGAGAATGTGCTATAATACAGAGTGGATATTTGTCTGGTGGAGGTATGCCCTGATGCAAGACCGTCCGGCGCTGATTCTGGCTTCCGCATCCCCGCGGCGGCGCGAGCTGCTGGCTATGACAGGCCTTCCCTTCACCGTGGACGCGCCGGAGGTCGACGAAGCCTGCGCTTTGCCGCCCCGCGAGGCCGTCGCGGAAATCAGCCGCCGCAAAGCGCTGGCAGGCGCGGCTGCGCACCCCGAATGCGTCGTTCTGGCCGCTGACACGCTGGTCGCCGTCGACAACGCCGCCCTCGGCAAGCCCCACGATGAGGATGACGCGGCACGGATGCTGCGGCTGCTCTCCGGTCGCTGGCATCAGGTGTACACGGGGGTGTGCGTGATCGGCCCTGACGGCAGCCTGCACAGCGCCGTGGACGCAACGGACGTGCGCTTTGCCGACATGTCGGAGGAAGCCATCCGTCGCTACATCGCCACCGGCGAGCCGATGGATAAAGCGGGCGCGTATGCCGTGCAGGGTATTGCGGGCCTGTGGATCGAGGAGCTTCGCGGCTCCCACACCAATGTGATTGGACTCCCCCTTGCGCTGACGAGACGGCTGCTGGAAGACTGCGGCCTCCGTCCGCTCGGGGATTGACATAGATTTTTGAAGGATGGGATGAAATGAACTTCTTTGCACCCGATATCGGCATTGATCTGGGCACCTCGAATACCCTGCTTTACGTCCGCGGGCGCGGCATCGTCATCAGCGAGCCGACGCTGGTCGTGGCGGAGGGACGCGGCAAAAAGAGCGTCCGCGCGGTGGGCGACGAGGCCCGGTTCCTGCTGGGACGCACGAAGGATTCCACGGTGGTCGTTCACCCGGTGAAGGGCGGCTCCATCGAGGATTTTGATATGACCGAGCTGCTGATCCGCTACTTCATGCGCAAGGCCATCGGCGTGAGCCATGTGGTCAAGCCCCGCGTGGTGATCTCCGTACCCAGCAGTCTCCCCGCCGTCAACCGCAAGGCCGTTGCCGAGGCCGTCAAGATGGCCGGTGCCAAGAAGGTCTACCTGATCGAGAAGCCCTTTGCCGCGGCGATCGGTTCCGGCCTGCCGGTCTATGATCCCGTGGGCAGCATGGTCGTCGACATCGGCGGCGGCACCACGGACGCGGCCATCGTCTCTCTGGGCGGACTGGTGGTGAGCCGTTCGGCCCCCGTCGGCGGCGTCAAGATGGACGAGGCCATCATCAACTACATCAAGCGCGAATTCCACATGCTCATCGGCGATCGCACCGCCGAAGACCTCAAGCTCGACCTTGCCGCCGCCATTCCCCTCGAGGAAGGCCGTCAGGTCATGATCCGCGGACGCGATCTCCGCTCGCCGCAGGTATCGGAGATTTCCTTCTCCTCCGCGCAGGCCAGCGAGGCCATCAATGAGCCCTGCCGTGCCGTCATCGCGACGATCAAGTGGGTGCTGGAGCGCACGCCCCCCGAGCTGGCGGCTGACGTGATGCGCAGCGGCGTGCACCTGACCGGCGGCGTGGCGCAGCTTTTCGGCATGGATCAGTTCATCGCCGAGGAGCTGGGCATCCCCGTGCTGATCGCCAAGGACGCCGAGGAATGCACCGTTCGCGGCCTTGGCTACATCGTCGAGAACATGAACGACCTGATCGCGCAGGGACGCATGCCGATCGCAAGCTGAGCAGCTGTCCAAATGAAAGAGCCATTTGGACGAGGAAACGTTCTCTTGCGAGAACGTGCGAAAATCGCCGCCCATGTCCCTTTCGATCAACTCCGCTGGTGCCGTAATCGCAGCGGCATTGACGATGCCAGTCGACCGATGGACACCCTTACGATATTCGATCAGAGTCAGAGGGCCTGCGGGCCTTCCGACACCACCCGGGGATGTTTGGCTTCTGTTGCCCAGCATGCCCGGTTGACAGAGGTGAATGATACGCATGGCACGATTTGGCAAGCGCCGCAAGGGCGACTTTGACGATAAGGACGAGCTGCTGCCGGCAGCCGACGAATTCCTTTTTGACGATCTGGAGACCGTCACGCGCGGTCTGCCCGGCGAGGAACCCGTGGAAGAGCCTGCGGAGCTTCCGGAAGAGCCGGAAGGCATTGTCGAGACCATCAACCGCGCGGGCGTGCACATGATTGGCCGGCCCGAGAATCCTTACAGCCCTGACCCGGATGTGCTGCTGGAGGAAAGCCATTCCGACACACCGGAGGACGCGCTGGAGGATCTCCGCAGAAGCCGGAAGATCAAGAAGGACGACGAGAAGAAGCCCCGCCGCCGCAGGCCCAGCGTCCCGGAGCGGGAGCTGCCCGCTGAGGAGCGCAATGTCCGGCCCATGAACAAGACGCTGCGCAACGTGCTGATGGGCCTGATCACCGTGCTGATCCTGCTGTTCATGGGCGCGATGGTGCTGGCGCAGATGTACCCTGATATCGCGCTGCTGCAGCTGCCGGAGGACTCCGTCGCCACGGCGATCACGCCGATCCAGAACGCCTTCTACCAGCTGACAAAGACGGTCTCCAACACGCTCTACCGCATGAAATATTACGCCAACCTCGAGGCGGAATACGAGCAGCTCCGGCTGGAAAACGAGGACCTTGTTTATCGCGCCATGCTCTCCGATGAGCTGCAGTATCAGCTCACCCAGTTTGAGGACATGCACGCGGAGATCATCAACAACGAGAATCTCCGGCCCATCACCTGTCAGGTCATCGGCCGGGATGACGGCAACTATTTCTCCACCTTCACCATCAACCGCGGCAGCCGGGACGATATCGAGCCCTTCATGGCCGTGACCTTCTCCGGCGCGCTGGTGGGCTATACCGAGGAAGTCAAGGAAAACAGCGCATCCGTCCGCACCATCATCGACAGCGAGGCCTCCATTGCCGCGCTGATCCAGTCCAGCCGCGATCAGGGCACCATCCGCGGAACGCTGGGCGTGGACGGCACCGCCATGTGCCGCATGTACTACCTGCCCGATGATCACCTGCCCCGCCCCGGCGACATCGTGGTCACCTCCGGCGTCGGCCTGTCCTTCCCCAAGGGCATCCCGATCGGCACGGTGCGCGAGTCGACCCGCGGCATGGACGCGAACAAGCAGTACATCGTCGTGGAGCCCGAGGCAGACTTCCAGCATCTGGAGTATGTAATCGTGCTGCGCTACAAGCCCGCCGCGGAGGCCATTGAGGGCCGCACCTCCACCGCCGCGTATCAGGAGTTCGTCCCGCTGGAGACGGCCCGGCCCTATCCGGAGCTTCGCATCGGCTCGACCCGGCGCTTCGGCGAGACGGCGGCCCCCACCGCGAGCCCCACGCCGTCGCCTACGCCTGAACCCACCGCGACGCCGTCGCCCACGCCCATGGCCACGGAGGTGCCGACCATCGCCGGCCCGGTCTACGAATATCAGGCAGGCCCCACCGGTACGCCGACGGCCTCGCCCACGCCTTCGCCGACTCCGTACATCACGCTGATGCCCGAAGGCATGACCTACGAGGAGGACTGACGCGTGCGCCTGCTGTCTTCTCTCTGGCATGCTTTCCTGCGGCAGCTCCGGCTGCTGATCGTGCTGCTGCTGGGCTATCTGTTTCAGGTCTGCGTGCTGCCGTCCTTTCCCATCGCTGATGTGACCCCGAGCCTGATCTTTGCCGTCATCGCTATTATTACGGTTGGCTACGGCAGGCTGCGGGCGCTGTGGGCGGGCGCGTTCTACGGCATCATCCTTGAGACCATGATGCCCACCATCAACCTGTTCAACCTCGCGCTCTACCCCATCGCGGCCCTGTTCTGCAGCGCCTTCTTCGCCGACCGCAGCGAGACGCAGCTCGAGTATGAGCGCAGTCTGGGCCGCCCCGGCCGCAACTGGAACCCCTATTTGCGCACGCCGCTGTGCTGCATGCTGAACGTGCTCATCTATGAGATTGTCAACATCGCGTACATGTATCTGGGCGGCAACCCGCCCACGCCGGACGTGCTGGGACGAGCGGCGGTCAACATCATGTATTCCTCGGCCCTGTGCATGGCGCTGGCATGGCCCATACGGCGCTTTCTGGGCTTCCGCAGGCTCAAGGAAGAAAATCCTGCGGCCATGCGTTTTGGTTATCAGCAGCGCTAATCCGCGCTGACGCCGATCCTGCCTTTTTGAAAGGAGGCGATTGGGTGGATCGTTCATCCCGGAAAAGCCCGCAGCATGAGCTTCGCTGGCGGATGATTGCCTTTATTGTCATTCTGCTGGCGATGTTCAGCTATCTGCTCAGCGGCCTGATCCGTCTTCAGCTCAACCAGAGCGAATACTACGCCGACCGGGCCGAGAGCACCCGCACCAAGACCATCGTTCTGCGCGGCAAGCGCGGCAACATCATCGACGCGAACTCCGTCATTCTCGCCGAGGACGAGCTGATTTATAACGTCACCTTCTACAAGGACGCCAGCCAGTCCTCCGCTTCGGAGTATCAGCAGTTCACCCGCTCCATCATCACAACCCTCGAGATCATCGAGCGCAACGGCGGCTCGCTGGCCTTCAGCTATGTCATTCAGCGCAATGAGGAGACCGGCGACTGGGAGTTCAACTTCGGCTCCGGCGTGTCGGACTCGGTGCTCCAGACCCGTGAGAATCAGTGGCGCTCCAACAACTACGTCTCCAGCCTGACCCGCTATCCCGACGCCGAATCCTGCCTCATCCAGCTCAAGTCCCGCTACCGCATCGTCAACAGCGAGGAAGAGAAGGAGCAGCGCCGTCTGCAGGCAGCGGAAAACGGCAACAGCTACATCGAAGATATCATTCTCGACGAGGAGACCATGCTCAAGGTGATGGCGGTCTACTCCGAGATGCAGATGAACGTCTTCAACTCCCAGCCCATCGTCATCGCCCAGAACGTCAAGTATGAAACGGTCATCGAGATCGAGACCCAGTCCATGACGCTGCCCGGCATGGAAATCGCCGTGGGCACCCAGCGCGTCTATCCCCGCCAGACGCTGGCCTCGCAGCTCATCGGCTACATCGGCAAGATTCCCAGCCAGAGCATGTGGACGCAGCTTCAGGCCAAGGGCTACTCCTACAACGACACCATCGGCCGCGACGGCATCGAGTCCTCGATGGAGGACTGGCTGACCCAGAACAGCTCCCTCCGCCAGGGCTACCGCATCGTCGAGCGCAATAACTGGTCGACGATCGTCCGCGAGCTCTCCTACACCGCGCCGCAGGACGGCAACAATGTCAAGCTGACCATCGACGCGGCTGCCCAGCTTCAGGCTGAACGTGCCGTGGCGGAGGCGGTTTCCACCATCCGCGACGAGCAGGAAAAGAAGATGGTCAACCCCCAGTGGCTGGAGGACAACCGCAACGATATCGCCCGCCGCAACTGGGAGCGCTATCCGCTCGAACTGGCCGAGCACGGCGTCATGGTCGTGCTGGACATGCAGGATCGGGTCCTCGCTCTGGCCAACTACCCGACCTACGACCTGAACGCGCTGATTGCCGCCGGTGACGAGGCCCGGGCCATACTGGCGGATACCCGCAATCTGATGCTCAACTACGCCATCGGTTCCCGCGCCACGCCCGGCTCCATTTTCAAGATGGTCACAGGCTACGGCGCGCTCAATGAGAAAAAGCTGCAGCCCACGGAGCGCTTTTCCGACATGGGCTACTACACCTACTACAACAACGATAAATCCACCGCTCCCAAATGCTGGATCGGTCTGAACTACATCGGCCAGCACGCCAACCAGACCATCGTGGACGCCATCGCCCACTCCTGCAACTACTTCTTCTACGACATGGGGCGCCGCTTGGGCGAGGAACGGCTGTATCATTACGCTTCCCTCTTTGGTCTGACCAGCCGCACCGGCATCGACCTGCCCGGCGAGGTGCGCAGCGTGGTCGGCAGCCAGAACACCCTTTACGACACGACGAAGGACATGAGCGAGGCCAGTCAGGACACCTCTCTGCCCATCATCGTTTTCAACTCCATCAAGACCCACCTGCGCAACTGCGGCGCGTCCCGCAACATCGACTATGACGACGACCGCCTCTCCGCCTGCGCCAAGCGCCTGATGGACATGGCTGTCAACTTCAACCAGAGCGACTGGATTCCCAACATGCGCACCATCCTGATGGAAGAGCTGAATATGAGCCGCGAGATGGTTTACAGTCAGGCGGTCATCGGCGACACCTACAACTACATGAACGACATCAAGTGGGGCGGATCGCAGACGATTCTGACAGCCATCGGACAGTCCGTCACCACCATTACCCCCATCGCCGCTGCCCGCTACGTCGCGGCAGTGGCCAACAACGGCTACATTTACAACGTCTCCATCGTGGACAGCATCATCAGTCCCGACGGCGAGATTCTCTCCCAGCGCGAGCCGCAGCTCGTGAACCAGCTTGAAAACGCCGACCAGTATCTGACCCTCATCCGTGAAGGCATGGCGGGCGTTACAGATGACTCCGGTACAGCCGCGAAGTACTTCCGCAATTGGAAATACAGCGATGAAATCGCCGCCAAAACAGGTACGGCGCAGGTCACGAGCATCGACCTTGAAAACAACGCGTGGTTCGTCTGCTTTGCGCCCCGCGAGAATCCCGAGATTGCCATCGCGGTCTTCATCCCCCATGGCTATTCCGGCGGCTATGCCGGCACCGCGGCCCGCGACTTCATCACATGGTATCTTGACCAGAAGAGCCTGCGCACCACGGATTACAACCTGCCCAGCGGCAACAGCCTCGCACCGTAACTGCGGTTTCGACGGAATGACAATGCCATTTCGTCGAGTTTTACAGGCATAATCAGTCCGATTCCAGACTTCCCATGCCTGTAAGGATTTTCTCCTGCGGGAAAACAAAACCGCCGAGCATGTCGCCGGTTTTCGATCAACAGGCAGAGGGACTGCGGTTCCTCCGACACCTCCCGGAGACTATCCTGCCCATCATTGCACTTTCGTTGCTTCATGAGGAGATATGACATGTCTAAGATCTGGATGATTGCGTCCGGCAAGGGCGGCGTTGGCAAGAGCACCATCAC
>JAFLST010000002.1:0-33891 GCA_022510815.1 Christensenellaceae bacterium | reverse complement strand
CTAAGATCTGGATGATTGCGTCCGGCAAGGGCGGCGTTGGCAAGAGCACCATCACCGCGAATCTGGCCCGGGCGCTGGCACGGCAGGGACGCAAGGTCTGCATTGTGGACACGGATATCGGCCTGCGGGATCAGGACGCGCTGCTGGGCGTGGAAAGCCGCATTGTGTTCGACCTGCTTGACGTGGCTGAAAGGGTCTGCGCTCTTTCGCAGGCGCTCATCAGCCCCGAGGGCGAACCGAACCTGTCGCTGCTCCCGGCCAGTCAGTTCGCGCGGGCCAAGGAGCTGGATCCGAAAGCCTTCCGCCGGGTGCTGTCCGAGCTGAAGGACAGCTTTGACGTCGCGCTGATCGACTGCCCCGCCGGCATCGAGCGCAGCCTGCGCGGCCTGATGAACAAGGAGATCGACGAGACGGTCGTCATCTGCACGCCGGACGACGTGTGCATCCGCAACGTGGAGCGGGTCATTCCCATCATGGAGAAGAAGGGCCTGCCCCGACCGCAGGTGATCGTCAACCGGCTGATTCCCGATCTGGTTCTCTCTGGCGAGATGTACAGCGCCCGCACGGTCGCGGACACCCTTGACGTGCCGCTGCTGGGCGAGGTGCCGGACGACCCCTGCGTGTATCGCGCAACGCTTCAGCATATTTCCGTCCTTGACATTGACTGCGAAGCCCGCAGCGCTCTCCTGCGCATTGCCGGGCGCATGAACGGGGCGGATACGCCCCTGCCCGCCTATGGTTCGGCGCGCCTGCCATGGTATCGCCGCTTCCTGCACGCGGGCCCCAAGGAGGTCAGACGCCTTGATCGCTGAAAACAGACGCTCCAGCGCCCATATTGACTGGCCGCTCATCATCATGGTCGCGGTCATTTCCCTGTTCGGCGTGCTGGCGGTGTGCGTTGCGACTTACACGCCCACCTCCACCGCGGAGACCCTGCTGGGCCACATCGTCGAGTCCAACTTCACCCTGCGCCAGTGCTTCTTCCTGCTGCTGGCCCCTGTGGTGCTGCTGGTCATCATGAACTTCCCATTCGACCTGATGCGCCGCTCCACGGAGCTGATTTACTACGGCAGCACCGCGCTGGTCTTTCTGGTCGCTATCTTCAACCGCGCCGAGGGCGTGAAGCAATGGCTGGATATCATCTGGGGCTTCACCATCCAGCCGACGGAGTTTGCCAAGCTGGCCATGATCCTGATGCTGGCAAAAACGCTGGCCCGCTCCGACCGCCCCATGGGAACCATCCGCGACTTCCTCCATGTCATGGCGCTGATTCTGGGCCCGGGCGCCATCATCCTGCTCTCCGGCGAGACGGGATCGCTGCTGGTGATCATTTTCCTCGCGGCGGTCATGATGTATTTCTCCGGCGTGGATATGCGTCTGCTGCTGACACTGGCGGCCGTCGCTGTGCTGATGGTTCTGGCCCTCTATGGCTTCATGGTCGCCTTTGGCATTGACGATTATCGTATCAACCGCATTCTGGCCTTCATCAACCCCGAGCTGTCCCCGCAAGACGACGCTTACCAGATGCTGCAGTCCCAGATGGCCATCGGTTCCGGCGGCCTGTGGGGCATCGGCATGTTTGTGGACGGCTCCATGTCCCAACTCAACTATGTGCCCGCCGACTGGACGGACTTCATCTACGCTACCATCGGCGAGGCCTTCGGCTTCGTGGGCTGCGCGGCGCTCCTCCTGTGGTACCTGCTCATCATCCTGCGCATGGTCTACCTTGCCGCCTTTACCCGCGACAAATACGGTATGCTCATCATTTCCGGGGTTATCGGCATGCTGCTCTTCCACGTCTTTGAGAATATCGGCATGGCGCTGGGCCTGATGCCCATCACAGGCATTCCCCTGCCCTTCCTCTCCTATGGCGGCTCCAACATGGTCACCAACATGGGCGGCGTTGCGCTGGTGCTCAACGTCACCAAGAACCGCAGCCTTTCCGGTACCATCCTCACGCCGCAGACAAGGGTGAACCCCTACACCTTCGGCAGGCGCGTCCGCTGAACGAGGCTGCGCAAGCAGGTTGTCAACTGCTGTTGAGATAAGCCGAAGAAATGTGAATATTGAAAAAACATTATGTGTTATTTCTCTGATTTCCTTGACACACGGCTTACGCATCGTATACAATGTTCATGATTTGTTATGGAGGAGGAACAAACATGCCGCCTGTCATTCGTTATACCCGTGACGCGGTACTCTCCGCCGCCTTTGAACTGGTTCGGCGCGACGGGCTCTCCGCGTTGAACGCCCGGGCTGTCGCACAGGAGCTGGGCAGCTCAACGCAGCCTATTTTCCGGCTTTTCTCCGGGATGGACGAGCTGCGTGCCGGCGTGATTGAGCTGGCGCAGGAAATGATGAAGGAGTATATGCTGCAGGCTCTTCGCAGCAGCGACACGCCTTATCTGACCGTCGGACTTTCCTATGTGCATTTTGCGCGCGATGAATCCGAGCTGTTCAAGCTACTCTTTATGCACGACACCACCGTTGACATTGAGCAGATGCTTCCGGTATCGGAGGAGCTCGTGTCGATGATTCAGCAGCATGGTGATTTCACCGTCCAGCAGGCGAAGGTGCTGCATGGATGGCTGTGGATTTTCACCCATGGTCTGGCTGTCAGCATTGCTACCAAAGCCTGCTGCATCTCGGAGGAACGTCTGCTGGCGATCCTCAAGGGCGCCTATGAAGCAGCTGCGCTCAAGCTGAAGCAGGATATCCGGGACGGTATTGTATGATCATTGAAGGCTTAACCTCCGCAGACCCGCGCTGGGAAGCTGTCGCCGCCTATGCCGACGCCTGCTCATGGTCTGCTGGTTCCCTGCTCGCCCAAGGCATGCGCTCCGGGTCTTTTCATGGTTGGGAGCGCGTTTTTGCTGCGTGGACAGACAGCGGTGAGCTCGCGGGCTTCTGTGAGCTGACTGAGCGTGACTGCCTGCCTGATGTGCCCTACACGCCATATATCGGCATGGTCTTTGTGGGCGAGCCATATCGCGGACAGCGGCTCAGCGAGCAGATGATCGACGCAGCCAGCGCCTATGCCGCGTCATTGGGCTTTTCCCGGGTCTTTCTGGTGAGCGATCATGTGGGGCTCTACGAGAAGTACGGCTTCCGCAAGGCGGACGAGCGCCCCGCGCCATGGAATCCAGCCCAGATGGAGACCGTCTTCTTCCGCCATACAGGCCGCCTGCCGGATGTTTCGCCACTCATCGGGCGCGCCGTTTCGGGGCACATCGACCGTCCCATGGGCTCCCGTCATCCAAGGGAAGGCTTCCTGTATCCTGTCAATTACGGCTATGCCGACGGCATTCCGGCTATGGACGGCGACATGCAGGATATCTACTTGCTTGGCGTTGACGAGCCGGTCGATGCGTTCACGGGGCGGGTCATCGCCGTCTATCACCGCTTCGACGATATTGAGGACAAATGGATCGTCACGCCCGATGGCACCGATATCCCTGATGATGAAATCCTGCGGCAGATTCAGTTTCAGGAGCAGTTCTTCCACGGTCAGCTTTGCCGGTAACACAAAAGGAGGATGCAGCGCACCCTCCTTTTTCTGTTGCCTCAATTGTACTCGACGGTCTCCTGATACATGCGGTAATTGGAGGTGCACAGTAGCTTCCGGTCGACCTCCTGCCCGTTCTGATACCATATCTGCCACGTCTCGACGGTATAGCCTGTGCGGGCCTTGATCGTCGTCTTCTGAGTTCCCGCGGGCAGACTGCTGTTCTTGACGTAATTGATCTCCTTGGGAGGCTCGCGGGTGTAGGTGGTCACGCTCTCCAAATCAATGCTCACGCCGTCGCCCAGACTCATCCCATAGAGCTCTACGGTGATCTTGCGGTTGGAATAGTTGGCGACGATGAAAATTGGCCAGTCAGTGTTATTCTTGAACTTGAAATCAAGATCGGGCCAGTTGACCGTGGCGTCCATGCCCTTCTCCACATAGTCCGAGGGCCAGGCATGGGGGCTGCGATCGACGATCTCAAGGTTCGCGCGGGCCACAGCGTTGAACAGGGTCGAGCTGGTCTGACACACGCCGCCGCCGACCTCAGGCACACTCTGACCGCCGGAGATGGCCGCCGCTTCCTTGTAGCCCTTCTCAGGCGTGCGCTGCCCCGTGGTGCGGTTAAAGGAGAATGTCTCCCCCGGGTTCACCGTCACGCCATTGATGGCCTGCGCAGACAGGTCGATATTGGTGTTGCGGTTGCTGTTGGAGGTGGTACTGGTGGTGTAGCTGGAGATCATCCGGAAGGAGTTCATCAGCTCGGCCTTGGTGACCTGAGCAAGCAGCACCTGCGGCTCCACGTTAACCGTCGCATACCGCATGCCGCCATCCAAGCACTGAATGATCTGCGCGTACAGGCTGTCCGCATCGACGTATGCGCCCGCCTCGTCGCTGGTGAAGGTGAAGCTCTTGGTGCCGAAATTGAAGGACTCCACAGAGGCGTTCACGGGATCGTGATTGACAAAGGAAACGATCGCGTCCACGAGGCCACGCACCGTGGGCCGGTCATAAGTCATCTCGGTGGAAAAAGCCGCCTGATTGGTCTGCAGGCCCATGACGGTGTTCAGGCGCTCCTGAAAGGGCGTGACCCGCGTGCCGCGGATGTTCGTGGTGTTGCCGCGCCCCAGCGCGTAGGCCTGATCAACCACCGCCGACATGTTGCGCGTCATGGGCACCATCGTGGAATCAATCGTCCATCTGGCGTTCCCGATCTGAATGTCGATGGAGAAATCGCCGCCGCCCGTGGCTTCCGTCTGCCCAACAGTCTGCATGGCCTGCTCCCGGGTCATGCCGCCGACGTTGACGCCGTCGATCCATACACCGGAGTAGATCACGTCGCTGCTCATCGCTCGGCGAAGCTCCAGATAGCGCTCATAATCGCTGCGGTCAAAGCGGATGATGCTTCCGCCCACAAAGGCATAGTTGGGCATGGACGCGTAATGCACGCCCAGTATCTGCGGCGCGATGAACAGCGCGAGACTCCCGATGCACAGCCAGCAGACTACGCAGACCGCCAGCCACAGCCCGGTATGACGGTCGCGCCGCCTTCCGGAATAGCCCCGCTTCCGCTGCTGTCGGACGGGAGGGACATACCCGCTGCTATCGAGGTCATCATAGACAACCGTTCGGGCCGTCTGCTGGCGATACCGCTCCTGCCGCTCACGCAGCTCCTCCGAGAGGCCGATGGGCTGCTTCTCGCCCTTCACCGTCCGCGAACCCGCACGGCTGGCACTGCCGCTGCTTTCGTATAAAGAGCGATTCCGCTCCGTCCGGCGGTTGCGCCCACTCCCTTGCACGGGTCCCTGACTCATGCGTTCTCCTCCGGTTCGCCGTTATCATGATGGAGCATCTTATAGGACAGGATCTGCAGGCTGTCGCTGAGGTGCACGTTCACCACCGCCACGCCCTCCGGGTGCCGCAGATCGACCGGCGCGAAATTCCATACCGCGCGGATGCCGCTGTCACAGAGGCGGTTGAGCGTCTCCTGAGCGCAGGATGCGGGCGTCGCCAGCACCGCAATGTCGACGTCCGTCGTCCGCAGAAAATCCTCCAGCTCGTCCATGCCGCGCACGGGAATGTTCCCGACCTGCACGCCGATCTTCTCCGCCGACACGTCGAACAGCGCGACCGTCTTGAAGCCGCCCCGGGCAAAGTCCGGATACTGCGCCACCGCGCTGCCGATGTTGCCAGCGCCGATAATGATGACGCGATGGGCCTTGTTCAGCCCCAGAATATCGCCGATATGCGCCTTGAGCTCCGGGACGCGATAGCCGTATCCCTGACGGCCAAAGCCGCCGAAGCAATTGATATCCTGCCTGATCTGCGAGGGCGTGAGCTGCATCCGCTTGCCCAGCTCCTGCGAGGAAATCTGCGTCACTCCCGCCGTCTCCAGCTCGCAGAGATGACGATAATATCCCGGCAAACGGCGAATGACAGCCTCCGAAACGCGGCCTGCCATAAATGCGCCTCCTCATTAAGACTTGTCTATAGTCGTTTTGATTGTACCACACATTCGAGATGAGCGCAAGAAAAACACTGCCAGCATGGCAATGTTTATATGATCTTACAGTGCTCTTACGTTCGGTGATTCCGCACCGGGCCGCGCAGCAGATCGCCCGTGCGAACCCGACAGTTCAGCGGCATGCGGATGAGCTCCCCCGCTACGCCCAGCGTATCAAGGGTTTCACCCGTTTTCTCCCGCAGGAAGGGCACCGCCGTCACCGGGATGATTCCGCCGGGCGTCATCAGCTCCAGAGAATCCCCTGCATGGAAGCGGTTCTTCAATACAAAGCGCGCGGGCTGACCGGGCATCGAATCTTCCACTGCCTGCGCGACATACTCTCTGGATTGATGGAACCCCTCCGCTCCGCCGGGCTGGCTGGGCGCTCCAAGCGCAAACCCTGTGTCGCTGTCCCGGTGGCTGGCGCAGGCAAGCTCGTCCATCAGCGCAGGCAGCGCCTCCCAGAAGGCATTCTCCCCTTCCGCCAGCAGATCGAGCGCCCGCCGATAGGCTCCGACCACCGTCGCGACATAGTATTCAGTTTTCATGCGGCCCTCGATTTTCAGGCTCGCAACGCCCGCCGCAACCAGCTCCGGCAGCAGGGGCATGAGATTCAAATCCTTCGCGGAGAAGATGTAGGTGCCGTGCTCATCCTCGCTGACGGGCAGGTACTCGCCGGGCCGCTTCTGCTCCATCACGGCATACTGCCAGCGGCAGGGCTGCGCACAGGCTCCCTGATTGCCGCTGCGCCCGGTCATCGCCGCCGAGAGCAGACAGCGACCCGAGTAAGCCATGCAGGCCGCGCCGTGCACGAAGGTTTCCAGCTCCATCCCGGGAGCATTTTCCGCCATCAGCCGCATCCGCTCAAGGCTGACCTCCCGGGCCAGAATCACCCGGCTGCAGCCCAGCGCCTGATAGTGTCTGACCGCCGCGGCATTGACGGTGCTGGCCTGCGTGCTCACATGCAGCGGCAGCTCCGGCACCTGCTCCCGAAGCGTCACGATGGCTCCCAGATCGCTCACGATGGCTGCGTCCACGCCGCAGTCCTTCGCCAGCCGGGCCGCCGCGACGAAGCCATCCATTTGATCCTCAAAGGGGAAGACGTTCAGCGTCACATAGAACTTCTTTCCGGCAGCATGGCAGAGGGGCACCGCTTCCCGCAGCTCCTCCGCGCCGAAATTGCCCGCGAAAGCCCGCAGGCCATACTCCCGCATGCCGCCGTAGACCGCGTCTGCGCCGAAGTGCAGCGCTGCCCTGAGGGACGCCATGTTTCCCGCCGGAGCCAGCAGCTCCGGCATCTTCCGTGCGCTTGTCATTACTGAATGCCTCTGGACTGGTCATAGGCCGACCACAGCGGCGCGTAGATGTTCACGGCCTGCTCATGCTCCTGCAGCGTCCGGGAGAAATGCAGCTCGCCGCTCTCCGGGTCCTTGGCGCAGAAGTACAGATACCGCTCGGCGCGATAAGTCTCATCCGGATACAGCGCGGCGTTGATCGCGGCCTGCGAGGGGCTGCAGATCGGGCCCAGCGGCAGCCCGGAGACCTTGTAGGTGTTATAGGGGCTGTCCACACTCAGATCGCTGTTGGTCAGGTTCATCTTGCGCACGCCCGTCAGATAGTGAATCGTCACGTCGCTCTGCAGGGGCATGGACGCGTCAAGCCGGTTGTGGAAGACGGCGGAGACCTTCGTAAAGTCCGAGTTCTTGGCTTCCTTTTCGATGAGGCTGGCGAGGGTCAGCATCTGATCCATGGTGTAGCCCAGCTCCTCAGCCCGCTCCTGATAATCTGCAGGGAAGGCGCGCTCCGTCTGACTCAGCAGGCGGCGGATGATGTCCTCCGCCGTGGCGGTCACATAGACCTCGTAGGTGTTTGCGGACAGATAGCCCTCAAGGACATAACGGCGCTGGGAGACATTCTTCGTCGCCAGCACGTCCGCGATGTAGTAGTAGTCGGAGAAAGCTTCGCCCGTGCGGCAGAGCTCAAGGAACTCGGTGCTATCGGTCAGCACGCCCTTGCTCACCAGATCATTCGCGAAATCCTCGATGGTCCAGCCGGGAATCATGGTGATGTTGCGCACGATGGGGTTGCCGTCGCCGCGGGTGAGCTGGTCAGCAATCTCGCTCATGGTCATGGAGGGCTTGAGCAGATAGGAACCCACCTGAATCTTCTGGCCCATGCCCGCAAAGTCGCAGTAATACTTGAAGACCGTGTGATTGCGGATCAGCCCGGCCTCCTCCAGATTGTTCGCCACGCGGGTCAGGCTCTGGCCGCTCTCCACCGCGAAGGCGATCTCCTGCTGGCTGGCCGCGTCCGCCGGAGCAAGGAATTCATCATAGACCTTGTTCCAGACACTGTAAAGCACGCCGATGACCACAATCATCGCGCCCGCAAACACAAGGATGGGCCGGATGATCCGCCACAGCGCGGAGTACCAGTAGGGGCCGTATTCACGCTCGTCCCGCATGGAGCGGTAGGTATAGTTGCGCTTCTTGCTCAAAGAGCCGTCGCCTCCTTGGTTGACCGGGCAGACCTCAGCCCAGTCCGGGAATGTTCATATCGAGGCCTGACGCCTCGGTCACGATCTTGAAGATATCCGCCAGCGTCTGCTGCAGCCGCATCTCGGCGAGCATGTACTGGGAGACCTCCGGCTTGCCGAACAGCAGCGCCGAGATGCCCTGAAAGCGCTGCATATCGTCCGTGTCGGGCGTCTTGCCGGAGACAGCCGCCATCTGCAGCGACACCTGCAGCTTGCGGTATTCCTTGATCAGCGCCGCGGTGGTCTCGTCGGACATTACCTCGTCCTTCAGGCGGTGATAAGTCTGATATTCCTCGCTCTGGCGGATTTCCTGCGCCAGCCGATGGGCGGTCGAATACTCCATCAGTGTCCCCTGCCTTTCATTGGTTATAACGATTAAAGCAGTCCAAATCATCCCTGCCAAGGCAAAAAGCCCCGAACAGGCGCAAGGGAGGCCGCATATGCTCCATGCAGCCTCCCGTAAATACCCCGTCTGCAGGCAGCATTCTCGCTGTCCGCAAGAGTGAAATCGTATCAGCCGGGTTTCCCGGTCGGGCGGGCATTTTCCCGGAGACAAAGCACCGCTTTGCGGAGGAAAACACTCCTCAGCTACGCTTGGAAAAATGGCTCCGCCATTATGCCGACTTCTGCTAAATATCGAGAATGATCGGCAGAATCATCGGATTACGCTTGATCTTCTCGTAGATATAGCGATGCAGATCGTCCTTGATGCGGTTCTTGAGGTTGGGCCACTCCTCGCCGGCAAGATTAGAATCGGCGAGAATCTGCCGCACCACATCGCGGACGTTCTCGATGATATCCTCGTTCTCCCGGACGTAGATGAAGCCGCGGCTGATGATGTCCGGCCCCGAGACCAGCTTGCACTCGTCGCGGTTGATCGCCATGACCACGATGATGAGGCCGTCCTGACTGAGATGCTTGCGGTCTCGCAGCACCACGTTGCCCACGTCGCCAATGCCCAGACCGTCCACCAGAATGCCGCCGGTGGGCACCTGATCGGTCAGGTAGCAGCCTTCCGCGTTCATCTCGATGACCTGTCCGATCTCCGGGATGATGATGTCCTTGCTGTTCATGCCCATCGACTCGGCCAGCTCCGCGTGCTGCCAGAGCATGCGGTATTCGCCGTGCACGGGAATGAAGTACTTGGGCTTCACCAGCGCGTGCATGAGCTTGAGCTCCTCCTGCCGCGCGTGACCGGAAACGTGCACCTCCGCCATGGCCTCATAGACCACCTGCGCGCCGCAGCGGTAAAGCTGGTTGATAACCCGGGAGATGTACTTCTCGTTGCCGGGAATCGGCGTTGCCGAGATGATGACCATATCGCTGGGCCGGATCTGCAGCTTGCGATGCTCGGCATAGGCCATGCGCGTCAGGCCCGCCATGGGTTCGCCCTGACTGCCGGTGGTCATCACCAGCAGCTCCTCGTCCGGATACTGGTCGAGGCTGTCCACATCCACCATGCACTCCTCGGGAACGTGCAGCTCGCCAATCTGCATCGCGACGCGGCTGACGTTGACCATGCTGCGGCCTATGAAGCACACGCGCCTGCCATAGCGGATAGCGCTGTCGACCACCATCTGCATGCGGTGGATGTTGCTGGCGAACATGGCGACGATGACGCGCCCCTTGGCGTCCCGGAACATGTTGTCGAAGGTCGTGCCGATCTTCCGCTCGGAGATGGTGTGGCCGGGGCGCTCGACGTTGGTCGACTCGCACAGCATCGCCAGCACGCCCTTCTCGCCCAGTGACGCAAGGGTCTGCAGGTCGGTTACCTGTCCGTCGATGGGCGTATAGTCAATCTTGAAGTCGCCGCTGACCAGCACGGTGCCCGCCGGACAGGTCAGCGCGATGGCGCATGCTCCGGCGATGGAATGGCTCACATGGATGAACTTGGCAGTAAACTTGCCCAGCCGCACCTCGTCGCGGGGCTGAACCACCTGCATGGGAATGCCCTGAAGGCGGTGCTCCTTGAGCTTCAGATCCACCAGCGCGAGGGTCAGCTTGGTGCCGAACAGCGGCGCAGGCACCTGACGCAGGATGTACGGCGTTGCGCCGATATGATCCTCATGGCCATGGGTGAACAGGTAGCCGCGGACGTTCTTCTTCTTGGCCGCCAGATAGCTCACATCCGGGATGACCAGATCTATTCCCAACATATCCTCCTTGGGGAAGATGCTGCCGCAGTCCACGACAACAATGTCGTCTTCATATTCAAAGACGGTCATGTTCTTGCCGATCTCATCCACGCCGCCCAAAGAAACAATGCGAAGTCTGCTCGCCGGCTCGTTTTGGAGTCGCTGATTCACAAGATACCTCCTTACTCTATACTATTTAAACTGGAATACGCATATTCAGGCGGCGAACATCACTGATCCGCTGCCGCAATTCCACACACAGCCGCTCCGTTCAATCCAACAGGCGCGCGCCCTTGCGCCCCGCCGAACCTCCCGATTTCCCGGGCCGGATACGGTGTATGGCTGACTGGCCTGCCGTCCAACCCGCGGCAGTACCTTCCTTTTAGCATTGTATCACAAAATCAGAAAAAGTACCACACTAACATGACGAAATTTTAGACAAAAGTTTTTTTGCTTTTTTGGGCGTAGTAGGCAGATAGCTTCTTATTTTCCAACGCGCATCGGCATTTCAGAAAGACCAATACCGAAAGCCTGACTTTTTCGACAAAAAAACGCTCTCTGCGCAGAGAGCGTTGTGACTGTTACTGATACAGCGGATAGGAGGACATCAGCGCCTCGACCTGCGCTTTGACCTCGGGCACAGCGACCTCGCCTTCTCGGACGATCTTCGCAATCCAGCCCGCGATGCTGCTCATCTCGGCTTCCTTCAGGCCGCGGCTGGTGATGGCCGGAGTGCCTACACGGATGCCGCTGGTGACGAAGGGCGAGCGCGTCTCATTGGGCACGGTGTTCTTGTTGACGGTGATGTTCGCGTCCTCCAGCAGCGCCTCAAGGTGCTTGCCGGTCATCTCGGTGCCAGTGAAGTCCAGCAGCAGGAGGTGGTTGTCGGTGCCGTCGGAGACCATGCGGATGCCCTCTTTGCGGAAGGCGTTCTCGAGCGCCTTGGCATTGAGGATGATCTGATGCTGATAGGCCTTGAACTCAGGCTTCAGCGCCTCGCCAAAGCACACTGCCTTGGCCGCGATGATATGCTCCAGCGGGCCGCCCTGCGTGCCGGGGAAGATCGCCTTGTCGATAGCCTTGGCGTACTGCTCCTTGCACAGGATCATGCCGCCGCGGGGACCGCGCAGGGTCTTGTGGGTGGTGGTGGTCACGAAATCAGCGTAAGGCACGGGATTGGGGTGCTCCCCTGCCGCGATGAGGCCCGCGATGTGCGCCATATCGACCATCAGCAGCGCGCCGACCTCATCGGCAATCGCCCGCAGCTTCTCAAAATCAATGACGCGCGGATACGCCGACGCGCCCGCCACGATCATCTTCGGCCTGCACTCCTTCGCGATGCGCAGCACCTCGTCATAATCAAGCTGCTCGGTCTCCTTGCTCACGCCGTAGGGCACAAAGTTGAAGTACTTGCCGGACATGTTGACAGGGCTTCCGTGCGTCAAGTGTCCGCCGTGGGACAGGTTCATGCCCATGACGGTATCGCCGGGGGTGAGCATGGCAAAGTAGACGGCCATGTTCGCCTGCGCACCGGAATGAGGCTGGACGTTGGCATGCTCGGCGCCGAACAGCTCCTTCGCCCGGTCGCGCGCCAGATTCTCCACCACGTCGACGCACTCGCAGCCGCCATAGTAGCGGTGTCCCGGATAGCCCTCGGCATACTTGTTGGTCAGGCAGCTCCCCATCGCCGCCATCACCGCCGGGGATACGAAATTCTCCGACGCGATCAGCTCAATATGCGTGCGCTGGCGCTGCAGCTCCTGTTCGATGGCCTCGCAGACCGCCGGGTCCGCCGCGCGAATCACATCCAGTTCCATTCTTTTCGCCTCCACTCGTTTCTCCTGTGGTATGGCTACCATTATACCCGATTCATGGCAAAAGCACAACCGGGAAACAGCAATTGTACAGGGAATTCCTCCGGGAGCTGTGGAGAGCCGCAGCCCTCCGGCTTCCATTGTAAACTGGCTGGTATCGGCCAGCGAAAGCCTGCCAACCTGCCAAAGCGGCTCATCACTATCATAACACAAAAATACCGCACCGCTCAGACTGGGCAACCCCGCAGCACATCCATCCAGCGCTTACTGCTGCTTCCTTCCGGACCTGACAGGGTTCACACCGATGGATCGCACAGGACCCAATCGTCATTGCGGATACGGCCTGATTAGTATACCCTATTTGCATGGAAATTGCAAGGGCTCATTGCAGATTTTCCCCAACCCAGGCGGCAATGGCCTCCACATCGACGGCTGACCAGTCCGTGGTATCGACGGTCAGACATGGCCCGCCCGCGTCAAAGCTCGCCATGCCCCGCTGCTTGATGCCGCTGACAAAGGCTTCATAGGAGAGCACAGGCGCTTCCCGCCCGGGCGTTTCCTCCGGATAGCGGTCGTTGACCACATGACCGCGATGGCGCATGGGGCTTTTGTCCCGTATGACAAAGCGCTCATAGATCACCGCGTCGTCGCCGGTCACCCGAATGGTCAGCGGCCGCGCGTGATAGGTCTCAAGAAGCCGGATCAGCCCCTCCCGCGAGGCGTTCTCGAAGTTGTTCTCCATCAGGAAGGTCTGACCTGCCTTAAGCAGCTGCTCCGCGGCATAATAGAGAACCTGCGTGGCAGCCACGCCCAGCCTCGCCTTTTCCTCCCGGCAGGTGAAGCCTATCGTGTCAAAGAGCCTCTCCTTGATGCCATCCTTGGAGAGCACCGGCAGATTCAGCCGCGCGGACAGCGCCTCCGCAAGGGTCGATTTGCCCGCCGCCGGCACGCCGGTAATCAGTATAACGGTCATGCGTACCGCCTCCCGGAAGAAACATAACATATATTTGATGAAAAGTCCAGCTTCCCCTTGACGAACCCTGTCAGTTGTGATAGGATAGGAGCCGCAAATGAATATCCCTTATCATGAGTGGCTGAGGGACGGGCCCGATGACGCCACGGCAACCGGCTTCGCAAGGAGCATGGTGCCAATTCCCACAGCGCCGCACACGATGCCGCAGGAGCGGCGGGCGCTGACAGATAAGGAGCAATCGCAACGATTGAATTCCGTCCGGCTCGTGTGCAGACCGGGCGTTTTTGCATGACAGGCATTCACCAAAGACCCTTGAAAGGAGACTCCCCCATGCGTAAGCTGTTTACCTCCGAATCCGTCACCGAGGGGCATCCGGATAAGCTCTGCGATCAGGTATCCGACGCGGTGCTGGACGCCATCCTTGCTCAGGACCCCATGGCGCGCGTCGCCTGCGAGACCTGTGCCACCACCGGCATGGTGCTGGTGATGGGCGAAATCACGACCACCGCGCAGGTGGACATCCCCACCATCGCCCGGGAGGTCGTGCTGGACATTGGCTACAACGCCAGCGAGCTGTGCTTTGACGGCAATTCCTGCAATGTGCTGACCGCCGTGCATGCCCAGAGCCCCGACATCGCCATGGGCGTGGACGACGCGCTCGAGACCCGCGGACAGGACGTCGATAACACCGGCGCGGGCGATCAGGGCATGATGTTCGGCTTTGCCTGCGATGAGACCCCCGAGCTGATGCCCACCCCCATTGCCTTCGCGCACCGGCTGACCCGCCGCCTGACCCAGCTCCGCAAGGATGGTACCCTGCCTTGGCTGCGTCCTGACGGCAAGGCGCAGGTGACCGTCGTCTACGAGGATGATTGCCCCGTGGCGGTGGACACCGTCGTCATCTCCACCCAGCACGACGAGGCCGTCTCGCAGGAGACCATCCGTGCCGCGCTGATCGAGCAGGTTATCCGCCCGGTCATTCCCGCGGAGATGCTGACCGATGACACCCGCTATCTCATCAACCCCACCGGGCGCTTCGTTCTGGGCGGCCCCGCGGGCGACTCGGGCCTGACCGGCCGCAAGATCATCGTCGACACCTATGGCGGCTTTGCCCCCCATGGCGGCGGTGCTTTCTCCGGCAAGGACCCGACGAAGGTCGACCGCAGCGCTGCCTATGCCGCCCGCCACGTCGCCAAGAACATCGTCGCAGCCGGACTTGCCCGGTGCTGTGAGATTCAGCTTGCCTATGCCATCGGCGTGGCGCAGCCTGTCAGCCTCACCATCAACACCCGCGGCACCGGCGTCGTAGCGGACGATGTGCTGACCAAGGTCATCGGCGAGCTGTTCGACCTGCGGCCTGACGCGATCATTCGCCGGCTGAACCTGCGCCGCCCCATCTACCGCAAGACCTGCAACTACGGCCACTTCGGCAAGGACGACCTTCCGTGGGAGCAGCTTGATTATGTCGATGCGTTGAAAAAAGCCGTCAACGGCTGAAAATAAGGAGGTTTTCCCATGAAAAAGTTCCTTGGAGAGTTCAAAGCGTTTGCCCTGCGCGGCAATGTGCTCGATCTGGCCGTCGGCGTCATCATCGGCGGCGCGTTCACGGGCATCGTCACCGCGCTGACCGCCAACTTCATCAATCCCCTGCTGAGCTTGATCCTCACCGGCGGCCCCGGCGTGGATGAAAACGGCGTTGCATGGACTGCCGGCGGCGCTGTCTCTGCCTTCCTGACCACGATCATCAACTTCATCATCACCGCCTTTGTGCTGTTCCTGCTCATCCGCGGCATCAACAAGCTGGTCGCCATTGGCAAGAAGAAGGAAGAGGCCGCTCCCACCACCAAGCAGTGCCCCTACTGCCTGAGCGACATTCCCCTCGCCGCGACCCGCTGCCCGCACTGCACCAGTGAGCTGAAGTGATGGAGGATGGAGGAAACGGCGGGAAGAGACTTTGAAGCCCAAGGCCCCCTACCGTACCCTCCCATAAGGCAGCGACTCTGCCGGCTCTGACTTTTTCCTATAAGCAAAAGGTTCCGCAACGTTGTTCTTATCCATGGTCTTGGATAGAAGCAGCGTTGCGGAACCTGTTTGTGTATATGAGAAGCTCTATTGCGGTTGGTTGCCGCCTTTCGGGAAGGAGCGCAAGAGAGGGAGGGTGCTTTGGGTTCCAAAGCACCCTCCCTCTCGCAAAACCACCCTATTACTTTCTCAGCGTGATCACCACATGACGATTCGGCTCTTCGCCCTCGGAGTGGGTATCGACGGCCTCGTTCGCCTGAAGCGCGCTGTGAATAATGCGGCGCTCATAGGGGTTCATGGGTTCAATAGAGACCTTGCGGCCCGTCTTGACGGCATGGTTCGCCATGCGGTTCGCCAGCCGGATGAGGGTCTCCTCGCGCTTGGCGCGGTAGTTCTCCGTGTCAAGCGTCACGCGGGTGTAGCCTTCCTGACCGCGATTGACCTTGAGGCTGGTCAGGTACTGGAGCGCATCCAGCGTCTCGCCGCGACGGCCAATCAGGATGCCCAGCGTGTCGCCGGTCATCTGCACAAAGACGTTGCCGTCCTGATCGTTGCCGACCGCCACTTCAACCTCCACACCCATCAGGTGCGTGAGCTCCTTCAGGAAGGCCTGCGCCTTGCCCGCCGCGGAGTCAGCCGCCACCTGATCGTCCGGGATCATGGTGATCACAGGCTTCTCAATGGGCTTGACGGGCTCCTTGGGCGGCAGAGGCTTCTTGGTCTCAGGCTTGCTCTCCTTGTCAGCCTTGGGCTGCTTGGGCTTGGACTGACGCGCCGGACGCTCGCCCTCTTCCTTAGGCTGCTTGGGCTGGCGGGGCTTGCGCTGCACGGGCTTGGGCAGCTCCGTGGTCTCGGCAGGCGTTTCGGCATCTTCCTGCTTGGCTTCTTCCTTCGCCGCGGGCTTCTGCTCGGGCTTGGGCTCCGCCTTGGGGGCAGGCTTCGGGGCCTTCTCGCGGGCAGGCTTGGCCTTCGGCTTGTCCTCCGTCAGCGCCAGCAGGTCTTCCTCAGCCTCCTTCAGCGTCAGGCGGACCTTCGCCAGCCGGGAACCGAACAGGCCAAACAGGCCCTTGCTGCCCTCGTCGATAATCTGCACATCCACATCGCTGATGGCCGCACCCAGCGCGGTAAGGCCCGCGTCAATGGCCTCTTCAATGGTCTTGGCCGATGATTCATAGCTCTTCATGGGCTTCTTCTCCTCTTCTATTCGCGTGCGCCTGTCGAATTATTTGACTTCCCCTTCGGAAACGGCCATCTGGGCATCCTTGCGATCCAGATACCAGTTGATGACAAGGTTCTGGGCGATGGCCAGCAGGTTGCTGGTCATCCAGTAAATCGCGAAGGAGGCGTAGTAGCCCGAGCAGATCCACAGAGAGAACAGCGGGAAGAACCACTTCATGAACGCGCCGCTGCTGGGCTGCTGCTGACCGTTCTTATCGTTCGTCGTCTGCTGGGGCTGCGTGGGCTGCAGGATGGTCATCAGGTACTGGCTGACAGCCGAGAAAATCGGCAGAATGAACAGGCCGTTGAAGTTGCGGTAGACGGTCACGGACGTCACCAGCAGATTGAAGGTGAAGCCCGGGATGGTAGCGATCTGATCGGCATAACCGGGCAGCGCGGCCATCGCGGCATAGATGGACTGAACGGTATCGCGCAGATTGGCGCTGGTGAAGCTCTCCGCGGTGAGGCTGAGCTGCTCGGTCAGCAGCGCCGCCGTCGTCTCAGGCAGACTGTTGAAGACGTTCTGCCAGATGTTCGCGGGAATCTGCTGCAGGCGGGTCAGATCAGGCCATGTGGCGTTGAAGGGGCTGTCGGGCATCCAGATGTTCTTGATCCACAGCCACGACTCCATGACCGGCGTGTTGCCCTGCACGATGTCGAAGGCCTGCTTGACCATCTGCTCGTTGGCAACGCCGCGCATGGCGTTGAACATCACGATCAGGATCGGGAAGGACAGCAGCAGCGGCAGGCACGAGGAGAGCGGATTGACCTTCTCCTTGCGGTAGAGCTCCTGCGTCTTGAGGTTCAGCTTCTGCTGATCCTTGGCGTACTTCTTCTGCAGCGCCATGACCTGAGGCTGCAGCTTGTTCATCTTGCGCATCGAGACGCGGCTCTTGACGTCCAGCGGCGTCAGGAGCAGACGGATGAGCAGGGTGAACACCACGACCGACCAGCCGTAGTTGCCGATCACCGCGTTGATGCCCAGCAGAATGCTACTGAAGAATTGATTCATGGCAGGTTTATTCCCTCCTTAAAGTGATGCAGGGATCATCCGGCACCGGGTCAAAGCCGCCCTTGGCAAAGGGATTGCACCGCAGGATGCGCCACACTGCCATCAGTCCGCCCTTCAGCGCGCCGTAGCGCTCAATGGCCGTGATGGCATACTGGGAACAGGTGGGCGAATAGCGGCAGCATGGACCTCCTTTGTGAGGGCTGATACCCGCGCGGTAAAAGCGGATGCACTTCAGGAGAAAGCGTTTCATGGGGCGCGATTCCCTTCCTGAAAGGCGTTGTGCTTCCTGAGCAGATAGCGCACGTCCTTCTGCAGCGACTGGAAGGTGGCCGTGGCGGCTGAGGGTCTGGCGACGATGACGTACAGGCCGGATTTCACATCCCCCAGATGGGGCCGGAAGCATTCCCGGAGGCGGCGCTTGACCTTGTTGCGGACAACCGCGTTGCCTACCTTTTTGCTGACGGAAAAGCCGACCTTCAGCCCTTTGCCCTTGGCAACGAGCATGACCAAATCCCGACAGGCGGCGCTCCGTCCGCGATGATACACATACTGGAACGCCTTGTTTTTTTGCAGCCGATAACGTTTCTCCATGTGAAAATTCTTTCCATCCTTATCCGCGGTCCGTCGATTGCCCCGCTGGTAACCCGGCCATGCTTGTCCGGGTCCATATGCAGGAAAAGCCCGCCCTTATTCATCGCGCCAAACGGCGTCTTTTGGGCGGGCTTCATCCACGATTCAAGCGGTCAGCGTCCGCCTGATCAGACGGTCAGCTGCTTGCGGCCGCGGCGACGGCGGGCGGCCAGCACACGGCGGCCATTCCGGGTGGACATGCGGGCACGGAAGCCGTGCACCTTGCTGCGCTGACGCTTCTTGGGCTGGTAAGTACGGAACATGGTTCAACACTCCTCACATGTGGTCAATCAGGCGAATGCCCGAATGGTTGCAATACAGCCTTTATATTATAGCGGTTCCGGCAAAGCTTGTCAAGACAAATTGCGCATTTTATCCGGAAGAAAAGGTTGATGCGGACACGCCAGCACAATCAGCCATTGACTTTATTTGAAACTGTAGTATAATGTAAACGTCTGCAAAAACCAACGTCATTTGTTGATTTTTGTATACACAACGCGGCTGAAATGTCGGCTCCATGCACATACTGCGAGCACAGTTGTCCAGACGATTTGAATGTCGTCATCCGGGACGAGTCCGGCAGGCAGTGGTTTTGGAGCTTGCTTTTATTTTGCCGCTCTGTGCGTATCCTGCGCGAGCATAAGATACGCTTCGCTGTGGTATCCCCATCACTTTTCGGAAAGGCAGAGATCGTTCTGTGGAAGCAATTAGCATGCCCCTGTCTTGGCTGATGGCCCAGTGCTATGAACTCATGCGGAATTACGGACTGGCCATCGTGTTGTTCACGCTGCTTACCAAGGTTGTGCTTTTCCCTGTTTCCGCGTGGGTGCACAAGAATGGCATCACCATGGTGCGCATCATGCCGGAACTGAACCGCATTAAGATCGACCACTTCGGCGACGGCGACGCGATTGCCGAGGCCCAGCAGGAGCTCTATAAGCGCGAACACTACCACGCGCTGGCGAGCACGATCCCGATGTTCATCCAGCTCATTCTGCTGGTGGGCGTCATTTCCGCGGTGCGGACATGGCTGTCGGGTGCGACAACTGCGCTGACATGGGTTCCCTCCGAGACTGGCGGACTGACGCTTCTGATGCCGGTTGCCGCCGGTCTTTCGGCGCTTGCTCTGGGATTCGCGCAGAATCATTTCAATCCCCTGCAGCGCGAGCAGTCCCCTGCCAGTCAGTGGAGCACCAACGGCGTGTCCATCGCCATCTCCCTGATTCTCGGCGCGTTCGTTCCGCTGGGCGTAGGCGTTTACTGGATCGCCAGCAACCTGCTGAGCATCGTGCAGCAGCTTCTTCTCAACGCGCTGATTCCGCCGAAAAAGTATATCGACTATGATGCGCTCTCCGCCAGCAAGAAAGAGCTCGAGGGCATGCAGAAGCTGGGCGGCAACGCGTCCCGTGAAGACCGCGCCCGCGAAAAGGCTGATTACAAGCGCTTCTTCTCCATCGCCAACAAGCACCTTGTTTTCTACTCGGAGAGCGGCGGCTTCTACAAGTATTTTGAAGATATCATCGAGTATGTATTGGCGCACTCGAACGTCGCCATTCACTACATTACCAGTGACCCTAAGGATGGTATCTTTGAAAAGGCCAAGCAGGAAAAACGTATCAAGCCGTACTATATTGGCGAAAAGCGGCTGATTACGCTAATGATGAAGATGGATGCCGACATCGTTGTTATGACCATGCCGGACCTTGAAAATTACCACTTCAAACGCAGTTATACCCGCAAGGATGTGGAATATGTCTATGTCTTCCATTATCCGCTAAGCACCCACATGGTGCTGCCCAAGGGGGCGTTAGACCACTACGACACCATCCTTTGCATTGGCACCTTCCAGTTTGAAGAAATTCGCAAGGCAGAGGAAATCTACGGTCTTCCCGCTAAGAAGCTGCTTGCTTGCGGCTATGGCCAGCTTGAAAAGCTGCTACGAAGTTATGCGGCCATGCCCAAAGTGCAACGCGAACGCCCCAAGGTGCTTCTTGCACCCTCGTGGCAAAAGGATAACATTCTTGACAGCTGTGTGGATAGTATCTTGTCCGAGCTTTTGGGCAAGGGTTTCCAGATCGTCGTGCGCCCGCATCCCGAATACATGAAGCGTTACCATGCCCGAATGAACGCCATTGTTGAGCGCTACAAGGATAAGGTTGGCGACGAGCTCCAGTTTGAGCTGGACTTCACCAGCAACGTATCCATCTTCGACTCTGACGTGGTTATCTCGGATTGGTCTGGCACGGCCTATGAAGCAGCCTTCGTGACGCTGAAGCCTGCAGTCTTTATTGACACGCCGCCGAAAATCAACAACCCCGAATATGAGCGGCTCGGCGTTATTCCGCTTGAGTTGTCCCTACGCGATCAGGTGGGTATCCGCGTTGATCCAACGCACGTTGAAGGACTTTCGGAACGCATTCGCGAACTCATCAAGGATCGTGAGCGTTATGCCAGCGAGATCGCCGCGATTCGCGATCGGCTGATCGCAAACATTGGCAGCAGCGGACAGGCTGGCGGCGATTACCTGCTGACAAGACTGCAGGAACTTGCCTCAGCTCGCGCATCAAAGGAATCCTAATGATCCAGTAACGGAGGATAACGTCATGAAGGCATTGATTCTGAATTCCGGCGTTGGCAGCCGCCTCGGCGCGCTGACGACTAAGCATCCCAAGTGTATGACTGAGTTGAGCGAGGGGGAAACCATTCTTTCCCGTCAGCTCAAGCAGCTCGCCAAGAACGGCATCAAGGAAGTGGTCATGACGACCGGTCCCTTCCAATCGATGCTGGAGGATTATGTGACCTCCTTGAATCTGCCGTTGGAGGTTACGTTCGTAAACAACCCTGATTATGCGCATACCAATTACATCTACTCGATTTATCTTGCGGCGTCTGTGCTGGATAGCGAGCTACTGATGATGCACGGCGATCTTGTCTTCGCGGACGACGTGCTGCAGGCGATCATTCACGCTCCCGGCAGCCGTATGACCGTCAGCACCACACAGCCCTTGCCCGAGAAGGACTTCAAGGCAGTCCTCGAGGATGGTCGAATCACCCAGATCGGCATTAGCTGCTTTGAAAACGCCGTCAGCGCGCAGCCGCTGTATCACCTGCGTCAAGCGGACTGGCTGGTGTGGCTTGAAGCCATCAAGGCTTTTTGTGAGCGCAGCGAGGTCTCCGTCTATGCGGAGAACGCGCTGAATACCTGCACAGATCGTTGCTGCCTGACGCCACTGGATGTGGGAGACAAACTTTGCGGGGAGGTAGACACTTTGGAGGATCTCGAGAACATGGTCAGCCAGCTCCATGCGCTGGCTCAGAAACCCAAGACGGTTTACATGTGCTTCAGTACAGATATCCTGCACATGGGGCATATGAAGATCATTCAGAAGGCGGCGGAGCTGGGCGAACTGACCATCGGCGTCCTGACCGATGAAGTTGTTGCTTCCTACAAGCGCTTCCCGTTGGTACACTTTGAGGAACGCGCCGAACTGCTGCGGCACATTCGCGGCGTATCGCATGTCATTCCTCAGACGACGCTGAGCTATGAGGAGAACCTGCGCGCGCTCAAGCCGGACTATGTCGTCCATGGCGACGACTGGATCACCGGGCCCCAGAGCAGCATCCGCGAAGCCGTGCTGACCGTGCTGCGCGAACAGGGCGGCGAGCTGATCGAATTCCCCTACTCCAACACCGAAGAGCATGTCCTGCTGGAGCGGAACGCCCGCAGCCAGCTTGCCATTCCGGATATGCGCCGCGGTCGTCTGCGCAGCCTGCTCAAGCTCAAGCCGGTTGTCTCGATCATCGAGGCGCATAGCGGTCTGACCGGCCTGATCGCTGAAAACACGGTCGTCACGGAGAATGAACGCACCTATCAGTTCGACGGCATGTGGGTGTCCAGCTTGTGCGACTCCACCGCCAAGGGCAAGCCGGACATTGAGCTGGTGGACATGTCCAGCCGTCTGCGCACCATTGACGACATCATGGAGGTCACCACCAAGCCGATCATTCTCGACGGCGACACCGGCGGACTGGTGGAGCACTTCGTCTACAACATCCGCACGCTGGAGCGCATGGGCGTCTCGGCCGTCATCATTGAGGACAAGATCGGCCTCAAGAAGAATTCCCTCTTCGGCACTGAGGTCGAGCAGACGCAGGACACCATCGAGCACTTCTGCGAGAAGATTCAGGCCGGTAAGCGCGCGCTGAAGACCAAGGACTTCATGCTCATCGCCCGCATTGAGAGCCTGATCCTCGAAAAGGGCATGGACGACGCTCTCGCCCGGGCCTTCGCGTATGTCAAGGCTGGCGCGGACGGCATCATGATTCACTCCCGCAAGAAGTCGCCCGATGAGATTTTCTCCTTCTGCGAGCAGTTCCGCGCCAAGGATATGATCACGCCTCTGGTCGTGGTGCCCACCTCCTTTAATCAGGTGACGGAGGAAGAGTTCGCCCAGCGCAACATCAACATCGTCATCTATGCCAACCAACTCACCCGCAGCGCTGTGCCGGCCATGGTGCAGACCGCCGAGACCATTCTGCGGCATCATCGCGCGTTGGAAGCCGATCAAACCCTGATGCCGTTTAAGGATATCATTCGTCTGATACCCGAAGAATGACCGCTAAGCCAAGATTGAATGAAAGGATGATACCCATGAAAAAGACCCTCATCATGACCTACTTCACGTCCTGCTTCATGCTCCTGCTCATGCGCAACGCCAGCGCTTACATCGACCCCTCCGTCATGACCTATGCCATTCAGGCCGTGGCTGGCGTGGCCATCGCTGTCGGCGCGGTGGTGGGCATCTACTGGCGCAAGGCCAAGAAGAAGGTTCAGGACAAGCTCGGCATCGACGAGAACGCCAAGAAGGAAGTCGAAGAGGACGTCGTCGTCTACAAGAAGGACGAAGAGTAAGCCCTTCGCCATCCTGCAGTCGCATTCAGCCATTGAGCTGGATGCGGCTTTTTATATTCATGTTTTCTCTGGATATAAAAAGAGGAGACCTTCGATATGAAGGTCTCCTCCCCTTGCTTATTCTGCCGTTACTTCCTTCTTCTTGCGGGGCGCGCGGGGCTTCTTGACAGGAGCCTCTCCCTCCACGGTCTCCGCAGGAGCGGTCTCAGCCTTCTTGCGGGTGCGCTTGGGCTTCTCAGCCACCGTCTCCGCAGGAGCAGCCTCCTCGACAGCCTTCTTCGCGCGGGTACGCTTGGGCTTCGCGGGCGCCTCCTCCGCGGCAGGAGTTTCCTCCTTCTTCTTGCGGGGTGCGCGGGGCTTCTTGGGCTTCGGGGCTTCCTCGACAGGGGTGCTGTCCGGCTGTGCGTCAGTTGCTGTGTGGGATTCCCCGTCGTCTTCAGCAGCGGGTTCTTCCGCCGCCGCACTGCTCACCAGAGCCGTATAGAGCTGCACATAGCGCTGCGCGGAGTTCGTCCAGCTATAGTCTCCGTTCATGCCGCGCTGCTGGAGCAGATACCAGACGTCCTTCTGATCATTGTAGAAGCTGATCGCCCGGCGGATGGTGTTGAGCATGTCATGGGCATTGTAGTTGAAGAAGGAGAAGCCGTTGCCGTCACCGGTATACTCGTTGTAGGAGAGCACCGTGTCGCGCAGGCCGCCGGTCTCGCGGACGATCGGAATCGTGCCGTAGCGCAGCGCGATGAGCTGGCTCAGGCCGCAGGGCTCAAACTGGCTGGGCATGAGGAACATGTCGCAGCCCGCATAGATCTGATGCGCCAGCGCGTGATCCATAGAGAACCTCGCAGCTACGCGGCCCTGATACTCGCCCTCGGCCCAAGAGAACAGGTTCACATAGCGGCTTTCGCCCTGACCAAGGACAACCAGCTGCACGTTCTCCTGCATGATCTCACCGATGATGTAGTCGACCAGATCGAGGCCCTTCTGATTGCTCAGGCGGCCCACCATGCCGATAATCGGCACGTTGGGATCAACGTTCAGGCCCAGATTCTCCTGCAGCTGGCGCTTGCACTCCGCCTTGCCGGCGAGGTTGTCGATGGTGTAGGTCGCGGCAATTCGGCTGTCGGTAGCCGGGTCATAATCGACCATGTCAAGGCCGTTGATGACGCCGAAGACCTGCTGCTTCCGGGCCCGGAGCAGGCCGTCAAGCCGCTCGCCATAGTAGGCGGTCTGGATTTCCTCGGCATAGCTGGGGCTGACGGTGGTGATCAGGTCGGTGTAGACCAGCGCGGCCTTCATGAAGTTCGCGCAGCCGAAGCACTCCAGCTTGTCGTCGGTCCACAGGCTGTTGCCCAGGCCCAGCACGTCCTGCACCTCACGGATGCCAAAGACGCCCTGATACTGCAGGTTGTGGATCGTGAAGATGGTCTTCATCTTGGCATAGAAGGGCAGGTGCGCGTACTGAATCTTGAGCAGCGCGGGCACCATGCCGGACTGCCAGTCGTGGGCATGGATAACGTCCGGCTGGAAGTCGATCAGCGGCAGCGCGTTGAGAGCCGCGCGGCAGAAGAAGCCGAACCGCTCATACTCGTCGCCGCCGAGGCCATAGATATACTGACGACCGAAGTAGTACTTGTTGTCCATAAAGTACCAGACCACGCCGTCCTTCTCCAGCTTCTCAATGCCGCAGTACTGCCGCCGCCAGCCAAGCTGAACCTCGAAATCGACCACATGGGTCATCTGGCTCGTCCACTCCTCAGGAATGGCCGCGTACAGGGGCAGCATCACGCGAACGTCATGGCCCTCCTTCGCCAGCACGGGAGCCAGCGCGCCGACCACGTCCGCCAAACCGCCGGTCTTGACAAAGGGGACGCATTCGCTTGCCGTGAAAAGAATCTTCATACTCACAACCTCCACATCAAGATTGACCAATCATAGGATGGCCGCGCCGGATACCCGATCCTGCGCGGCTCATCTGATGTTAGATCACAACGTTTTTCGCGATAACAATGGGATACGCAGCCGGGCCGATCAGCTTGGCATTGCGCTTGATGGTCGCCTGCTTGTCGAGAATGCAGTTCTCGATGAACGCGCTGGAGTGCACCTGACCGTCCTGCATGATAATGCAATTCTTCACATGGGCGTCAGGAGCGATGCGCACGCCGCGGAACAGGATGGAGTTCTCCACCGTGCCCTCGATGATGCAGCCGTCGGCGACCATGGAGTTGATGATACTCGCGTTCTCGCCATAGCGGGCGGGCATCTCATCGCGCACCTTGGTATACACAGGCAGATCGTTCGTGAACAGGCGCTTGCGGTTCTCCGCGTCCAGCACATCCAGATTGAAGCGGAAGAAGCTCTGCACCGAATCCATCCGCCAGCAGGGCCCGGTGTACTCCCACGCATTGACGCGGCAGTGGCCCTCCTGAATGATGGGCATCAGGATGTCGCGATTCATGCTGTGATGGCCGTGGGCGACGCCCTTGTCGACGACCTGACGGAGGAACTCGCGCTTCATGATCATCACGTCCATGAAGGAGTACTCCAGCGTGGGCTCGGTGGGCTCGACCTCGATGTCGGTGACGTTGCCGCTCTCGTCCACGGAGATGTAGCTGCCGTACTCATTGCGCCGCATGGAGGGATCGCGGGTGTACATCAGGGTGATGTCCGCGCCGCTGTCCCGATGAAGCTGGATCATCTCGTCCAGATGGGCGTTGTAGATGATGTCAGAGTTGGACAGCAGGAGATATTCCTGCTTGGAGCGGGTCAGATAGTTGCTGTTGGAGCGCAGCGCGTCCAGAATGCCGCTATAGACGCCGACATTCTCGCGGGTCAGGAAGGGCGGCAGGACGTAAAGGCCGTCATGCTTGCCGTGCAGGTCCCACTCCTTGCCGGAGCCGAGGTGGTCCATCAGGCTGTGATAGTTCTTCTGCATGATGATGCCGACGTTCTTGATGCCGCTGTTAACCATCGAGGACACAAGGAAGTCGATCACGCGATAACGGCCAGCCACGGGCAGCGCGGCGATGGCGCGGGTCATGGTCAGCTCGCGGAGGCGGGCATCGGAGTCGCCGGTGTAGATAACACCCATTACGTTTTTCATCTTATTTCGTTCCTTTCACTGCTGTGTAGGAAAGCGCCGACGCGCCGTCTCAGAAGGTCGTTTCCTCGTCTACCTGCTGGCCAGCCGCGACCTTCACGCCCGCGGGCAGGGTCACGCTGTGGCCGACGACCGCGATGTTGCCGGTCTCCTCGCCGACAATGCTGCCGGGGCCGACAATCGCGCCCTCAGCGATAATCGAACGGCGAACCACCGCGCCGCGGCGAACCACCGCATGGGGCATGACGACCGCGTCCACGATCTCCGCCCCCTCCTCGATGGTCACGCCCGCAAACAGCACGGAATGCTTGACGTTGCCGTGCACCTCGCAGCCCTCGGTGATCAGGCTGTCGGAAACCACCGCGCCCTTGGCAATATAGTGCGGGGCCAGACCGGGATTCCGGGCGAAAATGCGCCACTGCTTCTCGTGGAGGTCAATGGGCATGGGCTGACTGAGCAGATCCATGTTCGCCTCCCACAGGGACTCGATGGTGCCGACGTCCTTCCAATAGCCCTCGAAGTCATAGGACACCATGACCTGCTTGTCAGCCAGCATGGCGGGAATGATGTTCTTGCCGAAGTCGTTGGAGGACTTCTTGTCCGCCTCGTCGGCAATCAGATAATCCCGCAGCTTGGCCCATGTGAACATATAGATGCCCATGGAGGCCTTGTTGCTCTTGGGGTTCTTGGGCTTCTCCTCGAACTCGATGATATTGTTGTCCGCGTCGGTGTTCATGATACCAAAGCGGCTCGCTTCCTCCCACGGCACGGGACGCACGGCGATGGTGGCGTCAGCGCCCTTGCGGATGTGGTAGTTGAGCATGGCGTTGTAGTCCATCTTATAGATATGGTCGCCGGAGAGGACGAGGACATAGTCCGGCTGATACTGCTCGATGAAGGCCATATTCTGATAGATGGCGTTCGCCGTGCCGCGATACCAGTCGCTGCCCTTGGCCTTCTGATACGGCGGGAGCACGAACACGCCGCCGTTGGTCAGGTCAAGGTCCCACGGCGCGCCGCTGCCGATGTATGCGTTCAGCTCGAGGGGCTGATACTGGGTCAGCACGCCGACGGTGTCGATGCCGCTGTTGGCGCAGTTGGACAGCGGGAAGTCGATGATGCGGTACTTGCCGCCATAGGGCACCGCGGGCTTGGCGACGGTCTTGGTGAGCACGCCGAGTCGGCTGCCCTGACCGCCCGCCAGCAGCATGGCAACGCAGGTCTTTTTCTTCATGGGGAACACGCTCCTTCAAACTGTATTGCTGATCTTTGGATTCGTGTATGCTTACGGTCCGCCTATCAGACCGAATCGCCGGATGGGGTCGCCGCTTTGCGGCGTGTGCGGGGCTTGGGCGCCTCCGCCGGTTCAGCCTTGGAAGCCGTCTTCCTGACCGCGGGCCTCTTCGGCTTGCTCTCTGCCTTAGCAGGCGCTTCCGTCTTTTCTGTCTTGACGGCAGCCTTCCTGACGGCGGGCCTTTTCGCCTTGCCCTCCGCCTTCGTGGCTGCGCCGCCTGCTTCAGCGGTCTTCTTTCTGGCCGGAGCCTTCTTCGGCTTGGGGGCTTCCTCCGCTGCCGCAGCCTTCGCCGCTTTCTTTGGGGCGGGCGGCGGGATGATCTTTTCATAGCGGAAGTATACCGTCGCATGCGGGGGCACGCAGATGGTCGCGCTGAAGGGGAAGTCGTAGAGCCTCTCCTCCTGCGCCTCAATCGTCCAAGCGTTGTACTGGTTGGAGCCGCCCCACTCCGCGCGGTCAGTGTTGAAGATTTCCTCCAGCGTGCCGCCATAGGGCAGGCCGATGCGGTACTCCGGATAGAACACGGGCGTGAAGTTCGTGACGCAGAGGATGGAGCGATTCTTCCGATCCGTGCGCAGGAACGCCGTGATGGAGTGATCCTGATCGTTGGCCTGAATCCACTGGAAGCCGTCCCAGCCGTCGTCGATCTCCCAGAACTCGCTGTTCTCCCGATAGAGCCGGTTCAGCGCCTTCACACAGGCCTGCACCTGCGGGTGCTTGTCATAGAGCAGCAGGAACCAGTCGAGCTGATCGTCGAACTTCCACTCGATGAAGTGGGCGAACTCACTGCCCATGAACAGCAGCTTCTTGCCCGGATGCGCCATGGTGTAGCCATAGAGCGCCCGCAGACCCGCAAACTTCCGCCACAGATCGCCAGGCTGCTTGTCCAGCATGGAGTGCTTGCCGTGAACGACCTCGTCGTGGGAGAAAGGCAGGATGTAATTCTCGTTGAAGGCGTACATCAGCGAGAAGGTCAGCTTGTCGTGATGATACTTGCGGTAAACCGGATCGAGCTTGATGTAGGACAGCATATCGTTCATCCAGCCCATGTTCCACTTGAAGCCGAAGCCCAGACCGCCCAGATAAATGGGCCGGGTGACCATCGGATACGCGCTGGACTCCTCGGCGATCATCATCACGCCCGGGAAATCGTGGTACACCGTCTCGTTGAGGCGGCGCAGGAACGCGATGGCGTCAAGGTTCTCGTGCCCGCCATACTGGTTGGGCAGCCACTGGCCCGGCTCCCGACAGAAGTCATAGTAGAGCATGGCGGACACCGCGTCCACCCGGATGCCGTCGGCATGATACCAGTCCAGCCAGAAGCAGGCATTCGACAGCAGGAAGGAACACACCTCGCCCCGGGCAAAGTCGAACATGTGGGTGCCCCACTGCTCCATATCGCCGCGCCGGGGATCGGGATGCTCATAGCAGGCGGTGCCGTCAAAGCGGCGCAGACCCATCGCGTCCCGGGGGAAATGAGCGGGAACCCAGTCGAGAATCACGCCGATGTTCGCCTGATGGCAGCGGTCGATGAGCTCCATGAGCTCCTTCGGTTCGCCGTAGCGGGCGGTCGCGGCATAGTAGCCGGAGACCTGATAGCCCCACGACATGTCCAGCGGATGCTCCATCACCGGCAGCAGCTCAACGTGGGTGTACCCCATCTCCTGAATATAAGGAATGAGCTGGTCGGCAATCTCGGTATAGGACATCATGGTGCCATCCTCGCGGCGGCGCCATGAGCCGAGGTGCATCTCATAGATGTTCACCGGGCTGTGATAGGGGTCCCACTGGCTGCGGCGGGCAATCCAGTCCGCGTCCCCCCACGCATAGCCCTCCAGATCACAGATCACAGAAGCCGTGTCCGGACGGTTCTGCATCGCGAAGCCATAGGGATCGGCCTTGTCATGCCATGTGCCATCCCCATGCTGGACGCAGTATTTATAGGTCTTGATCTTCTTCTCGGCGTCAGGATAGTCGTAGCGATGCGGGTCAGAGGCTACGTCGAACAGCTCGGCAGGCACGCGGACTTCCCATGTGCCGTCAAACTGCTTGGTCATCGGCGTGGCGGTTTTATCCCAGTGATTGAACTCGCCGATCAGGGACACCGCCCTGGCGTTCGGCGCCCAGACCGCGAAGGCCCACATCTCCCTGCCTTCCTGCTCCACAGGGTGCGCGCCCAGCATCTCATAGGCGCGGCGATTTGTCCCCTGATGGAACCACTCCCGTACCTCCGCAGACGGTCCGTGATAGCGCATGGATGCACCTGCTTTCTCCTGAGAATCAGGCGTGTTTCGTCTCTCTGTTTTTCTCCGTTCACTTTACCCTTTCTATTTTACACACAGGGACGCATTCTCGTCAAGGTAAAATCATCCTTTTACACACATTTTTTCAAAAAAAGAGGCTTTTTTGCACGAAAAAACATTCTTTTCTGGTCAAAAAAGTTCCAGACTTCACAAGAAAGTGCCTGTCATGGGGGTCATTTTCGCGGCATAGGGTTACCAGAGGAAGCCCCGATCCTTCATGAAACGACAAGATTTGACAGGAGGGATTTTATGCGTCGGCACGCGCCGTCCGTCCGCCTGTGCGCGCTCATCCTGTGTCTGGCCGTCGCCTGGGCCGCTGCCGGTGCGCCTCTGACCCGCGTGGAGTGGCAGAGCATCCCAGACCGGTTCGGCCTGATGCTGCGGCAGATTCCCATGCGGATGCGCAACGTTCTCATTCGGTGGCTGCCCGAGGCCTCCGCGGAGACCCGGGTGGTCAATCTGACCCTTTCCATCTGGGACCCGGAGCTGCAGGCCGCGAGATCCATCCTATTGGAAGACTATGTCGCCGGCGTGGTCGCCGCGGAGATGCCCGCGAGATACCATCCCGAGGCCCTCGCCTGTCAGGCCGTTGCCGCGCGGACCTTTGCCATCCGCCAGTGCCGGGAGCTGGGCGGCAGCGGCTGCAAGAGCCATCCCGGCAGCGACGCATGCATCGACAGCGCCTGCTGTCAGGGCTATCTGACCCCTGCCGCTCAGCGGGACAAGTGGCCCGGAGAATACACCGCCATGGCCGCGCGGGTGGAGAGCGCCGTCCGCGTGACCGCCGGGCAGATTCTCACCTACGACGGTATGCCCATCGAGGCGCTGTATCACGCTTCCTCCGGCGGCATGACCGAGGACGCGGCGGAGGTGTTCTCCTCCTCCCGGCCCTATCTGATCAGTGTGGACAGCCCCGGCGAGGAGGGCTATGCGGGCTATGTCACACAGATCACCTTCTCCCGCAGCGCGGCGGTGCGGATGCTCACGGAGGCCTTTCCGGACTGCGGCGTCACGGAGGCCGATCTGCCCAACCAGCTCGAGCTGCGCTCCTCCACCGCCTCGGGACGTGTTGACACCGTGTCCGTCGGCTCCCGGCTGATCACCGGCGCTCAGCTCCGGCAGGCGCTGGGCCTGCGCAGCACCCTCTGCACATGGGACTGCGACGAGGACAGCATCACCTTCCAGACCCGGGGCTACGGCCACGGCGTGGGCATGAGTCAGGCAGGCGCGCAGGCCATGGCCGCAGCAGGCGAAACCTACGCGGACATCCTTGCCCACTACTATCCGGGCACCCACCTGTCCCTGCTCCCGCCCATGAATGAGTGACCGTCCGCCGGGACACCCTATCCGCCAAAGGGGTGTGGGGTATGGCATGGACACGGCTCAGGAAGGCCCTCTCATGGCGGTACAGGCGATTCGTCCGGCGGCAGGGCTTCGTGGTGATGACGGTCATCTGTGCGGCGGTCATCGCGGGCAGCGCCGCATGGACACGGCAGGCAGGGTTTCAGCGGCTGAATCCGTCGCCCCTTGCCGACGACGCCCAGTCCGCGGCAGACCTGTGGCAGCAGTCGCTCCAGAGCGCAGCCACGGAAACGCCCGCTGTGACAGCACCGCCCGCATGGCACAGCCCGCTCACGGAAATCACCGTCCTTCAGGGCTTTGACGCGGAACGCCTTGTTCCAACGGGCATACCCGGCCTGTGGCGCGTGCATGACGCGGTCGATCTGGCAGCGTCGGAGAGCGAGGCGATCATGGCGCTGCGGGACGGCACTGTGTTGGAAGCGACTGCGGCCGCAAGCGGCGTCAGCGTCGTTATCGACCACGGAGATGGCTGCGTCGCCGAATACGCGGAGCTGTCGCGGACGGACTGTCAGGCCGGTCAGGAAGTCAGCGCCGGCGAGACCGTCGGATATGCTGGCGAAGCCCATGGTCAGGGCCTGCCATGCCTGCATCTGCGAATCACGCAGGACGCGCAGCCCATCGACCCGATGACGCTGTTGGCATTGTCACAACCGTAAATCATGATCGAATGGCTTGCCTTTTCATGGAAGGCATGGTATAATACGTTATAATACGTCTTGTCAAGGAGGAAATCGCTATGTGCGGTATTGTCGGATACATTGGAAATCAGCAGGCCCAGCCTATCCTGCTGGACGGCCTGTCCCGACTGGAATACAGAGGCTATGACAGCGCTGGCATCGCGGTCATGGACGGCAGCGCGATCCATCTCATGAAGGCCAAGGGCCGCCTGCAGAATCTGGTTGATCGGCTGGAGGGAAGCCCCCTGCAGGGCACCATCGGCATCGGTCACACCCGCTGGGCCACCCACGGCGAGCCGAGCGACCTCAACGCCCATCCCCACACCGACATGCGCGGCAGCATCGCCCTCGTGCACAACGGCATCATTGAAAACCATGAGCAGCTCCGGGCCGAGCTGGTGGCGCAGGGCTGTCAGTTTGTTTCCCAGACGGACACGGAGGTTATCGTACACCTGCTCAACCGCCTCTACAGCGGCGATATGCTCTCGGCCCTCCGGCAGGCTGCGGCGGTGCTGGAAGGGAGCTATGCCCTGTGCGTGCTGAACATTGACGAGCCGGACGTGCTCTACTGCACCCGCAAGGACAGCCCGCTGGTGGTAGGCCTCTCCCGTGACGCGCAGTATGTGGCCAGCGATATTCCCGCCCTGCTCCATCACACCCGCGAGGTGGAGCTGCTGGAGGACAAGGAAATCGCCGTGCTCCGCCGGGACAGCGCCGTTATCTACGATCCCTACGGCCGCCAGCGCGCGCTGAAGCCCATTCATGTGGACTGGGATGTCGAGGCCGCGGAGAAGGGCGGCTATCCGCACTTCATGGTCAAGGAAATTCACGAGGAGCCCGCGTCCCTGAGCAAGACCTTCACCGCCCATGTGGACACAAACACGATGACCTTGCGCCAAGACGCCTTCCCCTTCACCGAGGAGGAGGCGAAGTCCCTTGCCACCCTGACCATCGTGGCCTGCGGCACGGCCTACCACGCGGGCGTGATCGGCAAGTACGTCATTGAAAAGCTGGCGCGGCTGCCCGTGACGGTCGACGTGGCCAGCGAGTTCCGCTATCGTGACCCGATCATGGGCCCCGGCGACCTGTTCCTCGCCATCTCCCAGAGCGGCGAGACCGCCGACACCCTTGCCGCCATGCGCGAGGCTTCCCGGCTGGGCGCGAAGGTGATGGCGCTGACCAATGTGGTTGGCTCCTCCATCGCCCGTCTGGCAGGCGACAACGTCCTCTACACCTACGCGGGCCCGGAGATCGCCGTGGCGAGCACAAAGGCCTACATCACGCAGATCGAGATGATGGTTCTGCTGGCAGTCGATCTGGCCCTCAAGCGCGGCACCATCGCCGCTGAAGAGGCGAAGGCCCTGCTCACAGCCATGACGGACATTCCCGACAAAGCGGAGGCGCTCCTTACCGACTGCGAGGACGACATCCAGCGCTTTTCCAGCCGTTATTTTGACAAGAAGCACGTCTTCTACATCGGCCGCGGTCTCGACTACGCGCTGGCAATGGAGGCCAGCCTCAAGCTCAAGGAAGTCAGCTACATCATGTCCGAGGCCTACGCCGCGGGCGAGCTGAAGCACGGAACCATCGCGCTGATCGAGCCGGGCACGCTGGTCTGTGCGCTGGTGACGCAGGCGGCGCTGGCGGACAAGACGCTCTCCAACGTCCGCGAGGTCAAGAGCCGCGGGGCGAAGGCGCTGGTCATCTGCACCGAATCGCTGGCGGAGCGCTGCGGCAAGGAGGCCGACGAGCTCTGGACCGTCCCTGACGCGCCGGACGCGCTCCTGCCCCTGCTGGCAATCATCCCCGTGCAGCTCCTCGCCTACTCGATGGCCGTCAGCCGCGGCTGCGATGTCGACAAGCCCCGGAATCTGGCGAAGTCCGTGACCGTGGAGTAA
>JAFLST010000019.1:19275-51587 GCA_022510815.1 Christensenellaceae bacterium | reverse complement strand
GGCCCATCACCAGTTTTTGGTGTTGTGCTTTCCGGATTCTTCGTCATTCCGGGGGGCCTAGTCAAATCGGGCATTTCGGTCAGCATTGGTGTTTCAGTCAGTTCCGGCATTACGTTCGTGTCAGCCATCCGTAGCCTCCACAGCGGCAGCGTACCGACCACGATCGCTGAGTCTGTCTCGGCGACTGCCGTCCAGACTTGCCGTGCTCAAGAACACACAGGCACAGCATCAGCAAAAAAACAACGGCCAAGGGTGCTCCTCTTAATCTTTCCCTTCATGCTGCGGCTACAGCGAGAACAATCGAAGGAATCCACCATGATACATGATGGCTTGGACCCTCTGCATCTGCAATCAAACGCCACCTCCTCTTCCTTTTCTTTTGTTTACTAACGAATCAGCTGTCACTACAGAGGCACCTGTGAACATCAAAAAAGCGCCGCATTGCAGCGCTTTTTACGTTTGATCTCATTGATAGACAAACAGAACGCCTACCGTTTCTGGGCCGCAGCAGCTGGAGATGACAGCGGAGGCCTTTGTGACGGTGACATTGTCGAATCTGCACAGGAGATCCACCTCGGCCTTGACCCGCGCGAGAATCTTTGTCGAGCAACCGGCGTGCGTGATGAACAGATGCTTTTTGTCGATTGTTTTGCTGTGCTTGAATTCGCTGCGAATGTAGCTTATGACCGCCTTCTCATAGTTGCCCACCCGGAAGGCCTTGACAGTCAGCTTGCCTTTTTTTGTGCAGAGGATGGGGTGAATCTTAAAAAGACTGCACAGGCCTTTCACCCACTCGCTCGCATAGCCCATGCGATGGAGATAATCCGCGTTCGGGACGATGAAGGAGCTGGAAATCCTGCTCCGCATGGCGTCACACGCCCCAATGATCTCGGCAACGGATTTTCCACTGTCGCGCAGCGTCACCGCCAGCAGCACCATATGCCCCAGCCCTGTTGATACGCTGCCTGAATTGACCAACGCTACCCGTTTCGCGTTTTCCCCCATCAGCCCCAGCGCGGCCTTTGCGTTGGGATGGGACAGACCAACCTTATCGCTGGTGGTGATATGAATCACTGTATCATAGCGCGTCAGGATTTTCTCGAAATACGCCTTGCACTCTCCGGGCTCGGGAACATTGGTCCTGAGGAGCACATTGCCAGCCTCAAAATACTCCAGAATGTTCTCGGATGTGATTTCGCTTTCGTTGCAAAATCTGCCGGTGGCGGTATGGATATAGAACTGCATCACATCGACGCCGTTTGCCGCCAGATAATCCGCCGGCAGATCGCACATGCAGTCTGTGGAGATTCCGATCTTTTTCATCCGTAAACCCCTCCTGTACCACGCTCAGCTTGAGACGCTCAAAACGTGCCCGAATCCGCGCTGTGCATTTTGCTTGGCACCGTTTACTTTAACATAGATTGGGACAGGAATCAATAACCAACGATCAATCATACAAAAGCAGCCGCTCCTTTGCAGTCAGGAGCGGTGTTTTGCCGCGATCCGCCACAGCGCAGTCAGCTTCCATTCGCCGGGGTCATCCCACTCTATAGCAGGCAACCAGCCGCCCGCTTACTTCCTTGAGCTTCGGCCGTTCTTCGGCGCACTGCTTCATGGCATATGGGCATCTGGTTCGGAAGGGACATCCGGAAGGCGGATTGATGGGGCTGGGAAGCTCACCGCGAAGGATGATGCGCTTCTTTCCCCTGCCCGCGTCCGGATCCGGGATCGGAATCGCGCTCAGGAGCGCCTGCGTATACGGATGCAGGGGCTTCCCGTACACTTCCTTGCTGTCGCCCAGCTCGACGATATGCCCAAGATACATCACGCCGATCCGATCGGAAATGTATTTCACCATGCTCAGGTCATGGGCAATGAACAGATAAGCAATGCCCAGCTCCTTCTGAATCCGCTTCAGCAGATTGATGATCTGCGCCTGAATGGATACGTCCAGCGCCGAAATGGGCTCATCGCAAACGATAAACTCCGGACCAAGCGCCAGGGTACGGGCGATGGAAATCCTTTGCCGCTGTCCGCCGGAAAACTCATGGGGATAGCGCAGGATATGATCCGGCTTCAGGCCGACGATCTGCAGAAGCTCCGCAACCCGTTCGTCCTGCTCCTTTCTCATGGGATAAATGCGATGAATCACCATGGGCTCACGGATGATCTCGCCCACCGTCATGCGCGGATTCAGCGAAGCATAAGGGTCCTGAAAGATCAACTGGGTGCTCTTCTGAAACTTCTTTAGCGCAGCGCCGGAAAGCGTAGCAATGTCCTGTCCGTTGACCAGAATCTTTCCATCCGTCGGCTGATGGATTTTGACGATGGTGCGCCCAAGCGTCGACTTGCCGCTGCCCGATTCGCCTACAAGGCCAAAGGTCTCGCCGCGGTAGATATCCAGACTGACGTCGTCTACCGCCCTGATGATCCGCTTTTTTCCGAAGCCTTTGCTGTCCTGAAAATAGGTTTTCAGATGATTGATGGAAACAATCACCTCCCGATCACCCATGCAGTTCTGCCTCCTCCCTGCGTTTCTTCTCGTTGAGCCAGCAAGCACTGCTGTGGGTATCGGAGCATTCTGTCGCCAGCGGCATCTGTGCCTTGCAGATGCGCATCGCCCTGTCGCAGCGATCCACAAACGGGCATCCTGCCGGGGGCTTCAGCATATCCGGCGGCGAACCGGGAATCGGCGTCAGCTCCCTGCCATCGTCCTCCGGGTTATTGACGCATTTCAGCAGGCCTTCCGTATACGGGTGATTGGGCTCATGGAAAATCTCATGCGCGCATCCCGTTTCCACGATCTTGCCGCCGTACATCATATTGATCCGATCGCAGAGGTTGGCAACAACGCCCAGATCGTGGCTGATCATGATCACAGCCGCGTTGGTCTGCACGCTCATTTCGCGGATCAAGTCCAGCACCTGCGCCTGAATCGTCACATCCAGCGCCGTCGTCGGCTCGTCGGCGATGATCAGCTTGGGACGGTTGGCCAGCGCAATCGCGATCACGACTCTCTGGCGCATACCGCCGGAAAACTCAAAGGGATACTGGTGAATCCGTGTTTCAGGAGCCGGGATACCCACCCGGTGCATCAGTTCAACGGTTCGCCGGTTGGCTTCCGCCTTGCCGATGTCCGGATTATGATTCAAAATCACTTCCCGCAGTTGCTGTCCCACGGTCAGCACCGGGTTCAGGAAGGTCATCGGGTCCTGAAAGATCATCGCCATGGTGTTGCCGCGGATCTCGCGCATCCGCTTCTCATAAGCCTTGCCGTCTGCAAAGCCCTTGAGGGCGATATTCTCTCCGTTAAAGATGATATCGCCGTCCGCGATGCGTCCATTGTCGGCCAAAAGACCCATGACCGCAAGCATGCTCACCGATTTACCAGAGCCGGACTCACCGACGATCCCCAGGATTTCCCCTTCCTTGACATCAAAACTGACGTCGCGCACCGCGTAAACGGTACCCTGATCCGTTTTGAACTCCACCTTCAGATTCTTGACTTCCAGTACGGTCTTTCTCTGTTCCATGGGGGCCTCCTCAGCGCTTCTTGGGGTCGAGGGCCTCACTCAAGCCGTCTCCGATGAAGTTCAGACTAAGCATCGTCAGGCTGATCGCCAGCACCGGCCACAGCATCTGCAGCGGCTGTGTCTGCAGCAGCGAGCGCGCATCGTTTGCCATCGTTCCCCAGCTGGCCTGCGGAAGGCTGATGCCAATGCCCACAAAGGCAAGAAACGCCTCGGTAAAGATCGCGCTCGGCACGATCAGCGTCGTGTTGACAATGATCGGCCCCAAGCAGTTGACGATCAGGTGCTTGAACATGATCCGCGCCCTGCTCGCGCCCATGATAAAGGCCGCTTGCGCATACTCCTGCTCCTTCAAAAACAGAATCTGCCCTCGGACAAGGCGCGCCATTCCCACCCAGCTGCTGATACCGATGGCGATCATCATGGAGAAAATATTGGAACCGAAAATCAGCATGGCCAGAATGACGTAGAGCAGGATGGGCACCGAATAGATAATGTCCACCAGCCGCATCAGGATCAGGTCCGTCTTGCCGCCCACATAGCCGCAGAACACGCCATACGCGACGCCGATCACCAGATTCAGCGCGGCTGCCGCGAAGCCGACGGACAGAGAAATACGCGCGCCATACATTATGCGCACAAAGATATCGCGGCCAAATCTATCCGTGCCCAGCCAGTGCGAAGCATTCGGAAGCGCGTTGATCTGGGCAAAATCCATGCCGTCATAGGTATAGGGTGAAAGGATGGGTACCACAATGGCAAACACGATCATGACAAACAGAAAAGCAAGGCTTATCATCGCAAGCCAGTTTCTCCTGAATCGCGACCACGCGTCCTGAAAGTAGGTCTTGCCCTTCACAGCCACAAATTCAGAATCTTTTTCGCTTTCATCGAGAAGCTCGAAGTCCTCGTCCCGGATTTCATCGGACAGGATATCCGCCATCTTTTCGCTCGACTGCTCCATACGTGACTCCTTACCTCAGTCTGATTCTGGGATCGAGAACGGCCGTGATCAGATCCGTCACGATATTGCACACGATGATGAACGTGCCGTAGAAAATGGTCAGCGCCATAATCATGGTATAATCACGATTGGATACGCTCATCACGAACTCCGCGCCGATTCCCGGCACCGAGAACAGCGTCTCAATGACAAAGGAACCCGTCAGGAGCGTCGCCAGCAACGGGCCCGCATAGGTGACCACAGGAATCAGAGCGTTTTTCAAGGCATGGCGTATGATCACCATCAGCTCGCTGGTTCCCTTGCTCCGGGCCAGCACCATATAGTCCTGCTTCATGACTTCCGTCAAGCTGGTCTTGGTCAGTCGGGAGATCATGGCAATGGGAGCAAGCGCCAAGGCAATCCCCGGCATAATATAATGTCTCCATGACGACAGGCCCACGATCGGCAGCCAGCGCAGAACAACGCCGAACAGCAGCATCATCAGCAGGGCCAGCAGGAAGCTGGGGATGCTGACGCCGATGGTCGCGACAAACGCCACCGCACTGTTCACCCAGCGGTGCTTGCTGAAAGCGGCCACCGTACCGAGAAGGATGCCCACGCCGATGGCAATGCAGAAAGCCACCGCGCCAAGCCTTGCCGTATTGGGAAGGCCCGACTTGATGATATCGACGACCTGCCTGCCCCGGCGGTTCAGCGATGTGCCAAAGTCGCCCCGGAGAGCATTGCCCAGATACTTGATATACTGAATATGAATGGGTTCATTCAGTCCATACTGCTCGATCAGCCGCTCTTTGACAACGCCCGGCAGCTTGTTCGTCTCTCCCGCAAAGGGCGAGCCGGGAATGGCGTGCATCAGAAAAAAGGTGATGGTCGCCAGCGCAAGCAGTGTCACCGCACCGATCAAGAGTCTTTTCACCAAGTATTTTCCCATGGGACCTTCCTTCCCGACAGTCCGGGCCTCCGCCGGATATTTCTCGAACCGGCAGGCAGCTTCTTTCAGCCGCCGCCGTCATTGCAAAAAGCCCGAAGAGGACCGCCGTGATCGACGGCAGTCCCCTTGCAGGGCAGCATTATTCTGTGATCGTGGTGTATGCGAAATACGGATAAATGCCCGTTATCGTGCAGCCTTCAATGTCGGGCTGCACAAGCGCCGGCGTATTGAAGTTGAACAGCGGAATCACATAGACATTTTCCTCAACCAGATAATCCTCCGCGGCATGCAGGGCGTTGTTGAACTCAGCCGGATCCGCGATCGTCCGCACGTCGGCGATCATCTGATCGAACTCAGGGACGTCAACCGCGGGCACCACCTGCATGGCGGTTGTCCACAGTTCCAGATACTGGATCGCGTTGTCGACGGCGCCATAGCCGTAGCGGGCGATTTCAAAATCGCCCTGATCAAGCTGGTCATAGAATACGGCGGACTCCACGTTCTGGAACTGAACGTCAATCCCCACAGCCTTCCACATCTGCTGGAGCATGGTCGCCACAGCGCTATGGATGCCGCTGTTGGAATACTTGTACGAGATATGAAGCGGATTGCCCGCATCGTAACCGGCCTGCGCCAGAAGCTCCTTCGCCTGCTCCGGATCGTAGACCAGCGTATATCCGTCCGCATCGCCCTCGGCCCGGAAGGAATCCTCGATACCGGCTATGCCCTCAGGAACGTAACCGTTGAGTATCGGGTAGAAATCAGCGCCGCCGAGGACGCTGACAAGCGCGTCCTTGTTGATGGCAAGAGCGAGCGCGCGGCGGACATTAACGTCCTTGGCCCATTCCGGGCCGGTGGAACCGGAGTTGATCACGAGGAAATAGTTGGACGGCTGCGGCATCATCCACAGCTCATCGGTTCCCGCATAGGCTATCGCCGTCTCGCTGGAAATGCCGAGGGCGACGTCAATCTCACCAGCCTTATAGGCCATGGCCTGCGCTTCCTCATCGGCCATGCACAGGAAGGTGATGGTATCCATGGTCACCTCGTCCGCGAGCCTGTAGTTTTCATTCTTGATCAGAACGGCCTTTTCCGTCTCGTTGCACTCCGCCAGCGTATACGCGCCATTGGTCGGATAGCCGCTTTCAAAGGCCCACAGGGACTCATGCTGAACGCCGAAGTCCTCGCGAACCGGCATCCACTGGCAGGAAGCCATCAGGCCCGTCAGGTATACGCACGGCGCCTTCAGCTTCAGCACGAGCGTGACAGCATCCGCCGCCTCGATGCCGACTGAGCTGTGATCAGCCACCGTGCAGTCAAAGGCATTGCCTTCCTGCTGAGCAGCCGCGCTGTACTCCTCCGCGCCCTCGATAAAGCTCACAAAATCATTGATTGCCCAAGCATTTTCAACGCCATAGGACAGGGAGCGCAGATAGGAATACTCGAAGTCATAAGCGGTCACAGGCACGCCGTCGCTCCATACGGCATCAGGCACCATATGGAAGGTGTAGGTGAGGCCATCGTCGGAGACATCGTAGCTCTCGCAGAGATCGTTGATAACATCACCCTCCGGCCCCTTGCGGAACATGCCGGAGAACAAATGCGTCATCACATAGGCATTCGAAATCTCCGTATTGAGCGCCGGATCGAACGTGGTGAACTGATAACCCACGGCAACGGTAAGCTGACTGTCGTTTCCCTGCGCGGACGCCGTCGTCTCCGATGCGATCATACCAATAAACATCACGATCGCCATCAGGATTGCGCTTGCTCTTTTCATAACTCTTGCCCCTTTCTGCGCCGCTTTTTCTTCAACAGACCCGCGAATGCCACGCTGACGCAGGCCCGACTCCCATCCTCAGGCGCTGACACATTCCTCTTGGGGTACATTACGCCTGTGTGTCCTTGCGGCAAGCACTGCCATGACCACTTTCACATGGTGGCGCGCTGATGCACTGCTGACACGATCATATTTTATTTTGTCAGATATATGTTGTCAAGCATTTTCCTTGTATTTATGCGTATTTTCTCCATCTGCTGCCCACCAAACAAGCAGCGCCCATGCCGATATATTCTCAGCATAGGCGCCGCTTAGAAAACGTTCACTTTTTGAACTGCTCCAGTGCCCAAGCGGCATGCTCGCGCACCACCTCGGACGGGTGATCAGACAGCGGTTCCAAGAGGGGCCGCAGCTCCTGCTGTTCAGAGCACCCGGCCAGAAGGCAGGCCTGACCCAGCACGCGGTTGGGAATGCTCAGGTTTGCGCCGATCTGCTGCCGCAGCATGGCGCAGGTTTCGGTCGTTCGGGTCAGCAAGTCATCCAGCGCCACGGCTTCATGCGGCTCCCCCGCCGGCTCCGGGTTTCTCGGGCAGCAGCGCTGGCATTCGTCGCAGCCGATGAGACGGTTGCCCATGCGCCGCACCTCCGGAGGAATCGGCTTGCCGGACATCATCCAGTTGCGCAGGCAGCGTTCGCGGTGAAAGCCCTGATCGTCGATGGCATGGGTCGGGCACGCGTCAAGACAGCGGCGGCATTCTCCGCAGGGCAATGGATGCGGCGCATCCTCCAGCCGGTGAGTCACAGGCAGCGGATCGTCCGTCGCGATAATCTGCACATGGAAGCGGCTTCCAAGCCCCTCCACATAGGACAGCGTATTCCGTCCCTGCGAAAAGCCCGGCAGCCGTGCGAAAATCGGCTTCACCCGGATGTCGTCCCGCAGCCGCGCGCCGCTCTCGCCCCTGACAGCCTCAGCCGCCGCCAGATACGCCCTCTGGGACGCGAAGTAGTACGGATGGATCCATGCCCCGGCCTCCGCAGGTTGTCCCTCCGCCTGATATCCCCACAGCGCAATGACGACGCTGCCGTACTCAGGGTATCCGCAGTCCTCTCCGGAAAGTACGACAACCCGGTCAAACCCGGCCTCCAGCAGCCTGTCCGTCAGCATGATCTTCCCTCCGAAAAAAGGAGGAGCCGTTCAAGCAGCTCCTCCATGAAAATCGTTTACTTGGTGCCGAAGAGCCTGTCGCCCGCGTCACCCAGACCGGGCACGATGTAAGCGTGCTCGTTGAGATGATCGTCCATCGCGGCGATGTAGATGTCCACATCGGGGTGATCCTGCTGCACCTTCGCGACGCCCTCGGGCGCGGCAATCAGGTTGACCAGCCGGATATGGTTGCAGCCCCGGGCCTTGATCAGCGTGATGGCGTCGCTGGCCGAGCCGCCGGTCGCCAGCATCGGGTCGAGCACCAGCAGCTCGCGGTTCTCCGCGTCGTCGGGCAGCTTGCAGTAATACTCGTGAGGCTCATGGGTCTCCGGGTCGCGGTAGAGGCCGATGTGACCCACGCGCGCCGCCGGGATCAGCTTCGTAACCGCGTCCACCATGCCAAGGCCCGCGCGGAGAATCGGCACGATACCCAGCTTCTTGCCGGCAAGCTGCTTGGCTTTGCAGACGCAGATAGGCGTCTCGATCTCGACCTCCTCCGTGGGCAGGTCGCGGGTCACCTCATAAACCATCAGCATTGCGATCTCGTTCAGCAGCTCGCGGAACTCCTTGGTGCCGGTATCCTTGCTGCGCATGATGGACAGCTTATGCTGAATCAGCGGATGATCGAAGACGACGACTTTGCTCATGACGTTTCCTCCTTATGCGTTGGGCAGCCCCATTGACTGATATTATAGCGTATGGAGCGCCCGCATGCAAGGGCGGAACGTGAATTTTGACAAATTCCGACGCCAACCTCATCACCATGTGCTCTTGAGCGCCTTCTGCACCGCCGCCTGATGATCCTCGTCCACGCGGTCGGTGCCGTGGGTCTTGCTGCCTGTGAAGTGAATGCAGAAGTGCCCGGCGAAATTGTTGTCGCGCGTCGATGTGCCGTGGGGCATGCCGTTCATGGAGGCGGCATACACATGCCCGTTATAGGAAACGAGAATCGCCCGGCGCGTCCAGCTCCAGCTTCCGCCGTAAATGGCCTTCATGGTGGCGGTATCTTCGCTGGTCAGCGGCTCGCTGTCGCAGTGGCTGGCTCCGGCCCAGCGCTTGACCTGAAAGGTCTTGCCCGTCGCGACGTCCTTCACCGTGAACACCGCCCCCTTGGGAATGGCAGTGCTGCCGTTTTTGAACCAGTCAAGGGATTCCGTCTTCGGGCTTGTGGAAGCGGACGAGGAGGTATCGCTTGAGCTGTTCGTGCTGCCGTTATAAAGCGCTCCGAGGGTCTTGGGCCCTGCGATGCCGTCCTGATTGAGCCCTGCCTTCTTCTGGAAAGAGCGCACCGCGTTCTCCGTGCCGGTGCCGTAGATGCCGTCGAGCTTGCCCGAATAGTAGCCCAGTGCCTGCAGGGCCGTCTGCATGGTCAGCACGCTCCCGTTGGTGTCGCCGGGACGGAGAATGACGGACGAGTTCTGCGGCGCGGCGGTAACCTTCGCGGAGGACGCGCTGCTCGAGGAGGAACTGCCCGAGGAAGACGCCGGAGCCGCGGTGGGCGCGGGCGTTGCCGTGGGCTTGGGCGTTGCGGTAGGCTTCTCAGTCGGCAGATCGCCAACGGTGACCACATATTTCGCGACCACATAGCCCGTGTACTTGCCGTAGCGAACCTTATACCAGTCGCCGCTGACCGCGAGAATGGTCATCTTGTCGCCGCGGTCCAGCGTCTGAAGCGCTTTGCTGTCCTTCGACGCGGATTTGCGCAGCACCAGCGCGTTTGTATCGACATATCCCTCCGCCGCCAGCGCGACGGACGCAAACAGGATCAGGAACAGGCTTAACAGAACCAGTGCCATGCAGCGTGTCTTACGGGAAGTCATGAGGGATCATCTCCTTTCATGACAAATATATTACGATTATGTTTCCTTGTCAATCTATTTTATGAAGAATTTACAAATATGTTAAAATTCTTTTTCTATCGTGCGCAGTCCGTGTCATCGGTTTGCAAAAGAAAAGCCCGGCTGCAGCCGGGCTTGAAGGAGCCATGATTAGTCGCGGAGGCTCTGGGGCTTCAGGACCGCCAGATGGGGCTGACAGGCCATATCGCCTGCCGTGAGCCGAAGTAGATCAAGCTCCTCTGCCTTCTCCGCATAGAGGCTGGTGAATTGATCGAGGGTGCCGATGGGCCAGCCCTCCGTCGCGGCGCTGCGGTAGTGCATCGGCAGGACGATCCGTGCTTGTAACATTTCCGCAACCTGCTTGGCGGTCGGCGCGTCGATGGTGAAAAAGCCGCCGACGGGGATCATCACCGCGTCCAGAGGCGCCAGCGCCTTCACCTGCTCCTCCGTAGGCAGATGGCCCAGATCGCCCAGATGCGCCACGCGGAGTCCCTCCGCCTCGATCAGGAACAGCAGGTTCTTTCCGCGCTGCGCTCCGCCCTTGTCGTCATGGCAGGCCTCGATGGCCGTGACCTTGACATCAGGAGACAGCGTATACTTCCCCGCTTCCTTAATAATCCTCGGCTCGCCGGGAACCGTCTCCACCGCGGCATGGTCGTGATGCCCATGGGACACCAGCACCACATCCGCCGCGACGGGCGTGACAGGATAGCCGCAGGATGGATCATAAGGATCCGTGAGGATGCGCAGCCCGCTTTCCAGCTCCACAAGGAACTTGGCGTGACCGATACAGGACAGAATCATGGTTCATACCTCCTTCATCTTTTTGTCATATCGACAGCCCGGCATAAGTAAGGCAACAGTCCGCCGGGCAGTTTTCGATGCTCACGGAGCGCCGCCGCCCACGTTTCATGGAGCCCGGCACAGAGCCTCTCCAGCGCGGAGGGGCCGCTTTCCGCCGCTTTGACCACCGCGCGTATGGCACGCCTGTCCGCTTCACCCTCCGGATGCCGCAGCAGCAGGGAAATACAGCAGCCCGCCTCCCCTTCCGGCGGCTCAGTCCCGGCGCAGTCCGGCAGAGGCACCTCCGCGTCCATCAGCAGCCAGCCTCCCTGCCGCCAGACATGCCAGCCCAGAGCATTCATCCGCGCAATGAATTCAGCGACCGCTTGATCGTCCGCCGTCAGGGGCAGGTCGGTCGCCAGCAGCGCATCCGGATCGTCCGAGCGGCGCAGAGCAGGCCTGCGCGCGGTGGGCGTCCTCTCCAGCACGGCTTGAACGTCCTTCCGCAGCGCTGTCAGCATGCGCCGCCCTCCGCTACATAATCCAGCGAGATCGTCTGTGTGGCGGCATAACGGCCGTGCATGTCGATCTGATATTCCAGTCGGACGGTGCCCTTATCCTCCGCGGCCTTGCAATAGACATGCGTGGTGTAGAGCGCCAGCCCCATGTCTCCGTAGGGCGTGTGGTACAGCCCCTCAAAGCGCGTGTCCTTCACGAAGACCATCGTGGTGCCGAACTCCCCCGAGCGGTTCATCACGACCCGATCCGGCTGCAGGGACAGCGTCACCGGCGAGGAGGTCACCTGACCTGTGCCCTCATCCGTCGCGCTCTCGATATACCGCAGCACATACCCCGACGGCGTCGGCTTGAGCTTCCCCGTGGTCATGATGCGGATGGGCGTGTCCTCCGCGCCGCCCTCGTCACGGCTGGAGCTCTCCAGCGTCAGGCGCACGGGAATCAGGGTTGAATCCATGGCAAATCCTCCTTCGCAAGCCTGATTATACCACATCCTCGCCCATTGCGCTACCCTTGCGGCCTCCGGGCCTTGATTATTTCACCTGATCTGGTATATAATACCCATGACAATCCTCAGGAGGAGACTGATCTGCATGCAGATTCCCCATATTCGCGATTACATGGGCAAGCGCGTCCACATGATCGGTATCGGCGGCTCCAGCATGTCGGGCCTTGCGGCGATGCTGATCGACAAGGGCTATCGCGTCACGGGTTCCGACAAGACCGACGGCTATCTCATCGGCGATGTGCGTGCGAAGGGCGCTGAGGTCGCCATCGGGCACAAGCCGGAGAATGTCCATGGCGCGGATCTGATCGTGTATACCGCCGCGGCCAAGGAGGACAACCCGGAGCGCGTCGAGGCAGCCCGGCTGGGCATTCCGTCCATGGAGCGGGCGTACCTGCTGGGCCAGCTCATGGAAGGCTATCCGCAGGCGGTGGGCGTATGCGGCGCGCACGGCAAGACAACGGTCACGTCGATGCTCTCGCAGATGCTGGTGGAGTGTGGCCTTGACCCGTCGGTGCACATCGGCGGCAAGCTGGACGCCATCGGCGGCTCGACCCGCATCGGCAAGGGAGACGCATTCCTCGCCGAGGCCTGCGAGTTCAACCGCTCCTTCCTGCGTCTGAAGCCCACCATCGCCGTGGTGCTCAACATCGACGCGGATCACCTCGACTGCTACAAGGACATCGACGAAATCGAGGCGACCTTTGGACAGTTCCTCGATCTGTTGCCGGAGAGCGGGCTGGCTATCGGCAAGGGCACGGATGAGCGGATCATGCGCCTGTTCAGCAAGCTCCCCTGCCGCCGTGAGACCTTCGGCATGACCCCCGAGTGCGACTGGCACCCGGAAAACCTGACGGAGGACGACCGCGGCTACGCATCCTACGATCTGTCGCACAGGGGCGAGATCGTCGCGCGTGTGACCATGGGCGTTCCGGGCGACTTCAATGTGGAGAACGGTCTGGCGGCGCTGGCGGCGGCGCACGCCCTCGGCGCTGATATCCGGCAGGCGGCAGAATCGCTGTCGGCCTTCGTCGGGGCTCACAGACGCTTCGAGCTGACCGACACCATTGACGGCGCGGAAATCTTCCACGATTACGGTCACAACCCCGCCGAGATGCGCAACGCCCTGTCCATCGCCCGGAAGCGCTGCAAGGGTCGGCTCTTCGCCGTCATGCAGCCCCACACCTACAGCCGCGTGCGCACGCTGTTCAACGAATACCTTACCTGCACGGAGGTCGCTGACGTGACGCTGGTGACCGACATCTGCGCCGCCCGGGAGAAAGACCCCGGCGACCTGAACTCCGGCATGCTGGTGGAGGGCATGATGCAGCACGGCATCAACGCCGTCTGGACGCCGACCTTTGACGACACGGAGGCATACCTCCGCGAGCATCTGCGCCCCGGCGATCTGGCCATCACCATGGGCTGCGGCGATATCAACCTGCTCAACGACCAGATTCACCGGCACGAGCTGGAAAAACAGCACTGATCTGCATCACGGGAGGCGCACGTCTCCCGTTTTTCTTGGGAGGAATACGATGGACGCGATCCTTGTCCGACCGCTGCCCGGGCATCAGGCGCTGTACGAGGCCATGATGGATGAATGGGAGGCTCATGGCGGCAGGCTGAATCCGGGTGCGCTGCGCCGCTGGAGCTACCGCCTCGGGCGGGCCGTTTCCTACGCGGAATGGCTCGGCTGGATGGACGACGACAGGGCAAACGGTCAGGAGCTTTTCTTTTATATCGCGGGTGGACAGCTTCTGGGCGCGATCAGCCTGCGCTTTGGCAACAACCCGAGTATTGCCTCGGACGGGCACATCGGCTACGGCATCCGTCCTTCGGCGCGCCGTCAGGGGCATGCGGCGCGGATGCTTTCCCTTGCGCTGCCCCTCGCCAAGGCCAAGGGTATTGACCCGGCTGTTATCACCTGCGCCGAGAACAACATCGCGTCGGTCAAGGTGATCGAGCGCTGCGGCGGCGCTTTGGTCGGTTATCAGCATGGCAACGGCAAAAGAGAGCGCGTTTATCACGTTCCCACCGCTTGACAGACCTTCCCATGGCACGGTACAATGGTAGAAGCGACAGGCGCTTTTCCACAGATACAGAAGGAGTGAATGGATTCATGGCAACAAAGTTTGTCTTTGTCACCGGCGGCGTGGTATCCTCGCTTGGCAAGGGAATCACCGCCTCGTCTCTGGGGCGGCTGCTCAAGGCGCGCGGCTACAAGGTCTCCATGCAGAAGTGCGACCCCTATTACAATGTCGATCCCGGCCTGCTGTCTCCCCTGCAGCATGGCGAGGCCTTCATCACCGACGACGGCGTGGCAGCCGACCTTGACCTCGGTCACTACGAGCGCTTCATCGACGAAAGCCTGCGCGGCGAAGCGTCCATCACCACGGGCAAGATCCACAAGGCCATCGTCGAGCGGGAGCTGCGCGGCGAATACCATGGCGGCACGGTGCAGGTGATTCCCCATGTCACCAACGAGATCAAGGAGCGCATCCTGCGCACCGCCGAGAACTGCGGCGCGGACGTGGCCATCGTCGAAATCGGCGGCACCGTCGGCGACATGGAGTCCTCGCCCTATCTGGAGGCCATCCGCCAGATGAAGTGGGAGCTGGGCCCGCATGACGTGTGCTTCATTCATGTGACGCTATTGCCCTATCTGTCCGTCGCGGGCGAAATGAAGACCAAGCCCACCCAGCACTCCGTCAAGAATCTTCGCTCCATCGGCATCCAGCCGGACATCATCGTCTGCCGCACCGAGGTGCCCATCTCCACCGAAGCCAAGGAAAAGATCGCCCTGTTCTGCAACGTCAAGGCTGGCAACGTCTTCCAGAACGCCGACGCCAAGACGCTCTATCACGTCCCCATGATGCTGGAAAAGGAAGGCCTTGCCGCCGCCGTGTGCCGCGAGCTTGACCTGCAGCCCGAAAAGGTCGATCTGGCCGACTGGGAGACAATGCTTGATCGCTTCACCCATCCCGACGGCGCTGTCCGCATCGCGCTTGTAGGCAAGTATGTGGAGCTGCACGACGCGTACCTGTCCGTCGCCGAGGCGCTGACCCATGCAGGCATCGCCAATCAGGTGGCTGTCAAGCTGGACTGGATCGGCTCCGACGACCTGACCGACGAAAACGCCGCCGAGACGCTGGCCGGTTACGCGGGTATTGTGCTTCCGGGCGGCTATGGCGACCGCGGCGCGGAGGGCATTGTGGCGGCGGCGAAGTACGCGCGCACCCATGGCGTGCCCTGCCTGATGATCGGCTTCGGCATGCAGCTTGCGACGGTGGAGGCTGTCCGCTCCCTGCTGGAACAGGCCGGCGCGAACTCCACGGAGGTTGACCATGGCTGCAGCCCCGCGGTGGTGCGCATTCCCGCTGACCGCATCGGCGTGAATGACAGCCGCCAGCATGCCCGCAACGGCGGCTTTGACGTGAAGCTCTCCGAGGGTCAGCTCTCCGGCATCTATGGCTGCACGGAAATCCGCGAGCGTCACAGCAACCGCTATGAGATCGACCCGGCCTTCGTCGCGCCGCTGGAGGAAAAGGGCCTGCGCTTTGTCGGCACCTGCGCCGAGGGCGGCTATCCCGAGGCCTTTGAGCTGCCCGGGCATCCCTTCTACATCGGCGTGATCTATCATCCCGAGTTCATCTCCCGCCCCAACAAGGCGCATCCGCTTTTCACCGCGTTCATCCGCACGGCGATGGCGCAATAAGGAGGCAATCCCATGGCGACAGCCATCCTCATTCCCGGCAAGGAGAAGCGCGTTTTCAGCGGCCATCCATGGGTCTTCCGCAGCGACATCGCCCGCGTAGAGGGGAGCTTCACGCCGGGCGACATCGTTGACGTAGCGTCCAGCAAGGGGAAGTTCCTCTGCAAGGCTTTCTATAACCCGCAGAGCCAGATTGCCCTGCGCGTGATGAGCTACAAGGATGAGCCTATCGACCGGGCGTTCATCTTCCGCCGGGTAAAGGAAGCCGTCGATTATCGCCGAACCTTTGCCGACCTGAAATCCTGCCGGATGATCTTCGCCGAGAGCGACCGTCTGCCCGCGCTGATCGTCGACAGCTTCGGTGACGTGCTGGTGCTGCAGTGTCTGGCGCTGGGCATGGAACGCTTCAAGCAGGATGTGGTCGACGCCTTGGCGGAGGAGCTGCATCCCGCTGGCATCTGGGAACGCAACGATGTGCCCGTCCGGCGGCTGGAGGGCCTCGAGATGACCACCGGCCTGCTCTACGGCGAGGTGCCTGACCGGGTGGAGATGGTCGAGAACGGCGTGCGGTTCCTCGTGGACGTCAAGGAGGGCCAGAAGACAGGCTTCTTCCTCGACCAGAAGGAGAACCGCGCCGCCATCGCGCCCTTCGTTAAGGACAAGACGGTGCTGGACTGCTTCACCCATACGGGCAGCTTTGCCCTGCACGCGGGACATTTCGGCGCGAAGGAAGTCACCGGCGTCGATATTTCCGCCTATGCCTGCGAGTTTGCCACGGAGAACGCGAAACTGAACGGCCTTGAAGACCTGGTGCATTTCGTGGAGGCCAACGCTTTCGACCTGTTGGCGCGCGAGTCCCGCGAGGGCAAGAAGTACGATGTTGTCATCCTCGATCCGCCAGCCTTCACCAAGACCCGCAGCGCCATCGAAAGCGCTACCCGCGGCTACAAGGAGATCAATCTCCGTGCCATGAAGCTGGTCCGTCCCGGCGGTTATCTCGTCACCTGCTCCTGCAGCCAGCATATCCTGCCGGACGCATTCATGTCCATCGTGAAGGATGCCGCCCATGACGCGCGGGTGCACCTGCGGCAGGTCGAGTACCGCACGCAAGGCCGCGATCACCCGATTCTTCCCGCTTCGCCGGAAACCCAGTATCTCAAGTGCGGCATTTTCCAAATCTTTGACTGACATGAAAAAGCTCCCGCCGAATAGCGGGAGCTTTTTTAATGCTCTTATTTGTTCTCGTACCCAAGATTGCGCAGGTCGTCCATGCGGTTTCGCCAGTCAGGCCGGACCTTGACCCACAGCTTGAGGTTGACGTGCATACCCAGCAGCGCCTCAATGTCCTCCCGGGCCTCGGTGCCGATCTGCCGCAGCATGGCCCCATGCTTGCCAATGATGATGCCCTTGTGGGCGTCCCGCTCGCAGTAGATGGTGGCGTGAATCTCCATGAAATTGTCGTTTTCCTTGTTCATCGCCATCATTTCCACGCCGATGCCGTGGGGCACCTCGTCCCGCAGGTGAAGCAGCGCCTTTTCGCGGATCATCTCAGCACAGATCAGCCGTTCAGGCTGATCAGTCATCATATCGTCCGGGAAGTACTTCGGGCCCTCCGGCAGCGAGGTCACCAGTGCCTTGGTGAGCTCCGGAAGACCGTCGCCGGTCTTCGCGCTGATGGGGATGATCGCGTCGTAACCACTTTCCGCGAAGGACGCCATGAGCCCCAGCAGCTTCTCCCGGGGCAGCAGGTCAATCTTGTTGAGCGCAAGAATCTTCGGCACTTTTTTCTGCGCCATGTCAGCCACGATCGCACGGTCGTGCTCTCCCACCTGCGTCGCGTCGACCAGCACCAGCACACCATCCATGCCGTCCATCGCGTCGCGGACGGACTGCATCATGTACTCGCCCAGCCGGGTGCGGGGCGTATGAATGCCGGGGGTATCAAGGAAGACCACCTGCCAGTCAGGCCGGGTCATCACGCCCATGATGCGGTTGCGGGTCGTTTGCGGGCGGTTCGAGACAATGGCAACCTTCTCGCCCACCAGCGCGTTCATCAGCGTCGACTTGCCCACATTGGGCCTGCCGACAATGGTCACAAATCCAGAATGGAACTTCGTCTGTTCAGCCATGTTTACTCCTTCTTTGGCAGCTCTTTGGGGCCGAAGCCGCAGGGCAGCAGCTCGGAAAGCGGCTTTTCGTCGGTCTGTCCGTCCCATGTCACCAGCACGCGGATCCCCGGCGCAAACTCATTGAGGGCCTGCCTGCACGCGCCGCAGGGCCAAGGCGCCGCTTTCTCCGCCGCGATGGCAATGGCTGTAAATTCCCTTGCGCCCTCGCTGACTGCCTTGAAGAGCGCCGTACGCTCCGCGCAGTTGGTCAGGCCAAAGGAAGCATTCTCGATGTTGCAGCCCTGAAACACGCGACCGTCCTCACACAGCAGCGCCGCGCCGACAGCAAACCCGGAATAGGGCGAATAGCTGCGTTCCCGCGCCTGAATCGCCAAGGCCAGCAGCGTCTCGTCGCTCACAGCAGCGCTCTCGTCGCGATCCATGCCGATGGACGCCAGAATCTTCTCTTCCATCGCGCGCATCCTCCTTCGATCATCTTCCTCGATATGGTCGTAGCCCATCAGGTGACACAGTCCGTGCACCGTCAGGTAGGCCGCTTCCCGCTCCGGGGAATGGCCGTATTCCTCCGCCTGCGCCAGCACATGAGGCACGCTGATGATCAGGTCGCCCAGCATGCAGGCGTTCAGCTCATCGTCGAACTCCCGAAGCAGCAGCTTGTCCGCACAACCCGCTGTCGTCCCCGCCGGATAGCCCACCGTCGGAAAGGACAGCACGTCCGTCGCCCGGTCGATGCCCCTGCACTCGCGATTGACCTCTCGGATGGCTTCATCGCCGCAGACCCGGATGGACGCCGCGCAGGGCCGCGCCACGCCTTCCGTCAGCAGCGCCGCGTCAGCCGCCGTCTGGATCAGCGACAGCCATGCCGGGGCAGTCTCCGTTTCAATTTGCCACAGAAGCTTCATTCTCCGGCTTCCTCCGCATGCTCAGGCTTGGAGACCTCGATCGGCTTCGCATCCGTCTGTGTGCCGGTCGGTTCCGCGGTATCAGCCGGTTCCGCTTCCTTTTCAGGGCTTTCCGCTTCCTCAGTTACGTTCTTCTCCGCAGCCGGCTGTTCAGCACTTTCCTGCGCTTTCGATCGCTCGGCAGGCTTCTGAACTTCAGTCGGTTTTACCGAGTCAGGCGCCTTGGTCGGTTCCTGCTTCTTCGCGGCATCTGCCTGTTTGAGGACTTCCTTCGCCGCGGCGGCGCCGCGCTCGGGCACCTGTACGCTGGGATACTCGATCCGCTCATGGAACACGCCGTTAAGCACCGTGCAGAAGGCCTCGCAGATGCCGTCGATATCACGCAGCGTCAGCGGAGAATTGCTGAGCTGCCCATCCTCCAGCTTGCCGCGCACCAGCCTCTCAATGAACTTCGCGATGGACTCTGGCGTGGGATCAGACATGGAGCGGACGGCTGCCTCAATGGTATCCGCCAGCATGACGATCGCGGCTTCCTTGGTCGTCGGCCTGATGCCGTCATAGCGGAAATCATCGGCATTCACCGGCTTCCCGTCGGCCTGCTGGAGCGCCTTATGGTAGAAGTACATCACAGGCGTGTCGCCATGGTGCTGAACGATGATGTCCTGAATCTCCTTGGGCAGACGGTGCTTCTGGGCCAGCTGCAGACCGTCGCGGGTATGGGTGGTCACGATGGCCGCAGAGACATAAGGATCGGTGCGGTCATGGGGATTCTCGCCCATCTGGTTTTCCTTGAAATACAGCGGGCGCTTGAGCTTGCCGATATCATGGAAATACGCGCCTGTTCTGGCCAGCAGAGGATTCGCGCCGATCTTCTCCGCAGCCGCCTCCGCCAGATTCGCCACGATGATCGAATGATGATAGGTGCCGGGAGCCTCCAGCTGCAAGCGGCGCAGCAGCGGCTGATTGGGGTTGGCCATCTCCAGCAGCTTGCTCGGGGTGGCCAGATTGAACACGGCCTCGAAAATAGGCTGCAGGCCCACCGCCAGCACGCCGCTGAGCAGACCGCCCGCCATGGCCCAGCCAATATTCTGCTGATTGCTCAGGAGATTCGCAGAGGTCATCAGGCCAATCGCGGCCATAATCGCCAGATTCGACAGCGCTACCAAAATGCCGCAGATCAGCATCCGCACGCGCTGAGGCTTTCCGCGCAGGAACTTGATGGTCACCACGCTGCCGAACATACCCATGATCAGCAGGTGCACCATCTCAGTGGAGTAGGTCGTATTGCTGCCAGCCATCAGACCCGCGATCATCATCGCCATGCTGATGACCGTCGAAACAGCCACGCGCCCGCCCAGCAGGCCCGTCAGCAGCATCGCGCCCAGCGCCACCGGCGCCATATACACGTTGATGACCTTGACCATCAGCACAGCCAGCGCCTCGCAAAGCACCATGACCAGCATGATCACCGCCACGGACCGCGGGCGGGACAGCGTGTCCCGGGACAGCATCCGCAGCAGCATGACCATCAGCAGGACAGCCGCCGCAATCAGCAGCGCCGCGCCGCAGTAGATCGAGTAGTCATAGTCGTTGTTTTCCAGCAGGCCCAGCGCTTTGAGCATCTCCAGCTGGTTGGAGCTCACGCGCTCGCCCTGACGGATGATGTTCTGTCCCTGCAGGTACATGACAGGCTCCACAGCGTCCATCGCCGCCTGCCGGGCCTGTTCCGTCGCCTCGGTCTCGATGACCATGTTGGGCCTGATGCAAGCGCTCAGCACCGTCGGGACAATATTCTGATAAAGCGAAATATCCACATGGGAGCTGATGACCTGACGGATATTGCTGATGGCCTGGCTCTCCTGCCCCTCGCGGATGGTCGCGTTCAGCGCGCTCTCCACCGCCTGACGGACGCTCTTGACCATCTCGTCAAACTGCACCGTTTCCGAGCGCATCAGCATCCGCGCCTGATACGACGTGAGCGTCAGCGAACGCACCAGCTCCTGCGCATGGGTAATCTCCGCATCTGCAAAGACATGCTGCTGGAACTGTATATCCGTCTCCTCCTCGCCGCGCAGGGACTGGCCGTACTGCTGGGCAAGGCGCAGCTCCCCGAACACCGTATCGAGGGCGTCCATGACCTCCTCCGAAGCGCCCTCGAGCTGATGATAAGTCGGCTCCACCGATGCGGCGGCAGTTCTGCGGCGCTCCTCCGTGGCGATGGTGTCCTCCACGTCCTTGGTGGCGGTGATCGTCTGGTGGGAAATGGCGCCGACCGTCAGATCATAGCGCGTCGGGGCGCTGGAAAGACAGAACAGGCCAAAGATCAGCAGCGTGCCCAGCAGAATCAGCCCGGTGCACTTCGCCTCGCCGCTGTGCAGCCAGTCTCCGATCCGCTTCACGCCATTCCGGCGCTTTTTCTTTTCGTTGGTCTTTCCCCGGGGCATCTCAGGTCGCTTCCTTTCCTTTGTTCTGGACTCCGGCGGCGAAGTACGCGTCATAAGCTTGAACGATCTGCTGCACCAGCTCGTGGCGCACCACGTCCTGATGGGTCAGGCGTACCATGCCGATGGCGGGAATGTCCTTGAGGATGTCAAGGGCCTCTGCAAGGCCGGATTTCTTGCCGAAGGGCAGATCGGTCTGGGTCACGTCGCCGGTAACGACCACCTTGGAGTTGAACCCCAGACGGGTCAGGAACATCTTCATCTGCTCAGAGGTGGTGTTCTGCGCCTCGTCGAGAATAATGAAGGAGTCCGACAGCGTGCGGCCGCGCATGTAGGCCAGCGGAGCCACCTCCACCGTGCCGCGCTCCAGCAGCTTCTGATAGCTGTCCACACCCATGAAATCATAGAGCGCGTCATAGAGCGGACGCAGGTAGGGGTCGACCTTCTGGGTCAGGTCGCCGGGCAGGAAGCCTAACTTTTCTCCCGCCTCCACCGCCGGACGGGTCAGCACGATGCGCTCGATCTCCTTGTTCTTGAGCGCAACCACGGCCAGCGCCATGGCAAGGTAGGTCTTGCCGGTGCCCGCCGGGCCAACAGCAAAGGTCAGGTCGTGATCACGGATCGCCTGCACATACTGCTGCTGACCGAGGGTCTTGCATTTGATCTGCTTGCCCCGGTGGGTGATCGCCACCACATTGCGCAGGATCTCGTCAATCATGTCCACCTTGCCTTCACGGGCCAGCGCCAGCGCGTAACGGATGCGGCTGCGGTCCACGAGCTCGCGGCGGTGGATCATATCGACCAGCTTCTCGATCACTCCGGCGGCAAGCTGGGTGTCCTCTTCCTCACCGGTAATGGTCAGCTCCGCCCCGCGCAGGGCGATGGTCACGCCGCACTCCTGCTCCAGCAGCGCGACGTTCTGGTCGTTCAGTCCGAAGAGGGACATATACGCGTCCATCGAATCCACGGACAGCGTCAGCTTCAGGGTCTTTGTCAAAGAGCAAAGCCTTCTTTCAAGCGTGTCTTTTCATGCGGCGCCGCTCACTGCGCACGGAGGGCTGGCGACGCAATATCGATCACCCGTTCCCCAATAGCGACAGCCAACAGTACCTCATCATCTATCATACTATAATCTACCCAATTTGTCAAAAAAACATCATCGATTCCAACCTTTTCCCGCAGCTTCCGCAGGGCCGCGAGCGCCGCCTCGGTCTTGACCTGCTCCATGTCGCGCGCTTGCAGGGAGGAGTCAGCCTCCATGCGCGTCTCAAAGCGCACCGTGAAGGGCAGAAACAGCCCGCCCAGCGGCATCCTGCGGACGGCGGTATCCTGCTGCTCGTATCCCGACGCCTCCGCCTGCCAGAGATCGAACCACGGGCAGCTCGCCACCGTGACCTGCTGCCGACGGCCCGTATAGACGGTCGCCTGCTCCAGTGTGCTCATTTTGACCGACGCGCCGTCCCACACTCGGGCCAGCACTTTCCCCCGTGCCGATACCGGGCGCACAAGGCCGTCCGACGTCCTTTCCTCGCCAAGAATCAGCACCTGTCCCGCGCGGACGATCTGCCCGGCCTGCACCTGTGGCGTACCAGCCAGCGTGATGATGCTGTCCACCATGCCATCCCGGGCCGCCACGACGTCGCCAGAGCCGAGATGCGTCAGCGCTTCCCCAGAGGCCACGCCCTCCACCACCGTCACGGTCAGCGTCATACCGCGAAAGCCGCACTCGATCCATGCCACCTCCGGGTAGCGCCATTCAAGGCTGTCGCGGATCGCGCCCAGATCGAGACTCCGCTTCCAGCGCATCGGCCGTACCTCCAGCACCTCAAGATAATTCCGCAGATCAGCTTCGTAGATTCCCGCGTCAACCAGTTCGATGCGCCACACAAGCTGCGAGGCCACTGCCAGACAAACCGCCGCCAGCAGGCATCCGGCCGCCAGCATCCAGCGCCGACGGAGCGTGTCCAGCCATTTCCCAGCGCCCCGCCGCCGCCCTGCCTCAAAGCGCCAGCCGCCGCTCATGGCAAGCTCGCTGAGCCGTGGCAGATCGTCCTCCGACACCATGCCGCTGATCTTCCGCGATCCGCCGCGCTTGAGCCCGGAGAGCGCAATCCCCTGCTCGCCCGCCTGCCGGATCAGCCGCTCAATGTTCAGTCCCTCCGCCGTGAAGGTGTAAGGCCATGGCCTCATACGGTCCGCTCACCTCCCGCGATGGCGACGCTGTCCACCCGCCCGGTCAGGATCGCCTCGCCCGAGGTATACAGGCGGAATCGCAGCTCCTGCCCAGACACCGTCAGCCTGCCCGACGCGACCCGGAAGACAACCTCCTCCGGCTGATACGCGATGAGGCCCTTGTGCTGCTCCACATGCACGCGCTCACTGCCCGTCATCGTGACCCGCGGCATGTCCGACACGACCTCTTTGGGAAACAGTTCACCCTTGTCCATCCGATACGCCTCCTTGTCCGCAGTCTATGCGGCCCCAGACAGGGATACGCCTTGCGCACGCCGCGCCTTTTTGGTAGAATGGATCCATGGAGGCGGTCTGATGGCTCAGGTTATTCTTCTGTGCGGCAAGATCTGCAGCGGAAAAAGCACTTACACACGACATCTCAGGGAGCAGCTGCCCGCGTCGGCAGTTCTCTCCTGCGATGAGCTGATGCTGACGCTGTTCCCCGACGGCGCCGGCGAGCATCACGATCTTCTGGCGGAGCGCGCCCGGCAGTATCAGTTCGCGCTCGCCCTTGAGCTGATCGGATGCGGCGTGAACGTCATCCTGGACTGGGGATTCTGGACAAAGCAGTGGCGGGAGGAGGCCCGCGCCTTCTTTGCCGAGCACGGCATTCCCTGCTCTCTGCACTACATCGATCCCGCGCCTGACGTCTGGCAGCGGCATATCGAGGAGCGCAACCGGGCCGTTCAGGCAGGCAAAACATCCGCCTACCATGTCGACGAGGGACTGCTGGCGAAGCTGGAATCCCGCTTCGAGGAGCCGTCGACGGACGAGATCGACGTTCGATACTGTCCTGACTGACACGGCATTATCTGCCGCGCATGGACTGCCAGCATCGAAACAGGCACAGCCACTGGACATAGCGCATGGTTCCCGACATGGGAATCGCGTTATCCCGCTGCAGCGCGCGGCGAATCTGGTGCGGGGTCAATCCCCGGACGCCCTGCCGAAGCCCCGCCTCGGTAAAGCGGATCCATGCCGTGCGCTGACTGACTGGTATGTCCGGCAGCTTCCTGCGGCGCAGCTCCAGCAGCACGCAATCCACCGACGGCGCCGGATGAAAATCCTCCCGGCGAAGGCTGGCAGCGATCCGTACATCAAACCACGGTTTGAGCGCAAGGCTCATGGCCGTGTCGCGCCCGCAACCGCAGAACCGCATCGCCGCGCCCTTCTCCACGATGAGCCATGCCGCCTCCGGCGGATTGCCGTCCATGGTCAGCTTGCGCAGGATCGCCGTAGTAATGGAGAACGGGATATTCGCAAAGACCTTATAGGGCTTTCCCGGCAGGCGTGCCGTCAGGAAATCCCCGCGGCGCAGTGAAACGTTTCCCGGGAGCGTCCCCTGCAAACGATCATATAACAGCGGGTCAATCTCATAGCTGACGACGTGCCCGCAGACCTCCGCGAGCTGCCGCGTGATGTGCCCCTTGCCCGCGCCGATCTCCACGACCAAGTCGTCCCCGCAAAGATCACTGTGCCGGATCAGCCGCCGGATGGTCGCGCCGCTGGTCAGGAAATTCTGCGAAATACTATACTTATTCTGTTTTTGAGACACAAAAAATACACCTTGCCTTTCACACGCATGAGAAAACGGTACGAAAAACAAGCTGCTTGCGATTCAGAAGCGGCTTGTTTTTACTTCCTCAAACGAATGAAACAAATCACTAACAAGGCGTATTGATTCTCCTTCATATTGGACTTCGGCTGATTATAGCACGAAATATCCGCCGCTGTCAATCCTCGCGTTTTTTGACGACCACGCCGCCGGTCTTCCAGATGTGTCCCTCGGGCACCACGCCGCGCACGCAGCTCAGCGGATAGATATTGCTGTTGCGGCCGATGACCGTGCCGGGATTCAGCACGCTGTTGCAGCCGACCTCGACGTAATCGCCAAGCATCGCGCCAAACTTCTTGAGGCCGGTCTCGATGGCTTCCCCGCCGCCGCGGACCACGACGAGACTCTTGTCGCTCTTGACGTTGCTGGTGATGGAGCCGGCGCCCATGTGAGACTTGTAACCAAGGATGCTGTCTCCGACATAGTTGTAATGGGGCACCTGCACATTGTCAAAAAGGATGACGTTCTTGAGCTCGGCGGAGTTGCCGACGACGCAGCCCTCGCCCACCAGCGCGCTGCCCCGGACAAACGCCCCGTGCCGCACCTCAGTGCCCGCGCCGATGATGCAGGGCGCACCCAGATACGCCGTAGGCGCAACCGTCGCCGTCTTGTGAACCCACACCTGCGGCGAGGGCTGGTCGTACTCTGCCGGATCGAGTTTCTCGCCCAGCGAAAGAATCAGCGCCTTGATGCCCGAGAGCGCCTCCCACGGATAGGTGAACCCGTTCAGATAATCCCGCGCCATGGTATGCGACAGGTCGTAAAGCTGCTGGATGGTCAACATGCAGTTCCTCCTTGAAAGCCTCAGTCCGCAGGCTTCCCCGCGGCCAATCATGCGATACCTCTCCCATCATACCGCAACCGGCGCGCGTTGTCCAGCAGGAAATCCCGCGCGTCTCCCTGAGGCACAGAAGAAATCTTGACGGAATGTGTTTCTTTTTTCGTCAACCTGTGATAGAATAAGCTGATGTTTTATGGCATCAATCAGCCATCCATACGGAGGGACGATATTCCATGCGCATTGTTGTTGTGGGCGTCGGCAAGGTCGGCAAGACGCTGGCCGATCAGCTCACCCGAGAAGAACATGACGTAGTCGTTATCGACCGCAATGAGGAAGTGCTCCAGCGGATCGAGGATATGCTGGACGTGCTGTGCGTGAGCGGCAACGGCGCCAACGCCAAAACCCTGCTGGAGGCGGGCGTGGGCAAGGCCGACATCATCATCGCCGCCACGGCCAGCGACGAGACCAACATGCTCTGCTGCCTGATCGCCAAGCGGCTGGGCGCGAAGTACACCATCGCCCGCATCCGCGACCCGGAGTACAACGAATCGCTGGCCCTTTTACAGCAGGAGCTGGGCATCGACATGACCATCAACCCGGAGCGCGCCACGGCACAGGAAATCAGCCGCCTGCTGCGCTTCCCCTTCGCGAGCAACATCGAGAACTTCGCCCGCGGTCAGGTAGAAATGGTCGAGTTCCGCTGCCTTGATACGGATCCGATCGCGGGTCTGGCCCTGAAGGAAATGCCCACGCGCATCCGCAACCTGCCCCGCGTGCTGTACGCGGCTGTGGAGCGCAACGGAGAGGTCACCATCCCGAACGGCGATTTTGTCATTCAGGCGGGCGACAGGCTCTATGTCGCCGCGGACACCGCGACCATGTCCCACTATTTCCGCCACATGGGGCGCAACGCCAAGCGGGTGCGCAGCGCCATGATCCTTGGCGGCGGTCGCGTCAGCTACTATCTGGCGCGGATCATCGCGCCCATCGGCATCGACGTGTCCATGATCGAGATCGACAAGTCGAAATCCGAGCGGCTCAGCGAGATGCTGCCCGACGTCAACGTCATCCTCGGCGACGGCACGGATCAGGAGCTGCTGATGCAGGCGGGCCTGCAGGACACGGACGCTTTCGTGGCCCTGTGCGACCGGGACGAGGAAAACCTGATGACCGCCCTCTACGCGGCCCGGCAGGGCGTGCCCAAGGTCGTCGTGAAGAACAACCGGCTGACCTACGCGGACATCATCAACAGCCTTGGTTTGGACAGCATCGTCTCCACGCGCTCCATCACCGTGGACACCATTCTGCGCTATGTCCGGGCCCGCGTCAACGGCGGCGGCACCGCGGTGGAGAAGCTCTTCCGGCTGGTCAGCGGCAAGGCGGAGGCCCTCGAGTTCGTCGCCAGCAAGGGCGACCCCTATATCGGCATTCCGCTCAAGAGCCTGACCATGCGCCAGAATACGCTGGTCGCCGTCATCGTGCGCCGCAACAAGGTCATCGTCCCCTCGGGCAATGACACCATTGAGGCTGGCGACAACGTGCTGATCATCACCCGCGAGAGCGGCGTGAGCGACCTGAACGAGGTTATCCGCAAATGAGCAGGAAGCTGATTTTTCGTGTCATGGGCTCCATGCTGCTGGTGGAAGCGCTGGCCATGGTCCCAGCGCTGATCATCGCGCTGGTCTATCGTGACGGCGACGCGCGGGCGATGGCGGCCTCCATCGGGCTGCTGGTGCTTGTGGGCGCGCCGATGTACCTTCTCTGCCGCAAGAGTGGTCAGCAGGCTACCCTCCGGGCCCGCGAAGGATTCCTGATCGTGGCGCTGAGCTGGCTGCTGCTGTCCGTGTTCGGCGCGCTGCCCTTCGTGTTCAGCGGGCTGATTCCGAACTTTGTCTCCGCCTTTTTTGAGTCGGTATCCGGCTTTACCACCACAGGCGCGACAGTCATCACCAATTTTGAGAACCTTCCCCACGGCGTGACCTTCTGGCGCAGCTTCACCCACTGGATCGGCGGCATGGGCGTACTGGTGCTGACGCTGGCGCTGCTGCCGCGGATGTCGGGCCGCTCAAGCCATCTCGTCCGCGCGGAGAGCCCCGGCCCCACGCTGAGCAAGATCGTGCCCAAGATGGGCGATACGGCAAAAATCCTGTATCTGATCTACACTGCGCTGACTGCTCTCGAATTTATCATTCTGATGATTGCGGGCATGAACGCCTATGACGCGGCCATTCACGCGCTGGGAACAGCAGGTACCGGCGGCTTCAGCAATAAGGGAGCCAGCGTCGGAGCTTTCAACAGCCCGGTGATTGAAGCCATCATCACGGTGTTCATGGTACTCTTTGGCATCAATTTCGTGATGTACTACAAGCTCCTCACCTGCTCATGGAAGGACGTGACGGGCAGCGAGGAGCTGCGGTGGTTCCTCATCATTTTCGCTACCGTGACGGCGTTCATCACCGTGATGCTCATCCCGACCTACGGCCATCCCCTCATTGCCCTGCGCTACGCATCCTTTCAGGTGGCCAGCGTGATATCCACGACGGGCTACGCGACGGCCGACTTTAACCTCTGGCCCATCGCGACGCGGATGCTCATCCTGCTGATCATGTTCATCGGCTCCTGCGCCGGATCGACAGCAGGCGGCATGAAGGTGTGCCGCATCGGCATGCTGTGCAAGCAGGGGCTGCGCGAGGTGCGCCACGTCTTTCAGCCCATGAAGGTGCAGGTCGTGCGCTACGAGGGCAAGGGCGTCGACGAGGCCGTGCTCCGGCAGGTCGCTGTCTTCGCCTTCGTGTATGTGGCGCTGATCTTCATCGGCGGCTTCGCTGTTTCTCTGGAGGGGCGCTTTGATGTGGAAACCAACCTGACCGCCGCGCTCACCTGCGTGAGCAACGTAGGCCCCGGACTGGGCGCTGTCGGCCCTGTGGAGAACTTCGCGGGCTACGGACCCTTTGCCAAGCTGGTTCTGTGCTTCCTGATGCTCGCCGGTCGTCTGGAGCTGTTCCCAATCCTCGCGCTGTTCCATCCAGCCATCTGGCGGAAATAAACTGATTGACCCACTTGAAAAACGACCGCGGGCTGCGCGGTCGTTTTTTATACAGAACGGCATATAGCAGGGCGGCAGCTTTCTCAAGCTGCCGCCCCTTTCAATTGGTTTCCTTACTCGTCGTCACTCGCGAAGTCCTTGTTCTGCTGCTCGCCAGTCTTGTTGGCGTCGGCATTCGGGGTTTCGTCTGCGCGATAGGACGCGGTGTAGTCGTTGTGGGTCTGACGGTAAGCCGTCCGACGGCCCGTTCTCGGGGTAGTATCGCCGCCGGGACGGTAGGCTGCCGTGTAGCTCGACGGCTGCTGGCTGGCCGGGGGTGTCTGGCTTTCCGGACGATAGGTCTCGTCAAAGCTCGACGGCTGGCTGGCCTGAGGCGTCTGGCTCTCCGGGCGTTCAAAGCCGGTCACAGTGCCGCTTGTCATCGGCGCCTGGCTGATGGGCCGCACCGTCTCCTGCGCTGTCTGGCCCTGAACAGGACGAACGGTATCACCGTTCTGATCAAAGCCAACCTGCGGAGTGGCGGGCCGAACCGTCGCGCCGGATACACCGTTCTGAGCGGGGCGGGCAGTCGGCTGCTGCGCGTTCTGACCGGGTGCGCCGCTGTAGGGGCGGCGGGTCTGCTGCGCGGCATTCTGGTTCGGATAAGTACCTGTACGCGGCTGCTGCTGGGAAGGCGTCGCGCCGTTGTTGCGGGCATAGGGACGAGCGTCGCCGCGGGCCGCCTGCGCACGACGCTGAGCCGCGCGCTGGGCCATCTTGCGCTTGCTGTCGCGAATCCGCAGATAGACATACACGCCGCCAGCCGCCGTCAGCAGCAGGACAATCGCGATCACGATGCCCCAAGGCGAACCGGAACTGCCTTTTGAAGACGCGCCGCCGTTCGGATCCGCCGTCGGCAGCGGCTCAAAGGAGATCGTCGGCTCGTCGGAGGGAGAGGTCGAGGGCGAGGCGTCAGGCGAAGCGGAACTCGTGTCCAGCGGGCCGGGCGTCCCGAAGGGCTCGAAGGGCTGATAGCTCGGCGAGTTGCCGCTGCCTTCCCATTCCTGACGAACCTGATCCTCACGGCTGGGAATGCCGCTCGTTCCGGTGCCCGCGAAGGAATCCTGCGCGTTGTTATTCGTCAGTCCCTGCTGATACTCCGGGCTCTTCATGAAGCTTTCCAGCTCATTGATCGTCATCTGCTTGAAGTAATCGCCGGAGATGTAGCCCTTTTCACCGTTATAATTGACGTTGTACCAAGTGGTATTGCCGATCTTCTGCGTGCCGAGCACCAGACAGAAGGCGTACTGCTTCAGGGTCGGATACTTCGAGTTGCGGCTGCTGTTCGTGCCGGCAGCGGTGCGGAAGTTGACCGAGCTGGCGGAAACGTAGCCATAGCTGGACATACCGTCGGGGTTGTAGGTGGGGATGTCCACCGCGAGGGTGGGTTCAGGCGTCTTTTGTTCCTGCGTCAGATAGGCCAGTTCCTCTTCAGGGGTCATCATTCGCAGGAGGTTCGCCTGAACATACACCCACTGACCGCCGTACTGAGCCACATGCCAGACGACGCCGTCCGCGTATTCCTGACCCGCCACATAGACGACCTCGTCCTTCATGAGCTGGCCGAGAATGACGCTCAGGCTGCTGGGCATGTTGCGGTAAGGCACATCATCGCCGATGGCCACCGCGTAACCCTGCACCATCGCAGGCACCGGGCTGTTGGTCGGCGTGACGGTCGGCGTAGCCGTGGCATGCTCTTTCTCCCACTGATCGAGGTAATACTTCGCTTCCTCGTCCGTGATGCGGCGAAGGCTGCTGTCGGGCAGCATGCCACTCATGCTATCCAGCGTGGTCACAACGCTCCAAGGCGTGCCGTCGGTGTCATAGCCGGGCTGGGTCACCCGCACCAGCGTATTCTGCGCCAGCGTGGCGATGATGGAGCTGTCGTCCCGGCTGATGCTCGTGCGCAGAGCAACCTGCTGGGTCGTCAGCGCATAGCCGAAGTAAGGCGCGGGCGTCGGAGAGGCCGTGGGCACGTCCGTCGGAGCGGTGGTCGGTGCCTGCGTGGGTGCATCCGTCGGAGCCTGTGTGGGCGCGTCTGTCGGTGCCTGCGTGGGCGCATCCGTCGGAGCCTGGGTGGGGGCCGCTGTCGGCGTGGCCGTGGGATCAGCGGTGGGCGTTGCCGTCGGCGCGTTCGTGGGGGTGCCAGCCGCGTCGCCAAGCTGATCCGCCGTCATGGGCGGCACGGGCGTGACATTCGCCGAGTTGTAGTTGGCCTGCATGTACTCGTCGCTGTCATAGCCGGACATGACCGTGATGTATTCGCTCTTGATGAAGCACTGATCGCCGTTGATCAGCACGCGCATCCACCGCGCATCGTCCTTGCCGATCTCCTCGCGCAGCACATACACCATGGTGCCGCTGCTCTTGATCTGGGTCACGCGGTTAGAGTTCGCGCTGGGTTCGCGGCGCACATTCACACCGCCCGTGGTGGTATAGCCCCAGCGCTGAATCATATCGCCCTGCGGAATCGGCGTCTCATTCGGCTTCTCCATCACGCGGAAGATCACCGGATCAGGATTGGCCGTGCCGTCCTGCTGGAGCGTCACTGTCACAGGATTGCGATCCACTAACACATAGCTGTCAGGCAGCTTGGAGGCGTCCGGCGAGACCGTGGTGCTGCCGACGACGCAGAACACAGATTCCTGCGCCACCGTCAGGCCGACCTCCGTCTGATAGAGCACGTCGACATTGCGGTCGGCGGGCAGCGGCGCGGCATAGTTGAACACCACAGGGTTCTGGCTGGCGTTGCCGTACTCGTCCACCGTCACATAGACGGTCGCATCGCCGATAAGGGTGTACCCAGCCGGGATGCTCGCGCTGTTCGCGGTCACGGGGGTCTGCTCCCCCTGCGTGCAGATGACCTTCTGCTGGTCAAAAATCTGCGAGCCATCCTCCGCCTGATAGACCACCTTAACCTCAACGCTGATAGGATCAGGCGCCGGAACATCCGTCGGCTGCTGAATCGGCGTGAGCATGAACTCGACCACGTTCGGAGCGTCCGCGTTCACCACAATATCCGCGTAGGCAGGCGTGATGGTGTAGTCCGGATAGGCCGCCTGCACCGCCTCAATGCGCTGCGTCGTGCCATGCTCGAACTGGGCGCTCGTTTCAGCGACGATCTCATTCGACATCGCGTGGATGTAGCGCACCGTCACCGTCACCATCACAGGCGCGGGGACATCGGTGGGAGCATCCGTTGGGGCTTCCGTGGGAACATCGGTCGGAGCGTTCGTCGGAACGTCCGTGGGAACGTCGGTCGGAACGTCAGTCGGAACATCAGTCGGAACGTCTGTCGGAACATCAGTCGGAACATCCGTGGGGACTTCCGTCGGCACCTCCGTCGGAACTTCCGTGGGGA
>JAFLST010000019.1:0-19175 GCA_022510815.1 Christensenellaceae bacterium | reverse complement strand
GTCGGAACATCCGTGGGGACTTCCGTCGGCACCTCCGTCGGAACTTCCGTGGGGACTTCCGTCGGGACTTCCGTGGGGACTTCCGTCGGAACCTCTGTCGGAACCTCTGTCGGGACTTCGGTGGGTGCTTCCGTAGCTGGCGGCGGGTCAAGCCGGAACTCGACGGTCGAGGGATTCGCGCCGTTCGCAGTAATCTCGACATACACTTCCGTCGCGCTGCTGCAGGTGTAGCCCTCCGGCGCCTTGGAAGCGTCATAACGCACATAAGGATCGTTTGAGCTACAGTTCACCGTCTCACTGTTCAGCACGCCATTCGTCGCGCTGTCGATGTACAGCACCTGAACGTCGGCGGTGTAGACGGTCTTCTGCAGATAGAAAACCACCGAAGAAGGATTCGCGCCGTTTTCGTCAACATGGACGCTCACTTCCGTCACATTGTTGTAGGCGGCGTAGCCTTCCGGCACCAGATTCCAGTCAAGATAAATCACCGTGTCACCCGGCTCGCACCGCTGGGACGAGCTGTTCAGCACGGAACCATACTCGGTGTCCACGTCCACATACTGAATCGGCACGTCGACCGCCTGCGCAGCCTGCTTGCAGTAGAACACGACCTCCGACGGATTCGCGCCGTTCATGTCGACATAAACGGACACGCTGCCCTGACCGTCCTCCAGCTGGTAGCCTTCGGGGAGCACGGCAGGCTCGGGCGAGATCGTCGTCTGCTGATAAGGCGTCACGGGATAGTACGTCTCATGGATCGTCTGTCCGGCGGCCTCATAGCGAACGCGCACGTTCACCGCAGGAATCGCGTCTGTAGAAACGTAGAGCCTGTAGGAATCCGCAGGCGCATCGTTCTCATACGCTGTAATCGTCAGAGCGCTCATGCCGTCCGCCGAGCCCGCGTTGCCCGGGAACTGGGCCTCCTCCGACGAGGGGCTGAAAACATAGCCGGGATGGAACGGGTGCGACGCGCTGATGTTGATGCCGCTACTCAGCGCCGCTGCGTCCACAGTCACCCAGAAAGCGTTCTCATTGCTGCCCGGAATGGCCTGAGCCTGCACCGCGGCAGGCGCGCCGGCCCAAGTGACATACAGCTGAAGCTGATGCCAGTCCTCCTGAGCCATGGCAGGCACGGTGAAGGCCGTCATCAGCATGACCAGAGTCAGCAGAACAGCCAGCATCCGGCGCAAGTGAAGTTCGCCAGTAATCTTCATGGCGCGGTTCCCTCCTCCAATGATTGAGTGGTACATGTATATTATAACGCGGAGCTCACCTTTGTCAATGAAGGAAAGCTGCCGCTTTTTACCGAGCAGCCACGATGACTGCGGCAGGAATTCATCCCCTGCGCGTCGAATTTTCCGTCATCCGTCGCCGCGCGTTCACGCGGTGGCATGTTGGGAGGCGCTGAGATGAACGATCAGGATTTGATGGAAACTTTTTTGGATGGCAAGGTGGTCTTTCCGGGCAAGATCATTCGTGTAGAACACTGGCAGGTGCGCCTGCCCAGCGGCGAGACCGCTCTGCGCGAGGTTGCCTGTCATCCGGGCGCTTCCGCCGTGGTGCCTCTGGACGAGGACGGAAACGTCATTCTGGTCCGTCAGCACCGCATCGCCGTGGGCCGTCTGACGCTGGAGATCCCCGCCGGCAAGCTGGACAGCCCGGAGGAAGATCCCCTTTTCTGCGCCAAGCGCGAGCTTTCCGAGGAAACCGGCTACATCGCTCAGTCGTGGGAGAAGCTCACCTGCCTCGAGACCACGCCCGGCTTCTGCAACGAGCGCATTCATGTCTATCTGGCAACAGGGCTGTCCCGGGGCGAAACCCATCCCGACGAGGACGAATTCGTCGCCACGGTGCGCATGCCGCTCAAGGAAGCCGTTGACCATGTGATGCGCGGCGAGTTCCGCGACAGCAAGACGGCGCTTGGTCTCATGATGGCCGCTTACCGGCTCGCTCACTGATACAACGAGGCATCCACCCATTTTCTTCCCAGTTTTCAAAAAATATTTCAAAAATATTTCATTTCTGTATCATTCATCCATGAGGAGGGCATGAATATGGCCGCATCATCGCGTCGGCATCCCCTGTACGTCCTCTTTCTGCTGCTGATGGCGCTCATGTGCGCCGCAGGTGTTGCGCTGGTGATCTACGGCAGCCTGCGCAACGGCATTCCCATGCCTAAGCTGCCGGGTGTGCCGCGGATTTCATGGTATCCCCATGGGTGAGCGCCACAGCCTGCTGCAGGCGCTGATGCCGCGGGAAACGGTGTACCTGTCGCCGAGGGATGCCTTTTCCCGCCTTCCCCGGCTGGAGACGCCGCGCCTTCTGCTGCGCCCGATGGTCATGCACGACGCGCAGGACATCTACGACTATTCCCGCGATCCGGAGGTTGCCCGCTATGTGCTCTGGAGCGCCCACCGCTCCCTGAGCGAGAGCCGCGCCTATCTGCGCTACATTCTCCGGCAGTACCGGGACGGCATGCCCTCGAGCTGGGGTATCGTCCTCAAGGCCACAGGGCGCGTGGTGGGCACCATCGGCTACATGACCTATATTGAAGAAAACAGCACCGTCGAGATCGGCTACAGTCTGGCGCGTTCCCTGTGGAACAACGGACTGATGACCGAGGCCCTCCACGCCGTGCTGGCCTTCTCCTTTGAGCGGATGCAGATTCACCGGGTCGAGGCCCAGCACGACGCTGCCAATCCTGCCAGCGGCCATGTCATGCGCAAGTGCGGCATGCTGCACGAGGGACGGCTTCGGGGGCGGGTCTACAACAAGGGCCGCTTTGTCGATGTGGATCTCTACGCCATGATCCGCGAGGATTGGCTGCAGGACCACCCGACGCCCGTTTCTTCGCGGCAATATGAATAAGCGCCCCGTGACATACGGGACGCTTGTCAAGGCCATAACGCATAACTCAGGCCATCAGCGGTACTGCGACATCCGGCGCTCCAGCACATCGGGCCGCGCGACGGAATAGCCGAAGAAGCCCAGCACCTCCGCTGTGCGCTGATAGAGCCCATGATTGTAGGCCACAAGGCCAGCGCGCTCCAGATGCAGGGAGCCATCCTCCGCAAAGAGATCCTCCCGCACCTGCACACCCGTGACCTCGCCGATAAACATGTCGTGACTGCCCAGTTCGATCACCTGCCGCACTTTGCAGGCCAGATAGGCGGGGCACTCGGCGATCGCGGGCGCGTGCTCCATCGACAGCGCGGGCATGGCTGTCAGCCCGCACTCGGCAAACTTGTCCACATCCCGGCCAGACTTCACGCCGCAGTAGTCCAGCGCATGGCAGCGGGGCTCGTCGATCAGGTTCACGACAAACTCGCCCGAGGCCTTGATGATGCTGTGGCTCTGCCGCTCCTTGCGGATGCTGACGGACACCATCGGCGGATCGGAGTTGACTGTGCCCGCCCACGCGATGGTGATGATGTTGGGCTTCGCGTCCGGCTCCGGAAGCCGGCAGGAAACCATCACCGCCGGTACGGGACAAAGCAGCGTGCAGGGATCAAAGGTGCGGAAATTCTGAGCCATCAACCGACATCTCCATTCCTTCAGGATTGCTGATGCCAGTGTACATGATACCATCCGTTATGTCAATCCATTCACGGGAAGGAAGCTTCACATGGGTGTACTGATGCAGGTCCTGACGCTCTTCATCCTGATGATGGCCGGGCTTGGCGCGGTCAGATTCCGGGCGATGGACGAGCGGGGCATATCCGGTCTCAACACATTTGTTCTTTACTTTGCGCAGCCCTGCCTGATCCTCTCCCGCCTCCAGCAGGACGCGACCCCGGAGCTGCTGATCGAGCTGGCTTGGGTCTTCGTGCTGACCTGCGTGGTGATGCTGTTCAGCGCCCTGCTGGCGCACCGGCTGTTCAAAGGCCAATCGCGGGATCGGCGGGCAGTGCTGACGAACCTCTCCATGGCCAGCAACTGCGGCTTCATGGGCTATCCGGTCATCACGGCGGCCTTCGGGCAGGACGCGCTGATCTACGCGGTGATGTTTGTGACCGCGTTTAATCTCATGTGCTGGACCCTCGGCTCATACTATTATGCCGGAGCGAAGGCCGTCGACCCGCTGCGGCTCCTGAAGAATCCCTCCATCCTCGCCATCGCCGCAGGGCTTATCCTGCTGCTGACAGGCTGGCGGCTGCCGGGCTTCTTCAACAACGCGCTGGAACTGATGGGCAGCACCACCACGCCGCTGGCGATGTTCGTCATCGGCGCAAGGCTCCTCGGTCTGCGCAGGGAACACCTGCTGGATCGTCCCCTGCTGACTGCCTGCGGCCTGCGGCTGATCGTGATGCCGGCGCTGGTGCTGCTCCTTCGATTCACGCCCCTGCCTCCCATGGTGGTCAACGCCCTGTACCTGTGCACCGCCATGCCCTGCGCGGCCCTGACCGGCATGCAGGCCGATCTCTACGACTGCGACAAGGCGCTGGCCTCCCGGGGCGTCGCCATGAGCTCCGCGCTCTCCATGGCAACCGTGCCGCTGATGCTGCTACTCGTCTGAGTAAAAAACGGAGCGGGTATTCCCGCTCCCTTCCATGAGGAGGTGTCGCTCCAATGCCGCGCTATCAGGACGATTATCAGGGCCGTCACGTCCGCTATGAACCGCCGCGCAAGCGCCGCTTCGGCTGTCTTTCCCGGCTCATCACGCTGGCCCTGCTGCTGTTCATCATCGCCTATCCCTTTCTGGAGCCGCGCATGCTGGACACGGAAGTGAAATCCCTCGCCAGCTCCGATCTGCCGTCGGACATCAAGCAGCTTCGCATCGCGTACCTGTCGGACATCCACGCGGGCTTTTATTTCCCGCAGGCACGGGTGGACAGCCTGATCCAGCGCGTCAACGCCCTGAACGCCGATCTGGTGCTGCTGGGCGGCGACTATGCCGTGGACAGCGACACCGCCATCGAGTTCTTCCGAAACCTGCCCCGGATCAGCGCCCGCTATGGCGTCTTTGCCGTCATGGGCAACCATGACCGCACCGTCCCCGAGAGCAATCTGACGCATCTTCGCTCCGCCATGTACAACGCGGGCATAACGCCGCTGGTCAACGATGTGGCTTCCGTGCGCATCGGAACGAGCGACATCTATATCGCGGGTATTGACGACGTGAACAACGGCTGGCCCGACCTGAAATCCGTGGCCGCGCAGGTTCGTCAGGAGGACTTCGTCATCTTCCTGTGCCACAGCCCGGAGATTATCTCAAGCGCCCTGACCACGACGGATATGAACGGCCGGAGAGGCTGGTTTGATCTGGGTCTGTTCGGTCACACCCACGGCGGGCAGATCGCGCTGCTGGGGCAGTTCCTTGGCATCTCGAAGGTCGAGGGCCGCTATGAGCAGGGCTGGCTGCGGGAAAACCGCGCGGATATCCTCATCTCCCGGGGCGTGGGCACCTCCGTGCTGCCAATCCGCTTCCTGCGCAGGCCGCAGCTTCATCAGATCACCGTCATCTCGGGGCAATGATCACAGCACGTTGCCCAGCGTGAAGGCGTCCCTGTGCGAAAGATGCTCCGCGTTCTCCCGCAGTTCCGCGCAGCCTTCATAGCACAGGGACTGGTCCTGCGCCCGGATACCCGCGTGCACCCGCTTGAGCGCAATGTCGACCGCATCCAGTTCCTCGTGGATGACCAGCATCTGCAGCCATTCGCTGGTTTGACTCCAGCTCTCCCGGTACGCGGAGACGACCTCGTCGGCCCTTTGCCATTGCTGATCCTGCGTGAGCAGCAGCAGCTCCTCGGAAGCGGAGATGTAGCGAACCGCCAGATCATCCATCAAGCCCGTAGACCAGACGCCAAAGGCGACGACGATCACCAGCAGCGCCATGGCAACCCACAGATTCGTCTTCACCTTACCACACCGCCTTTTCCGCCGCAATCGCCTGTACCTGCTGCATCTGCGCCTTGCCCTTGCCCTGCACGATCATCTGCCCCTGCGTGTTCAGGCACAGGAACAGCACCTGCGCAGGCGCTTCGTAGCCGAGCTGCCGGATCTGTCCCACCAGCCACGCCTCGTCAAGGTTGCCGCGGTTGAGGTTCGACTTCTGCACCTCGCCGTCCAGAATCAGCGGCAGCGGCAGGCCCTCGTGGACAGGCTTCATGGCCATGTCCGCAGGCGTGACAGGGCGATTCATCGCCTTGGGAAAAACATTCACCTGCCCGCCTGTTTCCAGCACCGCCGTGCCCATCTCGCTGGGGTCCATGATACCGCCGGTGCGCATGGCTTCCATGAGGTCGCCCAGCGTGATCGACATCTTCTTGAGCTCCGTCTCGCAGATCACGCCGTTTCGCACAAGCACGGTGGGCTGGCCGCTCATCCAGCCGCGGAAGCGCTCGCTCTTCATGCACAGCGCCGAGATAACGCTATGGCAGATCAGCAGGGCAACCATCGGCAGGATGCCATGCAGCAGCGGGATGCCGACGCCTCCCATGGGCGTAGCCGCCAGCTCCGCGATCATGATGACCACCACAATCTCAAAGGGCTGAAGCTGCCCCACCTGCCGCTTGCCCATCGCGCGCATCACCAGCACCGCCACCGCGTAGAGAATCACGGAACGCACAAAGATTGTCAGCATGCTTCACCCTCCGTCCGCTCCTATCCTGCCCCAATCGGCGCCGGGTATGCGCCCGCGCCGCAAGTGAAATTCAAGACACCCAGTACAAAAGGAGGAACTTCCTATGCGCCGACTGACCGCCCTGATCCTCGCCCTGATGCTGTCCCTTGCTCCGCTCTCCGCTCTCGCCGAGGATCACGACACCGTCATTGAAACGCTCACCGGCTTGGTGCAAAGGGCCCTTGAACGCTACAACAGCCTGACCTACGAAGAGAATGACGGCGAGCCCTATTTCAGCCTCGTGTTCGAGTCCAACAACGGCCGTATGGGCGACCTGTACGCCTATGTGGACGTCTACTACTACGGCATCCTCATGCACACCTGCTACGACTCGGTCGTGCCAGAGGATCGGATGGACGAGATCGTCAGCTTCATCAATCTGGTGAACGCCGATCTCTTCGGCGGCAAATACTATCTGCGGAGCGATACGGGTGACATCTATTATGAATACTATCTCATGATGGACTTCACCGACCTGAACAGCCTTGACAAGGACTCGGAAGAAACGCTGTACGAGATTTTCTCCGATATGACGGTCGAGGCGGACTACAACGCGGAATACTTTGCCGAGATCATCGGCGGAGTGTCAGCCAAGCATGCCTACGCGATGTACCTTGCCGATTTGGAGCTCGGCTGGTGATCCAGCCCCCCTTCACGCCGCCTCCGGGCGGCGCTTTTTTCATGGCCGAACCTTGCAGGAACCTCCCTTCTGTGATACAATGAGCGCTGGTATGGTTAAACATGCCATCAGAAGGAGTTTATGATGGAAAAAACGCGTATTGCCGTGGAGGACGTTACCTTCACCTATGAGGAAGCCCCCTCGCCCGCCCTGCGGCAGGTATCGATGCAGGTGAAGCCCGGCGAGTTTGTGGCTGTGCTGGGTCACAACGGCTCGGGCAAGTCCACCCTCGCCAAGCTGCTCAATGCCCTGTATATTCCGCAGGAGGGCAGCGTCGTGGTCTGCGGCATGGACACGAAGGACGACGAGCACATATGGCATATCCGGCAGCAGGCCGGGATGATCTTTCAGAACCCGGACAATCAGATCGTCGCCACCGTCGTTCGCGAGGACGTGGCCTTCGGTCTGGAAAACATGGGCGTGCCGCATGACGAAATGGTTCGTCGCATTGACGCGGCTATCGAGGCCGTGCACATGACCGAGTTTGCCGCCTCCGCCCCGCATATGCTCTCCGGCGGTCAGAAGCAGCGCGTTGCCATCGCGGGCATTCTGGCCATGGAGCCCTCCGTCATCATCGCCGACGAAGCCACCGCCATGCTCGACCCCTCCGGCCGCAAGGAGGTGCTGGACACCATCCGCGCGCTGAATCGGGACAAGGGCATCACGGTCGTCTGGATCACCCACTTCATGGAGGAGGCGGCGCAGGCGGATCGCATCATTGTGGTCAACAATGGCGAGATCGCGCTGACCGGCACGCCGAGAGAGGTGTTCGAGCGGGTCGACGCGCTCCGGGAGCTGCATCTGGATGTGCCGCATATGACCGATCTGGCGCAGGACCTTCGCAAGGGCGGCATGCCCCTGCCCGCGGGCATCCTGACCGTCGACGAAATGGCTGAGGAGGTGGCGAAGCTGCTATGCCCATCGAAGTAACCGGGCTGACCCATACCTACAGCGAGGGCAGCGCCTTTCAGTCCACGGCCATCCGCGATGTGAACCTCACCATCGAGGACGGAGAATTCGTCTGCGTGGTCGGACACACGGGCAGCGGCAAATCGACCCTCGTGCAGCACCTGAACGGCCTGCTCAAGCCCACCTCGGGCCGCGTGCTGGTCGACGGCGAGGACATGAACGGCGAGGGCGTAGATAAGCGCCGCATCCGGCAGAAGGTCGGGCTGGTGTTCCAATACCCGGAGTATCAGCTCTTTGAGGAGACCGTCGCCAAGGACATCGCCTTCGGCCCGAAGAATCAGGGCCTTTCCGACGAGGAGATCGACCGCCGCGTCCGCCGCGCCATGGCGCATGTACACCTCGATTACGACACCTACGCCGAGCGCAGTCCCTTCGAGCTTTCCGGCGGACAGATGCGCCGCGTCGCCATCGCGGGCGTGCTGGCCATGGAGCCCAAGGTGCTCATCCTTGACGAGCCCACCGCGGGCCTCGATCCCAAGGGCCGGGACAGCATCCTCGGCATGATTCAGGAGCTGCACCGGGAGGGCGGCGTGACGGTCATCATGGTCAGCCACAGCATGGACGACTGCGCCCGGCTGGCTACCCGGATGATCGTGATGAGCCGCGGACAGCTCGTCGCCACGGACACGCCGCGGAACATCTTTCGGCAAGGCGACATGATGCGTTCCATCGGTCTGGGCGTCCCGGAGGCCGCTCGGCTCTGCGCGCTGCTGCGTGAAAAGGGCCTCGACCTGCCTGACGACCTCTACACCCATGACGAGCTCCGTGATCACCTTCTTCGCCTGTGGAAGGAGGGACATTCATGCTGACCAATATCACCCTCGGGCAATACTATCCCGTGGACAGCTGGGTGCACCGGCTTGATCCGCGCACGAAAATCCTGCTGACCATCGGCATCATGGTCGCGGTGTTCATGGTTCACTCGCTGGCAGGCTACGCGGTCGTTCTGGCCTTCATCTGGCTGATCAGCCGCCTGTCAAAGGTGCCCTTCAAGATGCTTGCGCGGGGCGTGAAGGCTCTGCGGATCATCCTTGTGCTGACCTTTGTGCTGAACCTCTTCTTTACCACAAGCGGAACGGTGCTGGTTCAGTGGGCCTTCATCACCATCACCCGGGAGGGACTCACTCAGGCGGTGCACTATTCGCTGCGGCTGGTGTTTCTGGTCGTCGGCACATCGCTGCTGACCCTCACAACTTCGCCCATCGCGCTCTCTGACGGCATTGAGCTGCTCCTCTCCCCGCTCAAGCGCGTGCACTTCCCCGCCCACGAGTTAGCCATGATGATGTCCATTGCCCTGCGCTTCATCCCGACGCTGTTAGAGGAAGCCGATAAGATCATGAAGGCCCAGATGGCCCGCGGCGCAGACTTTGAGACAGGCAACCTGATCGCGCGTGCCAAGGCCATGGTACCGCTGCTGGTGCCGCTGTTCGTCAGCGCCTTCCGCCGTGCCGGTGACCTTGCCATGGCCATGGAAGCCCGGTGCTATCACGGCGGCGAGAACCGCACGCGGCTGCGGGTACTCAAGATCACGCGCAATGATTTTCTGGCTGCCGCGAGCGTAGCGGGCCTGATTCTGCTCATTGTTCTGGAAGGACTGATCCTGTGAAGCGCATCCTGCTGACCCTCGAGTACGACGGTACGGCCTACAGCGGCTGGCAGCGGCAGTATAACGGGCTGGCGGTGCAGCAGGTGCTGGAGGAAGCCCTTTCCCGCGCGGCGGGCGAGACGATCACCGTCACAGGCGCGAGCAGGACGGACGCAGGCGTTCATGCCCGGGGACAGGCGGCGCACTTTGATACATCCAGTACCATTCCGCCGGAGAAGTATCCCTTCGTGCTCAACACCATGCTGCCCCGGGATATCCGCGTCCAGACGGGCCGCGAGGTGCCGCCGGAGTTCCATGCGCGGTTTATGACCTGCGGCAAGCGCTACACCTACCGCATCGACAACAGCCGCCATGGCAGCGCGATTCTTCGCCTGACCCACGCCCATGTCCCGGTGCCGCTGGACATCGAACCGATGCAGAAAGCGGCTCAGACACTGCTGGGGCGGCATGACTTCGCGGCCTTTCAGGCCTCCGGCGGCACAGCGAAGACCACCGTGCGCACCATCCGGGACGTCGCGCTCGCGCAGGACGGCGCCGTCATCACCCTCACCGTGGAGGGCGACGCCTTCCTCTACAACATGGTGCGCATCATCGCCGGAACGCTCATTGAGATCGGCCACGGCAAGCGCGGCACGGACGCTTTTTCAAGAGCATTCGACAGCCTTGATCGCCTTGATCTGGGCGTCACCGCGCCGCCGCACGGGCTGGAGCTGACGCAGGTCTTCTATCCTGAGCAGGCGTTCATTCTTCCGGACAGCATCCGCTGGCACGAATAAGGGGGCTTTTCTTTGCTGCGACTGGACAACCTGAACCTGCCCCTCTCCTACACGCAGGCGGAGTTGACCGCCCTCGTGCTGCGCAAGCTGAAGCTATCCCCGGAGCGCCTGCTGAAGCTGACGCTGGTCAAAAAATCCGTGGACGCCCGGAACAAGGCGGATGTCCATTTCGTGCTCTCCGTCGACGCGCAGGTAAAGGACGAAGCGGACGTTCTGCGCCGCCTCAAGCCCGGCGTCGCGTCAAAGGCCGTTTATCCAGCCATACCTCCCCTGCCCAAGCCCGGATTCGATCATCCTCCGGTGGTGGTCGGCGCGGGCCCCGCGGGACTGTTCGCGGCCCTGACCCTTGCCAAGGCAGGCGCTAACCCCATCCTTATCGAGCGCGGCAAGCCCGTTGAGGAACGTGCCCGGGACGTGGAAGCCATGCGCCAGACCGGCGTTCTCAACCCCGAAAGCAACGTCCAGTTCGGCGAGGGCGGCGCGGGCACCTTCTCGGATGGTAAGCTGACCACCGGCACCAAGTCGCCTTATATCCGCACGGTGCTGCAGACCTTCGTTGACCACGGCGCGCCGGAGGAGATTCTCTTCCTCGCCAAGCCGCACATCGGCACTGACAGGCTGCGTGAGGTCATCGCGTCCATGCGCCGGGAGATCATCGCGCTGGGCGGCACGGTTCTTTTTGAAACAAAGCTCACTGGGCTGATCCTGCGTGGCGAGCACCTTGAAGGCGTCACCGTACAGCAGGGCGGCGAAACCCGCGAGGTGCTGACCGATACGGTGCTGCTCTGCATCGGCCACAGTGCCCGGGACACCATGCAGATGCTGTTCCGGCAGGGCGTGCGCATGACCCAGAAACCCTTTGCCATGGGCGTGCGCATCGAGCACCCGCAGGCGCTCATCAACCGTGCGCAGTGGGGCGCCGCGGCAGGCCATCCCGCCCTGAAGGCTGCCGACTACAAGCTGAACGTCCGCACGCCCGATGGTCGAGGGGTATACACTTTCTGCATGTGCCCCGGAGGCGAGGTCATCGCGGCAGCGTCTCAGGAGGGCGGCGTGGCGGTCAACGGCATGAGCCTTCATGCCCGGGACGGCGTCAACGCGAATTCGGCGCTGCTGGTTGGCGTGCGCCCGGAGGACTTTCAGGACGATCACCCGCTGGCGGGCTTCGTCTGGCAGCGAAGCATCGAACAGGCGGCCTTCCGGGCTGGAGGCGGCGGCTTCAAGGCTCCCGTGCAGCGGGTGGAAGACCTGCTCAAAGGACGCGAGACCTCCCGCCTGGGCGATGTGCAGCCGACCTATCTGCCCAGCGTGACCCCCGGTGACCTGCGGGCCTGCCTGCCGGGATTCATCATTGACGATCTGAGCTATGGCATCCGCCGCATGGACGGCATGCTGCGCGGCTTCTCTCATCCGGACGCGCTGCTGACAGGCGTGGAAACCCGCTCCTCCTCCCCGGTGCGGCTGCCCCGGGACGAGGGCATGATGGCTGAACGCATCGCAGGGCTTTTCCCCGTCGGAGAAGGCGCGGGCTACGCAGGCGGCATCGTCAGCGCAGCCACAGACGGCATTTCAGCGGCTTACGCGGCGCTTGCCCGGAGCCGGTCATAACAGAAGGAGGGTCATTCCATGAGCCATCAGGATACCGTTACATCCCGTTTTCTGCGCTATGTGCAGGTTGAGACGACCTCCAACGAGCGCAGCGAGACCTGTCCCTCGACCCCCGGCCAGTGGACGCTGGCCCGCATGCTGGTGGACGAAATGAAGGCCATGGGCATCGCGGACGCCCGGGTGGACGAAAACTGCTATGTGTACGGCACCATTCCCGCCAAGGGCAACCACCCCGCGAAAGTCGGCCTGATCGCGCATATGGACACCGTTGACGCCGTGCCCGGCCCGACGCATCCGCAGATCGTCGAGAACTACGACGGCAATCCCATCACCCTGAAAAACGGCGTGGTCATCGACGGCTTTGATTTCCTGCGGTCCCTCAAGGGACAGGATCTGATCGTCACTGACGGCGAGAGCGTGCTGGGCTCCGACGACAAGGCAGGCATCGCGGAAATCATGACCCTTGCCGCCCGGCTCATGGCTCCTGACGCGCCGGAGCACTGCACGATCTGCATCGGCTTCACCCCCGATGAGGAGATCGGGCGCGGTGCGGATCTGTTCGATGTGCCTGGCTTTGGCGCGGACTATGCCTATACGGTGGACGGCGGCGCGCTGGGCGAGCTGGAATACGAAAACTTTAACGGAGCATCCTGTCAGGTGACGGTGCGCGGCGTGAACATCCATCCCGGCTCCGCCAAGAACCAGATGAAGAACGCCAGTCTCATCGCCATGGAGTGGAACAGCATGCTCCCGGCATGGGAGACGCCATCGCACACCGAGGGCTACGAAGGCTTCTATCATCTCTGCGGCATGCAGGGCAACGAGGAGCTGGCTACGCTGGCCTACATCATCCGCGACCACAGCGCGGAAATCTACGAGCAGCGGAAGGAGACCGCCCGCCGCATCACGAACTATCTCAACGCCAAATACGGCGAAGGCACCGTTGAGCTCTCCCTGCGCGACAGCTACCGCAACATGCGGGAAATGATCGAGCCCAACAAGCATATTCTCCACAAGGCGGAGGAGGCGTTCCGGGCCTGCGGCGTGGAGCCTCTGATCCAGCCTATCCGCGGCGGAACGGACGGCGCTCGCCTCTCCTACATGGGGCTTCCCTGCCCGAATCTGTCCACCGGCGGCTACAACTGCCACGGACGCAGGGAGCTGATCTCCGTGCAGGCGCTGGAAACCATGGTCGATGTGCTGATGCGCATCGCGCAGGACGCATAATCAGATTCCAACCATCCGACTGAAAAGAGGTTGTTTCTCATGGGCAAGTATTTTGGGACGGACGGTTTCCGCGGAGAAGCCAATGTTGAGCTGACAGCGGATCACGCCTATCAGGTCGGCCGCTTCCTCGGCTGGTATTACGGCGAACTCAAGCGGCGCGCAGGCGATGAAGAAGCGCCCCGCATCGTCATCGGCAAGGATACGCGGCGCTCCAGCTACATGTTTGAATACGCGCTGATCAGCGGTCTGGTGGCCTCCGGCGCGGACGCCTACATGCTGCATGTGACGACCACGCCTTCTGTGGCCTATGTCGCCCGGGTCGACGGCTTTGACTGCGGCGTTATGATCTCCGCCAGTCACAACCCCTACTTCGACAACGGCATCAAGCTCATCAACACCCACGGCGAGAAGATGGACGAGGATACCATCGCGCTGATCGAGGACTATCTCGACGGCAAGCTCCACTGCTTTGACGCCGACTGGCCGACGCTGCCCTTTGCGCACAAGGAAAAGATCGGCTGCACGGTGGACTATGTCTCCGGCCGCAACCGCTACATCGGCTATCTGATTTCCCTCGGCATGTACTCCTTCCGGGGCAAGAAGATCGGCCTTGACTGCGCCAACGGCAGTGCGTGGAACATCGCCAAGGCGGTCTTTGACGCGCTGGGCGCCAAGACCTATGTCATGAGCGCCGAACCGAACGGCTTCAACATCAACACGGGCTGCGGCTCCACGCACATCGAGGCGCTGCAGAAGTTTGTCCTTGACAACGGGCTGGACGCGGGCTTCGCCTACGACGGCGACGCGGACCGCTGCCTGTGTGTGGACGAGAAGGGGCATGTCATCACGGGCGACCACATCCTCTACATCTACGGCAAGTACATGCACGAGCGCGGCAAGCTGCTGAACAACACCGTCGTGACCACGGTCATGTCCAACTTCGGCCTGTACAAGGCGCTGGATGAACTGGGCATTGGCTATGCCAAGACAGCGGTCGGCGACAAATATGTCTACGAGTACATGGTCAACCATGGCTGCCGCATCGGCGGCGAGGACTCGGGACACATCATCTTCTCCAAGTATGCCTCCACCGGCGACGGCATCCTGACCAGCCTCAAGATCATGGAGGTCATGATGGCCCGCAAGAAGACGCTCAGCCAGCTCTGCGAGGGGTTGACCATCTATCCGCAGGTTCTCGTCAACGTCCGCGTCGTGGATAAGACGGCTGCTCAGGCCGATGAGGACGTGCAGGCCGCCGTACGGAAGGCCGCTGAAGCGCTGGGCGCCGCGGGACGCATCCTCGTCCGGGAGTCCGGCACGGAGCCGGTGGTTCGCGTGATGGTTGAAGCGCCGGATCACGAGCAGTGCCAGCAGCTTGTCAACAGCGTGGTGGACGTGATCAAGTCCAAGGGGTATTGCCAATAACAATGGATTCGCAAAAGGCGGTGTGACCACGATGGTCATACCGCCTTCTTTTCTGATGGAGCATTACTCATCCATGCGAACAGCCGCCTTCTCCGCAGGATGTAATAGCAGATGCCTGCCGCGTCTGCCAGCAGCCATCCGATGGGAACTGCCCACCAGATTCCAACCACGCCGACCGTGGGCACTGCGGAAAGCATATAGGCCAGCAGCACGCGCGTGCCGAGGGAAATGACCGTGAGCACCAGACTCAAGCCGGGCTTTTCTAGCGCTCTGTACAGCCCATACAGCAGGAACAGACAGCCGATCCCGCCGTAGAACGCCCCTTCGATGCGCAGATAGCGGACGCCTTCCCGAATGATCTCCGTCTCCCCTGCCTCCACAAAGATGCCCATGAGCGGACGGGCAAAAAACCATACCAGCGCGGAGACAACGGCGCAAAAGGACAGGGAGGCAAGAATCGCGCCCTTCAGTCCGGCCCGGATGCGCTCCGCCCTTCGCGCGCCATAGTTCTGAGCGATAAAGGTGGAGAAGGCATTGCCGAAGTCCTGCACGGGCATATAGGCAAAGGCGTCGATCTTCACCGCCGCAGCGAAGGCTGCCATGACGGTGGCACCGAAGCTATTGACCAGTCCCTGCACCATGAGGATGCCAAGGTTCATGACGGATTGCTGCGCGCATGTCAGGATGGAAAAAGCGGCAACCTCCCTGACGCAGGCCCATCGGACGCGGCAACCCGTGAAGCTTTCCCGGATTTGAGGGCACTTCATCAAGGCGTAAATCGCGATGCCGACGCCCGAGATATACTGCGCGATGACCGTAGCTTCTGCCGCTCCGCTCACGCCGCGTTCCAGTCCCAGCACAAACAGCAGATCGAGAAGGATGTTCAGGATCGCCGAAACTGCCAGAAAAGCCAGCGGAACGACCGAATTTCCCACCGCCCGGAGGAAGGAGGCAAAATAGTTATACAGAAAGGTCGCCATGATTCCGAGGAAAATGACGGACAGGTATTCCCGCATGGCGCTCCATACCTCGGCTGGCACCCGAAGAAACACCTGAATGAAATCAAGGCCAATGAAGGCTGCTGCACTGAGAACGAGCGCAGCGGCGGCAATCAGCGCAAAGGAGGCCCGGATGCTCTCCCGCAGGCCTTCGTCATCCCGCTGACCGAAGCGAATGGAAAACAGCGCGCCGCTGCCCATGCAAAGGCCCAGAAGGATAGAGGTCAGGAATGTCATCAGCGTGAAGGACGAGCCGACAGCCGCCAAAGCATTTTTCCCAAGAAACTGGCCGACAATCAGGGTATCCGCCACATTGTAGCACTGCTGCAGCAGGTTGCCCAGAATCATGGGAACGGCAAACAGCAGCATGGAACGCATTACCGGCCCGCTGGTCAGGTCTTTGTTCACTCGCTCACCTTCCAAATAAACCAATTGTTGTTCTTTCGCGATCCGGCGAATCTGGTCAGTCGGCATCTCAATGAAGCTGTCGTATCGCCCAAAGCCGGCTTCCCTATGCCCTGCTCATTCCAGTCACCTTTGATTTTTTATTGCAATATCCATCACTCTTTGTTCGCACGGGTTCATTGTTTACCGGCACTTGGCGATCAGCTTTGCATAGATGCGCTCGACAAACCATGGTTCCTTGGACACTTTCAGGGCATCCTCAAAAAACCACCATTTTACCGCCTGATTCTCCGCATCATTGACGGTCAGCCGCTCATGCTCATCCGCCACCGCTAAATAGGTCACATTCATGTGCAGATGGCTCGGCACATACTTTCCCTTTTTCTCATGCCCATCGACCGTCAGCACTTCCAGACTGAATATATCCCTGCTCACCAGAGAAGCGTTGCGGACACCGGTCTCCTCTGCCAACTCCCGCAGAGCCACCGAAGGCAAATTCTCCTCGCCGTCCGCGTGACCGCCGATCCATGCCCATGAATCGTAGATATTGTGATAGGCCATCAGCGTTTTGGTTCGCTCCCGGTTGACCGTCCAGATGGAGGTCGTGAAGTGCGCGACCAGATTCTCCCGGCTCAGATAGTCTGCATTATGCAGGATATATTGAAGCATGACCTCTTTGTCCCGCGCTTCCTGCTCATTGACAGGCTTATAATTCCTGATGTCTTCATATAAGCTCATTTTCTTCCTCCGCAAACGATGCTTATCGGTTTCATTTCATCAGCAGTATAGCACATAACGGTGCAAAACACCACACCAAGCGATTTTTCCATATGATGAACACTCTGAATAATAGGGGAAACAAGCTGCGTGGAGCCTTGCAGAACGCACAACCCGATCGACGAGAGGGCTGCACCACCCACTTGCGGGAGGCGTAAGCGCACACGATTCGTGTAAGGAGAACATCTTGACACCGTTTTCCCCAAATGCTATAATGCCAGCGCGGTTCAATCGAAAGACAAATCGAAATTCAGCAATGCTTAAGGACATTGCTATCATATCCGAGGAGAGCTTATGAAGCAGATAAAGAGAAAAAATAATATGGCAATCATCATTGCAGGCGCATTCAGCTTGTTTTTGCTGGCAACCTACATCAATCATCGGATTCAGACAGCGAGAGAATCTGATTTGCTTCTTCCCCTTGGGCGTTTAGTTGAAGTCGATGGACACAATATGAGCGTTTACTCGGAGGGGACAGGTGAAACGACACTTGTATTTATGTCCGGCGGCGGAACTTGCTCTCCCATATTGGATTTCAAATCTTTATATTCGCTGCTCAGTGACGACTATCAGATCGTCGTGATTGAAAAATTGGGCTATGGGTTTAGTGATGTTATAAATGAATCCCGGGACATTGATACCATATTGAGCCAGACTAGAGCTGCGATACAGCGCGCCGGTCATGATGGCCCGTATATTCTTTGCCCGCATTCCATGTCGGGTATAGAGGCTCTCTACTGGGCACAGCAGTATCCGGATGAGGTAGAGGCCATCATCGGTCTGGATATGGCTGTCCCGCAATACTACGATGCAATGAACATAACCATTCCTGTTATGAAAATCGGACAATACGCGGCTGCGTTGGGTATCACGCGGTTAATACCGGGCATTTCAGAAAGTGACGCCATCAAACACGGTACACTCACGGATGAAGAAAAAGCAATCTACAGAGCCGTTTTCTATAACCGAACTGCAACAGCCACGATGATCGAAGAGGCGAAATCAATTAAGGAAAATGCAGGCGCTGTCAAGCTCGGCGGAGTTCCCGCGGTTCCGATGCTGCTGTTCATTTCAGACGGCTCCGGTGGCACAGGTTTTGATATGGAGACATGGCGTCAGATTCCGAAGGATTATCTCTCAATGGCGCAAAACGCAAGGTTTATCGAGCTTGACTGCCCGCATTATGTACATGATTACGAATACGAGCGAATCAGCAAGGAAATAAAGTTGTTTTTGGATACGTTGAGTGAAAATAATGATTAACCGAAAAGGGACATGACCATCCATTGGTGCGCCATGTCCCTTTTCCATTTTTCAACCTTCCTGCTTTGGGTGAGCCCTTTCGCTCTGCCACATATGACTGGCTGCCGCTGCGTCTGAAAGAGTGGATACACTACAACTCCATTCCCGTCTCTGCCCGCACAAAAACAGCGGGAGCCTTACTGACTCCCGCTGCGAATGGTATGGGATTACTCCTCGTCGTCGTCGAACTTGCCGGCAGCGGCGATGATCTTCTCGGCCACGTTCTGGGGCACTTCCTCATAACGCTCGAAGCGCATGGAGAAGGAACCGCGGGCCTGCGTCATGGAGCGCAGGTCGGTGGCATACTTGAACATCTCAGCCATGGGGGCCTCGCCTTCGACCTTCTGCAGACCGTCCTCAGTCTGGTTCATGCCGATGATGCGGCCGCGGCGCTTGTTCATGTCGCCCATGATATCGCCCATGTACTCGTCCGGCACGATGACCTCGACGTGCATGATGGGCTCCAGCAGCACAGGATTGGCGTCCACGCACTTCTTGTAGGCGATGCGGGCAGCCGTCTTGAAGGCCATTTCAGAGGAGTCGACGGGGTGATAGCTGCCGTCATGCAGCTTGGCCCGCAGGCCGACCATCGGATAGCCCGCCAGCACGCCGCGCACGAGGTTCTCGCGCAGGCCCTTCTCGACGGAGGGGATGAAGTTGCGCGGAACAACGCCGCCGACAACCGCGTCCACGAACTCGAAATCGGTGGAGCCGTCAGTGATCGGAGAGAACTCGATCCACACGTCGCCGAACTGGCCGTGACCGCCGGACTGCTTCTTGT
>JAFLST010000018.1 GCA_022510815.1 Christensenellaceae bacterium | reverse complement strand
TGACGAGCGAGCCGACGGCTGAGCCCGCCGAAGAGGTGACGAGCGAACCGACGGCGGAGCCCGCTGAAGAAGTGACGAGCGAACCGACGGCGGAGCCCACCGAAGAGGTGACGAGTGAACCCACGGCGGAGCCTGCCGAGGAAACCGAAACCCCCGAAACGAATGACCAAGTCGATGACGATGCGGAGACTCCTGTGCCCGAGGACGAGAAGACCCCGGCGCCTGAGGAGACCGAGCCTGCTGATGAGGAAGAGCTCCCCAAGGAGACCGAGGTGCCTGAGGATGAGGCCACTGAGGAGCCCGAGGAGATCGAAGAGCTCGTGATCGCGCTGGCCGCTGACAAGAGCTTCGCGTTTGCTGGCGAGACCGTCCGTGTGACGCTGGATGTTGACGGCGGCTTCGGCGACATTCAGGTGGTCTATCAGGTGAATGGCGAGGAGATTGGCTCGAAGTCGGTTTCCGGCAGCGCCGACACGCTGGACTTTGTGCCCGAGACCTACGGCGATTACACGATCACCGCGGTGGTGACGGACGAAGCCGAGCAGGTCAAGTCTGCGAACGTCAGCGTGATCGTGGCCGAGAAGGACAAGACCTCTCTGGACGCCTGCACGGCGGCGGCGAAGAGAGTGAAGCTGACCGACGACTGGCGCGAGAACATTGTTGCTGTGGCGCTGTCGCAGGTCGGCTACACGCAGAGCGAGATCGACTTCATCATTGAGAATGGCGAGCGCCAGTTCTATTCCGTCTATGGCGACTGGTTTGGTCATGCCTATGGCGCGGACTGGACCGCGATGTTCATTTCCTTCTGCGCCGCCTATGCGGAGATCCCGGCGACCGGCTTCCCGCGTCAGGGCGACGTGAACGGTTTGTATGCCAAGCTGAACTCGATGGGCGCGATCAAGAGCGCCTCTGACTATGAGCCCGAGAAGGGCGACGTGATCTTCCTGAAGGAAGACCGCGCCGGTATCGTGGTCGGCGTGTCTGACAGTCAGGTGCAGGTTGTCGAGGGCGGCAGCGCGGTCGTCCGGCACAGCTATGCCCGCAACGACAAGGATATTATCGGCTATGCCAGCATGATGGCGCTGATGGTCCGCGCGTCTGCGCTGCCCGCCACGATGGCTGGCGAGTCGGCCCTTGGTCTGGATACGAGCGATTGGAAGCTGAACGAGGAAGCGAACTGGTTCAGGCTCCTGCAGTATGAGTTTGATGTGGTCGAAGGTCTTCCCCTCACGGTCAGCGTCTATGAGGGAACTGGTTACGGATGCAGCAATAACGCCTATTGGGCAGTTGTTGCCGGCGATGTGACGACTGACGATGCGGCGCTTCGTGCGGCCGCGGCCGAAGCCACATGGAATCAGTTCATTAAGTCGGACTACATTACGACAGTCGGCCCTCGGCAGAATAACGAGATCACGATTTCGGGTATTGAAGAGGATTCCACCCTTCTGGTTCGCTTCGACGAGCTGGCTAATCAGAAGCGCGTTGGCGTGCGTGCAGCCAAGCTTAACTTCATTACGGCGGATGAACTGCCGGAGATTGTGCTCACTCCCGATATGCCTCTGAAGTCTCACATTTTCGTTGGGGATCGTATCACGCTGGACAGCATGAATTTCACCATCCAGAATATGGTGGGAACTACATATAAGGTCGAATACTTCGACGTGCTGTATGATGAAGAAACCGGCGCGAAGGAATATCTCTATGCGTATGGCGACGCATACGGCGATGGTACTCAGCCTCATTGGATGATGTACATGTATGACTGCCCCTTCTCTTGGAACGATCCCGGCATCTACCAGATTGGTGTCATTGTGCAGGATCAGACCACCAAGAAGACCGGCGAGTATGTGCACACCGTTCTGGTAACCGAGAAGGACAAAGAGTATGACAACATGGTCAGCAAGGCCGAGAACGCCAGCAAGACTGGTGAGATCGGCCCGGATCTGGCCGCGGTTGCGCTGTCGCAGGTGGGATATCATCAGATTGATGACTTTATCCTGCCCGAGGGCGTCGTAGATTTCGACAGCATCAATGGCCCCAAGGTCTACTACTCCGTCTATGGCGAGTGGTATGGGCGTGCCCGCTACGGCCTGACCGCGCGGGATGAGCTGTATTCCTACAATGATGATTGGAACGCGCAGTTCGTCGCGTTCTGCGCTGGCATGGTCGGCGTGAACACGATCAAGTTGACTGATTCTGCTGCGGAGATGCTCGCGCAGATGAAGGCGACTGGTCTCTACATCGAACCTGAAGACGTGAAGCCGGTCGGGGAGCAGAATCCTGACGGATCGGACAGGATTTGCGTTGGCGATCTGGTCTTCTTCGGCAGCGGAGACGACCTGACCGTGGGCATCATCACCTCTTTGAGCGAGGATGGTCTCTCCTTCACCGCCGTCGTCGGCGACTCCGACAGCGCTGTGGCGACGAAGAGCGGCAGCGTTTCTGACGCCTTTGGCTTCGGCAGCACGGATCGCCAGATGGACTGGGATGTGGCCGTGGCGAAGATCGTTGAGAAGGAAGTGCCCGGGCAGGAGGAGCAGTATCTGTTCTTCACGCTGGAGGCCGCGATCGAGGCCGTGGAAGACGGTGAGACGATCGAGCTCCTGGCGGACATCGACATGCCCGTTGTTTCCAATAATAAGTCCTACACGCTGGATATGGCCAGCAAGACCTTCTCGACGAACGCGGGCAACAATTCCGTGTTCACGATCAAGGGCGGCAATGTGACCATTGCCAACGGTTCCTTCGCGGGCAACCAGACCGGCACGAGCGACGCGTATGCGGTGCTTAACGCTGTGAACGCGAATGTCGTGCTGGACAACATGACCTTTGAGGGGAACAGCGCGAGGTATCCGGTTTTCGTGGGCGAAGGCACGAACCTGACTGTGCAGGATTCCAAGTTCACCGGCAATACGGGCCTGCAGTCCGGCGCCATCTATAACGAGAGCGGCTCTGGCGCGACCAAGCTGACCAGCGTCACCTTCACGAACAACAAGGCGACGAACGATTGGGAGCGCAACTATGCCGCGGGCGCAATCGTGTATCACAGCGGCGCTTCGATGACGCTGAATGACGTTGTCATCACGGGCAACAGCGCGGCCGAGTTCGTCGGTGTGAATGCCGGCGGCGTGCTGATCGGCACCACGGGCTTTGTGATGAACAGCGGCGCGATCTATGGCAACAGCAGCGGCGGCAGCACCTACTGGGCCAACGATCTCTACGTCAGCAAGGACGCGAAGCCTGCGCTGATTCATCCGCAGATGATGAAGAGCAACGGCGCGCAGGTAGCCCCCAACAGCTACTGGCTCACCAGATACGGCACTTATCCCGCCATCGCTGAGATCGCTCAGGGCGGCGAGTATTTCCTGACCGTGGGCGAGATCTTGCCGCCCGAAGGCGCGATTGTCAAGATCGAGCGCCCCGAGGTGGTGGGCAATGATACGATCATCGGCGTGATGTACTTCACCACGCTGGCGGACGCGTTTGCCGCGATTGCGACGGATGCGACTGCCGAGCCGACGGTCATCAGCTTCCTCGAGGATGCTCCGATGGTGATCGCTGAGCAGCTCGTCGTGACCGATAAGACCTTCGTGCTCGATCTGGGGGGCAGGGAGCTCAACGGTCAGGGCAAGAAGACGGTTCTGAATGTCCAGTTCAGCTCCGTAGAGGATGTTGACAAGCACGTCGTTTCCATTCTGAATGGCCGGATCGCGGACGGCGAGTTCACCAGATCCATCATCGCGGGCGGTCTGAACGTGACGAACGCGAATCTGACCATTGATGGCGTGACTTTTGAGAACAACAAGGGCAGCTATTATGGCGGCGCGCTGCGCATCGAAGGCAGCTCCGCCGCGAAGATCACCAACTCCAACTTCAAGAACAATACGGCTGTCAGCGGCGCCGGTATCTATGCCGCGGGAAAACAGCTGGTTCTTGACAGCACCAACACCTTCACGGGCAACAACGCCGATAAGGGCGCTGGCGTCTTTGTTGCCTCCGGTGAGGCGACCATCGGCGCGACCTTCACCGGCAACTCCGGCAACTCCGGCGTTGGTGTGCATACGGGCACCGCTGCGGTGGTCACGATCACCGGCAGCTTCTCTGAGAACACCACGGATGGCGGCTCAATCCTGCACCTGTCGTGCGCGTTTGACGTGAGCGGCGCCGAGCTTTCAGGGAACACCGGCGAGGGCGGCTATGTGATCGATGTGACAGGCATGAACAGCGGCAGCGAGAAACATGCCATCAGCAACGCGACCGTCACCGGCAACAAGGGCTTCAGCGCTCCTGTGCGTGTGAGCTCCGCCTCGCAGGTCAAGGTGACCATCACCGACGGTGAGATTTCCGGCAACACGGCGACGACGGCGGGCGCGATCTATGCCAACCTCACCGGCAAGGAAAGCGCTCTGACCATCACCGGCACCAAGGTCACCGGCAACACGGCCGAGGGCACTGGCAACATCGCCGGCGGTATCTTCCTGAACGGCACGAGCTTCACGCTGAAGAATGTCACCATCGACGGTAACCACGCGATCGTGTCTGGGAACGGCTACGTTGCCGGCGGTCTGGTGGCCTACACCACCAAGAGCGTCACGATGAATGGCGGCTCCGTCAAGGACAACACGCTCGTCGTGACCGGCGGCACCACGACCGATGTGACGGTTGCCGGCGGCATCGTGCAGTACGGCAACACCAACGCGATGACCCTGACGAACGTCGAGGTCACGGGCAACACCGCGGACAGCGTGCGGCCCGCTGCGGGCGGTATCGCCATTCCCAGCAACGGCAGCTTCTCCATGACCGGCAAGCTCATGAACAACAAGCTGTCGGATAAGGCGGCTGTCAACGAGCAGGCTCACGACCTGTATGTGGCGGGCAACAAGAACGCCACGGTGCCGGAAGCGAGCTCCATGGCCGCGGGCCACGTCTGGTATGACTACGGCCATGCGATTGTCAGGACTGCCGCGAACATCAAGAGCAAGCCCATCAAGGCTGAGAGCTATTTCCTCACGGTCATGCCCGAGGAGAATATCCCGGTCTGGATGAACGTCTATGATGTGACGAACAATGTGCTCTACGCTACCCTCGGGGAGGCCATCGCGAACAACGCGACGAACCTCAGGCTGATCACGGGTGCTGTGCCCGGCGATGGGGGCTATCTGGACGGATGGACCGACGTGTTCCCCGGCATCAAGGAGTTCCATGAGCCGCAGACGGTGGTAATCAGCAGCAGCGTGACGATCGACCTGAACGGCCGCAACATCTACTCGGATCAGAGCGTGCTGTTCAATGTGACGGGCGGTCGGCTGACGCTCACGAACTCTGCGGCGAAGGCCCCGATCCGCAATGCCAGCACCGGCAACGGAACCAGAAGCTATCTGTACTCGAGCACCCACGGCGCTGCGGTGATCCGGCTGGATTCCGACGAGCCGCTGTTCATCAATGGCTGGGTCAACAACATGATCGTCAAGCCGACGGATAAGGCGTTCGGTTACACCAGCGGCAATCCGGAGGCCATGCATGCCCCGATCGTCGTGGGTGCTGAGGGCTCCATCTTCGGCACGCAGGACAACAACTTTGCCATCAACCTGAGCGACGTGAACAGCGCGGTGTACAAACTGATGAACGATCAGGACACCGAGGGGCAGATTCCGCTCGTCGACAAGACTCTCTGTCAGGATACCGGCTTCAACGGCATTGATGACGACAAGAACCCCGGCAAGACGACGATTACCGGCATCCCCAACCCGCGCATCATCGTCTACACGACGCTTGATAACATCGTAGTCGCGCAGAAGACGGTGACCGGCGGCATCTTCTGGGAGCCCGGCAAGAATGGCGACGGCACCATGGAGAATCCGACGGGCGACCTCAAGGACGCGCTGGCAAGGCTGAAGGCGCATAACGCGGCGAATCCGGATAAGCAGTATGACGGCATTTACCTGATGGGTACGGTGTCCGTCAGCGGCACGAGTCTGGAGCTCTCGCTCAATGCGCTGATCGGCGATGAGCCCCTCTCCAATTACGGCTCTGTGATTGCAAACAACGGCGCGATCAAGATCACTCGCTTCTCCAAGGATTCCAACGTCGGCGGCAAGGCCATGTTCTCGGTCTCGAACGGTACGCTGACGGTTGGCAAGGGCATCATCCTGCACGGCGGCGACGGCACCGGCGCGAAGTACACGAACGTCGGCCCCATTGTCAATGTCAGCGATAACGGCACGCTCCGCATCACCGACGGCGCGGTCCTGACGAGGAACCGTGTTTCCGGCGGCAACCCCCATGAGAAGGGCGGCGCGGTCTATGCCGCTGGCTCGGGCGCCCATATCGTGATGGAAGGCGGCACGATCTCGAATAACTACGCCTCGCTGGGCGGCGCTATCACAATGAATCGTGGCGCGTTCTTCGAGATGAAGAACGGCACCATCACCGGCAACCGTGCCAACGGCAGCGAAAGCAGCGATGGCAGCGGCGGCGGCGTACTGATCTACGGCAAGGCGCGTATGCGCATGACTGGCGGTACGATTTCCGGCAACTCTGCTGCCACCTATGGCGGCGGTGTGTCGCTGGGCTCTCTGGACGCTGCGGACAACCTGATGAATGACGGTGTGGTCAGCTTCGAGATGACCGGCGGCACGATCTCCGGCAACACGGCGGTTCATAATGGCGGCGGCCTGTTCGTTCAGGCTTCGTTCAAAGCGACGATCACCGGCGGTCAGTTCCTGAACAACCGCACCACCGCTGGCACTGGCGGTCCTTCGACCGGCATCGGCAACTTCGGCGGCGGCGCCATCTACGTCAATGACGGCGACGGCCTCTTCGAGAACGGCGTGCTGACCATCGTCAACGCGATCCTGACCGGCAATACGGCGACCATCGCCGGCGGCGGCTATGCTGGCTGCGCGACGTCCACCAGCAATGTGGGCGACATGGCTGCTATCTACGGCAACCTCGGCAGCGGCAAGAAGCCGGACGATCTGGCCATTTCCAACAGCATCTCGGCCTCGGTCAGCGGCGGCACGGGCAGCCCGAAGTCCAAAGTCAGCGAGGCCATGTACGACGGCACGCCGTACAACTGGCAGTCTGTCGGCACGAATACCCGCTTTGACTACAAGGCTGGCGACTATGTCTCCGACAGCTTCCTCAAGAACTCCGGCTACTTCAAGAACCTGTACACGCAGGCGGTGCCGCAGAGCCCCCTGCCGAAGCAGTACGTCCTCATTCGGGGCAACAGCACCAACAAGCTGGGCGGCGGCATTGGCAACAACGGTACGGTGATCTTCGAGCGCAGCAACACGTCGCTCGACATCACCGTCGACAAGACTTGGGCGAACATCACGAGCGCGGCTCAGCTGGATGCGATTGGCGTCAAGGCTATCAATGTCTGGCTCTGGAAGGACGGTGGGCTCTACATCCACCAGAACCTGTACAAGAGTAGCAACGGCATGCTGGCCAAGTCGGTTGAGTTCAGCGAGCTGGTCGCCAGCTCTCCGGCTGACTTCACCGTCCTCGAGGAGATCGTCCTGAACAACGGCACGGTCATCTGGTCCGGCAACGGCAGGACGCTGGCGAATTTCAAGGCTGTCATCGACAAGCATTACGGCAACAGCACCAAGTGGATGTACTCCGACGATCCGGGTTCGCCGTTCGTCGTCGATGTTGATGGCTTTGGTATCAGCAACAGCGCTTACACTCCCGTGGCTGTGAACCTGAACGGTTCCAAGACGGTCAACGGCGTCACTCCGGCCAACGGCGAGACGTTCAGCTTCTACATGGAGCCTGTCGCGGGCAACCCGACGGCTGACCCGCTTGCGAAGGGCGTGATCGTCCAGAACAACGGCGGCAGCTTCACGCTGCTCGATCAGGTGGAGTTCACCATGGCCGGCACATACAAGTATCGTGTGACCGAGGTGAACGACGGTCAGCATTACGAGTACGACGCGGCTGTCTTCATGGTGGAGGTTAAGGTTACCGCGAGCGGCACGGCGCTGACGGAAGTGGTCACGATCACGAAGGACGGTCAGGCGGCCTCGGCCATCGCGTTCGACAACAAGACGATTGTTGAGGAGTCAACGCCCCCGGTGACCGCGTCCCCGACCCCGACGATCCCGGTGACTGCATCTCCGTCCCCGACGCCCACGGCGACTGTGTCTCCGACTCCGACGCCCACGGCGACCGCTGCTCCGACTCCGACGCCCACGGCGACCGCTGCTCCGACTCCGACGCCCACGGCGACCGCTGCTCCGACTCCGACGCCTACGGCGACTGTAACCGCGACTCCGACTGCGACTGCGACTGCTACCCCGACCGCTGCTCCGACGGAAACGCCGACTGCGGCCCCGACGGAGACGCCGGTTTCCACGCCTGAGGAAACGGAGACGCCTGTCCCGGCGGTTCGGACGACCAACCTGTCCGGTACCAAGACGTGGGTTGACAACAACAATGCTGACGGCATGCGTCCTGACTCGATCGAGGTCGTGCTCTACGCCAATGGCGTTGCGCAGCCCAACGTTCCGGTCTGGACCAACACCGACACCAATGTCTGGACCTACACCTTCACGCGGCTGCCGATGACCAACGCGCAGGGTACTCCGATCGTTTATACGGTCGTTGAGACGCCTGTCGACTACTACATCGGCACGCAGGATGGCCTCAACTTCACCAACACCATCGTTGAGAAGGAAGAAGTCGCGCAGATCGAGGTCTCCGGCGTGAAGACTTGGCGGGACAACGACAACGAGAACGAGAAGCGTCCCGAGTCCATCACGATCATCCTGCTGCAGAACGGCAAGGAGATCCGCACAGCGACCGTGACGGCTGCCGACGAGTGGACCTACACGTTCACGAACCTGCCCGAGGGCGACGGCTACGGCAATACCTACATCTACACGGTGCGAGAGGAGTCCGTTGTCGGCTACTACGCCCTGTACGATGGCATGAACGTGACCAATGTGCTGCTGCCCGAGCGGCCGAATCGCGACATCATAATCCCCGATGGCCCTGTCCCGCGCGGTGTGCCGTATTTAGGCGACTACAACGCTGAGGAACTGGCTGGAATGCTCATGCTGTTCGATTACGGCGTCCCGCTCTTCGGTACGCTGCTTGGCACGGGTCTCGAGATCCCGATGTATCCGTTCGTCTTCGGTGGCTGCGGCGCACTGGCAATCCTGCTGGTGATCGTCTTTGGCCGGAAGAAGAAGGAAGACTAATCACAAGGAAGCCCGGGCTGAGTCTCATCGGTTGACTCGGCCCGGGGCATGCCTTCACATGATGGTTACAATCAAAGAATCAAGGAAAAGCCATGGCCGCCCTCAGCGATGAGAGCGGTCATGGCTCACAACGGGAAATGGGACAGCGTTCCGCATCCCGAGATGGCGAAGATGCCTCTGGGATGAGAGGACATTCGCGTTTCAGAAAGGTTCTGGTGAAGCGGCGGCTCTGAAGACGGGCGGCCGCGCTCATGAGAGGAACTGCTGGAGGGAAAGACGATGAAGAAGCTGATAGCGATTTGCATGGTTCTCGCGCTGCTGATGGCGAGCGCCAGTGCTGCGGAATGGCCGGAGGGGTATGGCCCTGACCAGCCGAATGAGAATGTTCCCAAGATTGATCTGACCACGAAGCTCGGCTACATGATGTTCTACCCGAATGCGCAGGTGAGCATGCTGGGAGGCAAGACGCTGTTCATTTTCCTGCCGCGCGAGGACGTGAAGGCCGGTACCGGCAGCCTGCATATCAAGACGTCGGACGGCGGAGAAGAGTATGTCATCGCGATGAATGACAGCAAGCATGTCCGTCAGCGGGCGCTGTCGGAGCTCGAGCTGGCGTGGCAGATGTGGGGCGGCGGTACCTGCTTTGAGATCACGCTGCCTGTGTCGCTGCGGCTGGGCACGACGTATAACGTCGATATGGACGCGATGTGCATCATTGATACGGCGGAGACGCTCGGAAGCCCGGAGATCAAGGGCGACGACCCTCAGTTAGGGTGGCACTTCACGCTGGAGGATACCTACGGCGTGAGCGAGGTGCAGTATCGGCGCCTGAAGGGAGACGGGTCGTATGAGACGGTGACGCAGCCGACGGCAGGCGATGAGATCTGCTTTGATCTGAAGCTGGGCGGCGAGGCCGTGATGGCGGTGGTCTATATGGAGGGCAACGCTGTATTTCTGGAAGAGAACCTGACAGAAGGCGGAGAAGTGATCGGCACGGTGACCGGAGACGATCCCGACTGGGGCGTGATGTTCCTGAACAGCGACTTTGAAGAGCTGGGGTTCGTTGAGTTCTGATAAAAAGACGATCCGTTGCAGGTGGCTCTGAGAAAATGCGCGCGCCACATGCTCGTTGGCGGAAGACGCCGGTTGAAGCCGGTACGCGCTGCCCAATCATGACAAAATCCGAACCCAAGCGGTTCGGATTTTGTATTTGCATCAGAAAACTGGCCCGGCTGCGTGCTGGGTCAGTTTTTGCCTGAGCTCGCGCATTCCTCTGTGCGCTGATGTGCAGCGCGTCCGCGATCGGATGGCGCCGATGCTGTAATCCTATGGGATTGCTGTCATTTCTGACTTGAACTCTCGAATGTTAGGGTTTATAATGATTGTATCTGACCAATGAGCGCATTGCCAGCCAATGGATGTACATCGGACGGGCAGAAGGAGACAGCATGGATTATCGGGACTATCCAGCGCTGATGGAGCGCTATAACGAGCTGGGGCCAGTCAGCGTCGGCCCGGAGGAGACCAGAGAAAGCTTGATCAAAAAGCTGATGGATACCTCCTATGAAAAAAAGCAGATTTCAGGCCAGACGAATGCCATTATCAGGGACTATATCGCGGTCTATGAGAAGGACCCCTCTTTGCTGAATGAGGAGGTCGTGGCTGGGTTGCGCGATTTTCTCGAGCGGCTTATGCCTGTTAAAGGCACAGGAGATTATGTCGACCCCAGCGTCTCGCAGCGAATCGCGCAGTTGCTGCTCGAGTATGACCAGGCGGCGCAGGATCCGGATCAGATCGTGCGAATGATGGGCACATGTATGCGCTTCGACCTCATGCTGATGGATCATCGCGACGCCAGCGGGAGCAGCGAGTATTCTCTGATGGCGGAGCAGTATCTGAAGGACTTTGACAAGCTGTCCGACCAGAATAAACGTCTGCTGGTCAGCTGCTGGCTGCTTTGCGTGTACAATAAGAAGGACCTGACCTTCGGGCTGAGAAAATACCGGGAAATCAAGAGGCGGATTCAAGAGCTCCGTCAGACGATGGGAGAGGATTTCGCGCAGGAAGGTTATATTCAGTGCAAGACGTATGTGCTGGGATTCGCGATGAGCGCGTGGTATAAAACCTTCGCTCCCAACAGCGGCGCGCCCTCTGCGGCAGTGCTTGAGGATCTGGAAAAGAATGCGGACGTGATCGAGGAGCTGGCGGATGACCTGCGGGCGGTGGTCAAATCGGATCAGGCTCTCACGCTGCTGTCGGATCGTTTGACGACGTGGTATTACATCGCTCAGGCCGACTTCTATCTGGGCAAAATCACCATGGAGGAGATGCTGGCGAGGACCGAAGAGCTCACCCATCCGCATGAGGATTATGGCGCGCTGGAGCAGTGCACCACCCTGTTTGTCATGAATACCTGCTATCTGGATAATCTGTGCCGGTGCCGCGGGGCTGACAGGCAGATGATGCTGGACAAGACCCTCGAGGTCATCGGGCATGTGCAAAAAAACATGGCGGATGCCACGGCGGGCTTGAGCCAGCTGGCGCTATATGTCAGCGTCTATCAGGTCAACCTTTTTATGCTGGAGCTGATGCATGTGGCCTCCAGCATCGTGGACTTTGACTATTTTATGCACATTGTGCTCGATGCTACGATTTATGCCAGCAAGGACCTCTTTGTTCATACCATCATGGTCAAGGAAATCTGCCTGATCCTGCTTGACTATGTTCTGGAGCATGAGCCGCAGTATCTGGACGGCGTGGCAGGGCAGGACTGGGCATACTGGCGCGACCATCGGGAGGAAGCCCTGAGCCTGATGGAAAAAAGCGCGCTGTGCCACGATATCGGCAAGTATTTCTGTCTGGACTATGTGACGAATTCCTCCCGGAATCTGACGAACGAGGAATTCGAGATCATCAAGGAGCACCCCACGAATTTCTCGGCGATTTATCGGGGCGTCCTGACCCCGGAGATCGAGTGCATCCGCGACTGCGCGGAGCTGCATCACCTGTGGTTCGACGCGTCGGCGGGCTATCCCCGGAAGGAGCATACGGCCAACAAGCCTTTCGTGAACATCCTGACCATTGCGGACTGCATTGACGCGGCGACGGACAATATCGGCCGTCCCTACGGCCTGGGCAAGACGCTGGAGCAGGTCACGGCCGAGTTCGACAGCGCGAGGGGCGCCCGGTACTGCGGGCGCATCAGCGAGCTGCTCCATGTGGAGGAAATCCGGCAGAAGATCAACCACATGATCAACGAGCGGAGAAAGGAAATCTACTGCGACATCTATTTCCGTGAGCAGTGATTGGGGCGCCGCCGCGCGGACAGCCGTGAGATCGTTGCCGAGAAAGCGCATAAAATAACAAAAGCTATTGATCGACGGCGAGGCTTTCGGTACAATGGAATGGACAATCAACCGCCGCTGAAAAACAAAACATGACCATGGGCTTGCTGGTGTGGAGGGAGACAGGCACGATGGCTGGTTTTTTTGGGAGAGGCAGAGAGAATACGGCAGACATCCGCAAGTTCAAGTTTTCGCTGATTGCGTATTACGCGTTCATCATCATCGGAATCACGAGCTTTATTTCGGTCAGCACGATCATCAAGACGGATGACGTTCTGAAATCCAAGGTCAGCGAGCTCGCTGCCGATCTGAACGTGCAGATGCAGATGAATCTGGACAGCTACCTTTCCCGGGTAGAGACCATGGCGGCGCTTGTCTTCGCGGAGAAGGTGGCCTATACCTACGACGCGACCGATGCTAACAATGATGAATACGAAGCTCTCAACACCGAGAATTCCATCTCTGACAAGCTCTACAGCCTCTGCCTGATGGAGAACTTCGTGGACTTTAGTATCGTTTACAGCAATAACCATGTGGTGGGCAAGCTCTCCAACAACACGAAGGATCTCTTCGGCAGCAGCCTTTACGACGACCTCGCCGGGATTATCAACCGGGAGCGCACGCACGACGGCTGGCTGGCCGGCTACAGCGGCAATTACAACAGAATCTATTATGTCAAGCGGGTCAACAGCAATGCCGTGCTGCTCACGTCCTTTTACGCGACGGAGCTGGAGAGCGTGTTCGAGCATCCCGGCGGCATTGCGGACATCACCATCCGGCTGGTGGAGGATAACGACGTCATGATCTACTCCTCCGTCGACGGCGAGATGGGCAGCATCATGAGCGACGATATCAGCAAGCGTGTCAGCGGCCATGACTCGGCGACGCTCATGGACGACGACTATCTGATCACGGTCAACCCCAGCGGCGATAACTGGCGGGTCATCAGCTCGGTGCCGACTCAGATCATTCTGAAGGAAAAGAACACCGTGCAGGGGTACATCCTCGGCATCGGCGCCATCGCGGCCATCATCGCCATCGGCCTGAGCATGATTCTCTCCTTTGGCGTGTCGAGCTCCGTTGGCAAGAAGTTCACCACGCTCAATGAGGAGGCCCATGTCGATCAGCTGACGGGCGTCCTCAACAAGCGGTTCTTCGAGGTGCGGGTGGATACCCTTCTCCAGAATGCGGAGGAGAATATGCAGTATGCCCTGCTGCTCATCGACATTGACAACTTCAAGTCGGTCAACGATACCTTCGGCCACGCTTATGGCGACAAGGTGCTGGCGGACGTCGGCGAGAGCATGCGCAGCACGTTCCGCTCCGAGGACAGTCTGGGGCGGCTCGGCGGCGACGAGTTCTGTGTCTTCATGGGCATCAAGGGCAGCATGAGCGAGGAGGAGAGAAATCGGCTGATCCATCGCAAGTGCAGCGAGTTGCTGACGGCCCTGCGGAAGCGGGAACCCGTCGGTGACAAGGAATACAGGGGCTCTGCCAGCGTGGGCGTGGCCTTGTATCCTCGCAACGGCACGTCTTTCGCCGAGCTGTACAAGATGGCGGACAGCGCGCTGTATGCGACCAAGCGAAAGGGCAAGGACAACTTTACGATAGATGGGGAGGAAAACTGAATGAAAAGGAAAGCGCTTGTATCGCTTCTGCTGGCTGCGGCGCTCCTGCTTTCAGGCTGCAGCCGTCAGGCAGTTTTGACCTCCAACTTTGAGCAAATCGACGTCTCCCTGTCATGGTGGGGCAACGATGTCCGGCACGAGTATACCCTCGCCGCCGTCAAGGAGTTTGAGAAGCTCCATCCCGAGATCAATGTCGTCTGCCATTATTCGGACTGGTCGGGATATCAGAAGCGAAGCGACGCCCAGATGGCCTCGAACACCGAGTCGGACGTCATGCAGATCAACTACGCATGGATTCAGCAGTATTCGCCGGACGGCGATGGGTATTATGACATCAGCAAGCTCAGCGATTACATCGACCTTTCCAATTTCAGCGAGGATGAGCTCGATTTCGGCATGCAGAACGGCAGCCTGAACGCGATTCCGATCGCGCTGAACACCCAGACCGTCTATATCAACAAGACCATCTATGAGCAGTATGGCCTCGGAATCCCGCAAACATGGGACGACCTGTTTGCGGCGGCGAAGGTCATGAACGGGGAGACGTATCCCATCGCCATGGTGGCCAAGTCGCTGTGGTTCTTCGTGATCGCCTACGCAGAGCAGCTGACGGGAAAGACGTTCATGAATCTGGACGGCAGCATCAACTTTACCGCGGACGACGTGCAGGTGATGATCGACTTCTACTGCCGGCTCGTGAACGAAAAGGTGATGCCCCAGCCGGAATACTATGACAGCCTGAAGGTTGCCACCGGCGAGTATGGCGGCATTTTGGCATGGATCAGCGACGCGTCGAGCCACTGCGGCAAGGCCATCGCCAACGGCTACGAGATCATTGTGGTCAATTATCCTGTCGGGGACTCCGCCGAGGTAGGGGACGGCTGGTACGCCAAGCCCGCGACAATGTACGCGATCAGCAGGGACACTGATCATCCGAAGGAGGCGGCTATGCTGCTGGACTTCCTGCTGAATTCCGAGGAGATGGCGAAGCTGCAGGGCGTTGAAAAGGGCGTGCCGGTCAGCGCTTCGGCCCGGGCGTGCCTCGAGGAGAACGACATGCTCACCGGCATTCAGTATGAGGCGTTCCTGAAGATGAACGAGTACACCGAGGATATTGCGGTGGTCAGCCCGTATCTGGAAAATGACAGCATGATCGAAGGCTTCCGCAATGCCTGCAACGCCGTGCTCTATGACAGGAGCACCTCGGAGGAGCAGGCGCAGGAGCTCTACCATCTGTTTACAGGGCTGTAAGAAGATATAATAACTCCCGCCTGTGGTCTGTGCCGCGGGCGGGAGCGCTTGTTTATGGGTCGATTCTTTTTGCCACCACGACGAAGCGTCCGTCCGTCGTGCTGTATTCGCAGGTGGAGAGGGTGATGAGCTGGTCGCCGTAAACGGCCTCAATACCCGTGTCATAGATGGCGGCGGCCCGAACCTGCGCCGTGTATTCCTCAAAGGCGGCGGGATCGCTTAGGTCCGTGTAAAGGTAATAGCGGAACGCGTCCGTCTCGTCCTTCCCGTAGACCTTGGAATAGAAGGCTGCGACCACCTCATAGACGCCCGTCTCATACAGCGTGTCGAAGTAGACGAAGGGGTGCTCCCGCCAGTAGTCTTCCCGGGCATAGTTCACGATGGGCGCGAACATGGTGCCGTTTTTCATGTGGTGACCGTAGATGATGTAGTTCCCGCAGCCCGGATAGCAGGAGCCGTCCATGAAGGGGACGCCGCTGAAAGAGTAGGTTTTGTCAAAGGCCTTGTGCAGGTAGTATTCCGGGTTGCGCGGGGTGTGCATCACGGGGAAGCTGACGGCCGTTCCCTCAATCTCGATCCAGCCGAACAGATCCCGGTTCTTCCTGTAAAGCGTCGCATAGGCGTCCAGCATGGGCGGCACTTCCGTGGGCGTCGTCACCGGCGAAGGCGTCGCGGCTGGTTCAGTGCTCTCGGGCGAGGCTTCCGGGGTCTGCTGATCGGGCGGGCCCGCCAACACAGGCTGGGTGTTTTCCGGCGCTTCCGTCACGGGGATGGCTTCGGCGGTCGGCAGTGTGACCGCTGTCTCCGGGCCGGCCCCGGTGGGGATCACATGCTGAACGGCCTGACGGCTGGCGCTGATCTCCGCGAGCAGGTCCGAGAAGGCCTGCTGTTCCCTGTGCTCCGTCAGCAGCTGGGATGCCACCTTGTACGCGGAAAAGCAGAACAGGGAGGCGAAAATCAGGAACATGACCAGAGGGAGCCTTTTCCCCCGGCGGTCATCTTTTTTCATGAGAAACGCACCTCCCGTCCGCGGCTGACATGCGGTATCACATCTATTGTACATGAACTCCCGCGCCCTGTAAAGCCTTTGGCGGAAAGGCCCTTGTTGACAAAGGCGTGGCGGGCATTGTAGAATAAGCAAGGCTTTGACAGCATGAAGAATACACGCAAAAGATTCCGGAGAGGCTCCTCGCGGATGGAAAGACGGAGGTAAGATACCCATGAAAACCTGTGCAGGGAAACTGCTGGCGGCGCTGCTCGTGCTGCTGACGCTGTGCGGCGTGGCGGCGGCGGAGGGCGAGGCCCAGAACATCGCCGCGAAATGCAAGCTGACGGCCAGCAGCAACAGCAGACACCGCTCGAAGCTGGTGAGCGGCGGTCTCCGGGACTACTGGCCCTGCTCGCCGGGCGATACGCTCACGGTTGAAACGCCGGAAAACACACCCGCGCAGGGCGTGATGGTGTCGTTTCTGGGCGATGTGCCGAAGCTGGTGATCGAGTCCGACGGGCAGGTGATCGCCGAGTATACCGAGACCTTCGTGACAAACTATATTCCCTTCTCGCGGCCTGTGACCACCTTCACCATCACCATCGGGGAAGGGCCGGAGGACGTTCACTTCAAGCGGATGCAGGTGTATTCGGAGGGCGATCTGCCGGATACGGTGCAGCAGTGGGAGCGCATGGAGGGCCCGGCGGACATCATGCTCGTCGCCACCCACCCGGACGATGAGCTGCTCTGGTTCGGCGGTCTGCTGCCGACCTACGCGGGCGAGTATCAGAAAAAGGTGATCGTCGTCTACACGGTGGGCAGCTCGGATTTCCGGCACAATGAGCTGCTGGCGGGACTGTGGACCTGCGGCGTGCGCTACTATCCCGAGATCGGCGCCTTCCCGGACCGCAGCGCGAAGAACCTCAAGGGCTATATCGAGATGTGGGGCGGTGAGGACGCGCCGAAGCAATACGTCGCCGAGCTGATCCGCAAGTATCGGCCCTCCGTGGTCGTCACGCAGGACGTCAACGGCGAGCTGGGCCATACTCATCACAAGCTCACCGTGCAGGCGGTCATTGACGCGGTCACCCTGCTGTCGGGCGACGAAACGTGGGATGAGCCCACCGCGGCGCTGTACGGGGTCTGGCAGCCCCAGAAGCTCTATGTGCACCTGTGGAAGGAGGACCGGACGGTCTTCGACTGGCGGCAGCCGCTGGCGGCCTTCGGCGGGGAGACCTCGCTGTCCGTGGCAAAGCGGGCCTTCAAGATGCACAGCTCCCAGCAGACGGGCCGGTACAGCGTGCAGGATTCCGGGCGCGCGGACTGCCGGATTTTCGGCCTGTACTGGTCAAGCGTCGGCCCGGACGAGGCTCACAATGACCTGCTGGAGCATATCGAGTGACGCGATGGACAATTTCTACTTGTGCGGAAAAGGCTCCGCGTGGTATAATTTGCCTACAGAAGCATGACACCAAGAAAAGAAAGGGGATCGCTTATGGAAAGCAGAAGCTATGAGATCACTTCGTCGGCGGGCGTGTCGATTCGCGTGACGCAGGGGCATTTCTCGACGAATCATTCCCACATCAATTATTATGTGGATACCACGACGTTGAAGGCCAGCCACAGCGAGTCTGCCGCTGCCGCCAAGCAGCTCTCGGCCCAGTATGTCTATAGCACGCCGGTGGATACCATCGTCTGCATCGAGGGCACGGAGATCATCGGCGCGTTCCTCGCGGAGGAGCTGACCAAGGCGGGCATCCGGTCGATGAACACGCAGAAGACCATCTACATCGTGCCGCCGGAGTACAACAGCACCAACCAGCTCATCTTCCGCGACAACATCCGGCCCATGATCGCCGGGAAGAACGTCCTGCTGCTGCTGGCGGACGTCACCACGGGCAGAACGTCGGCCAAGTGCGTGGAGGGCGTCGAGTATTACGGCGGCGTTGTCCGGGGCGTCTGCGCGCTGTTCAGCGCGGTGGATCATGTCAGCGGCTATCCGGTGAACGCCGTCTTCACCACCAAGGATATCCCCGGTTATCAGGCCTTCAACAAGCTGGAGTGCCCCTTCTGCAAGGGCAATGTCAAGCTGGACGCGCTGGTGAACAGCTTCGGCTATTCCAAGCTGTAAGACGCGGGCTGCCGGTTGACGCCGGCAGCTTTTTGTATGCCGAAAAATATCCCCTTGTTAGCCTGTTAACGCATTGCCAGCGGACAGAAACTGTGCTACAATGGCAGCAAAGGAGTGAACGTTGCCGGCGGTATCGTTCTGTTGCCGGGAGCTAAAACGTTTTCGCTTCGTGAAGCAGAAGGAGGTTCTCTCATGCAATACGGCTATTTTGATGACAAAGCCCGTGAGTATGTCATCACTGATCCCCGGACGCCCATGCCTTGGGCCAACTACCTCGGCTCGCCCGAATACGGCGCGATCGTCACCCAGAACGCCGGCGGCTACAGCTTCGTCAAGTCCGGCGCGGCGGGCCGCATCCTGCGCTACAGCTTCAATCAGTTCGACGAGCCGGGCCGCTATGTCTATCTGCGGGATGAGGAGACCGGCGACTACTGGTCTGCGTCGTGGAGGCCTGTGGAGAAACCCCTCGAGCAGTATAAGACCGCCACGCGGCACGGCACCAGCTACACGGAGATCGAGAGCGAATACGCGGGCATTGCCAGCAGGACGCTGTATTATGTGCCCCTGAACGCGACCCACGAGGTCTGGCGCGTCGCCGTGACCAACACCTCCGACAAGGCGCGGAAGATTTCCCTCTTCGGCTATTGCGAGCTGACCACCGAGAGCAATTATGAACAGGATCTGGTCAACCTGCAGTACACCCAGTTCATCACCCAGACCAGCTTCCACGGCGATCATATCCTCCAGCACATCAACATCCACTGCGGCGTGAACGAGGATGGCGAGAACGGCCGCGAGCGCTTCTTCGGTCTGGCGGGCAGCCCTGTGGCCAGCTACACCGGCCGCCGGGAGCACTTTGTGGGCAAGAACCGCTTCTGGAATCCGCAGGGCGTCATCGACGGCAAGCTGTCCGACACCCTGAACTACAACGGCAACCCCTGCGGCGCGCTGCATACCTCGCTGATCCTGCAGCCCGGCGAGACGAAGACCATCGCCTTCGTGCTGGCCCAGAAGGGCGAGAAGGCTGCCCGGGCGCTGCTCGACCGCTATGCCGACACCGCCGCCACCGTTGACGCGGAGCTCGCCGAACTCAAGACCTACTGGCACGGCAAGCTGGACGCGCTGACCGTGAACACCCCTGACGCGGACTTCAACACCATGATGAACACATGGAATGCCTTCCAGTGCTTCATCACCTTCATCTGGAGCCGCGCGGCGAGCCTGATCTACTGCGGCCAGCGCAACGGTCTGGGCTACCGCGACACCGTGCAGGACATTCAGGGCATCATCCATCTCGACCCTGCCATGGCCAAGGAGCGCCTTGTGTTCATGCTCTCCGCGCAGGTGCATCACGGCGGCGGCCTGCCACTGGTCAAGTTCAACCACAACGCGGGTCATGAGGACAGCCCCGAGGACGACAGCTACGTCCGCGCCACCGGGCACCCGCACTATCGCGCCGACGACGCGCTGTGGCTGTTCCCGACGGTCTACAAGTATGTGGCGGAGACCGGCGACACGGCCTTCATGGATGAGGTGATTCCCTTCGCGACCCACGGCGAGGGCACGGTGCTGGAGCACCTCAAGCGCGCCATCGACTTCTCCATGAATCATTTGGGCGTCCATGGCATGCCTGCGGGCCTGCACGCCGACTGGAACGACTGCCTGCGGCTTGGTGCGGCGGGCGAGTCCTCCTTCGTGGCGATGCAGCTCTATCTGGCCCTGAAGCAGCTCGACGAGCTGATGCCCGACCGCCCCGAGAACGACGAATACCGCGCTTACCTGCGCGAGAAGGCTGCCGAGCAGCTCGCCCTCATCAACCAGCACTTCTGGGAGGACGACCGCTTCCGCCGCGGCTATTCCGAGGACGGTCAGATCATCGGCAGCAAGGAGAACAAGGAAGCCTCCATGTGGCTCAATCCTCAGAGCTGGGCGGTCATCTCCGGCGCGGCGACGAAGGAACAGGCCGAGGCTGCCATGGAGAGCGTCCATCGCGAGCTGAACACCCCCTACGGCATCGAGGTCATGGCGCCCTGCTACCGCTATCATGCCTTCGACGGCGCGAACATGCTGCTCTTCAACCCGTCCACCAAGGAGAACGGCGGCGTCTTCTGCCAGCCGCAGGGCTGGGCGATCTTGGCGGAATCTCTGCTTGGTCACGGCGACCGCGCCTTCGAGTACTTCAAGGAGAGCTGCCCCGCCGCCTTCAACGACCGTGCCGACCTGCGTGAGGCGGAGCCTTATGTGCATACCCAGTTCATCGAGGGCCATGAGACCCCGCAGCCGGGCCGCGCGCATGTGCACTGGCTGACCGGCACCGCTTCGACGGTCATGGTCGGCTGCGTCGAGGGCATCCTCGGCCTGCGTCCCACGCCCGAAGGCCTGCGCATCTCTCCGGCCATCCCCGCCGAGTGGGACGGCTTCACCATGGACAAGACCTTCCGCGGCAAGCGCCTGCACATCACTGTTGACAACAGCGCCCATCATCAGGGCGGCGTGCAGAAGGTGCTGGTGAACGGCGTCGAGCATGCCGGTGTGCTGACGGACGATGTGCTGACCGACGGCGCGCAGATCACCGTGGTCATGTAAGCGGACATGCCGTTTGGTTAATTTTTGAGGGTTTAAACTTGCCGTCTGGTCGCTTCCGGCCGGACGGCCTTTGTGTTATCCTGCTGTCATCAAGCGAAGGAGGCGATAGCATGAACCAGATCACCCTCGGCCAGCGCATCGCGGAGCTCAGGCGGCAGAAGGGCCTCACACAGGAGGCGCTTGCGGAAGCGCTTGGCGTGACCTCTCCCGCCGTCAGCAAATGGGAAAACAATGTCACCTGTCCGGACATCCTTCTCCTGCCGTCGCTGGCAAGGATGCTGGGCGTCACCGTGGACGCGCTGCTCACTGTGGATGAGCCGGGGCCTCAGGTGCGCCTTGCCCGCCGGGCCGTCTACGAGAGCGACTGGGTCTGCCTGTATCTGGACACCGTGCGCCTATCGAACGGCGAGGTGATTGACGGCTACCATCAGCTCCACTACCCGCACGAATCGGTCAGCATCGTCATCACGAACGAGCGCGGCGATATCCTGCTCACCCATAACCGGCGCTATACCACGGGTCGGCTGGAGTGGGAGGTGCCCGCCGGACGCGTCGAGACGGGAGAGAGCCCCGAAAATGCCGCTCGCCGCGAGAGCGTGGAGGAAACGGGCTGTACGCTGCGGGGGCTGCGTTATCTTTGCTGGCACAACCCCGCCAACGGCATGTCCGACCTGAAGATGCACGTTTTCGCTGCCCAAGTGGACACCGAGGGCGCGATCCTCGACACCAATGAGATCGAATCCAAGCAATGGTTCACGCCGGATGAAGTCCGCGGCATGCTTCGGCGAAACGAGATTCGCTGCGGCGTGTCAATGCTGGCGCTGCTCTACGCGCTGGGGATCACGGAATAACGGATGGGACAGGCGCTGCATGCCGCAGCGCCTGCCATTTTTTTCGTTGAGCTGGCTGCAGACGCGGTGATCCGCCTGATCGCCGCGCCGGGAGGATGGCACGGGATGGGCGCCGCCCGCTGGCTCTGCTTGCAATTTGCGCTTAATATGATATAATGAAAGGGCGTTTTATAAGGAGGAATTTCCATGTTCGGCAAGCTGATGAACTCATATTATTACGGCAAGAGCGGGAAGGGAGATTACCGCAAGGAGGATCTGCCCAGGACGCGCTGGCAGCTTTTCTGGGAGATGCTGCGGATACGCTTCAGCGGGCTGATCCGGATGAACCTGACCTATATGCTGGTGTGGCTCCCTGCCATGGTCGTGCTGCTGATGGGCGTCATGAGTGTCCTGTACGGCGTAGCGCCCAGCGGGGAGCAGCTTGCCGCTGATCCCGCCGCGATCGTGGAGGAGGGAGAGCTGCCCTCCGTGGAGGAAGCGGAGACGGCGGCGGTCGTCGAGCTGTCGCCGGCGGAGTTCCTGAGCATGATGCAGTCGGTGCTGTGGTTTACGCTGCTGCTGCTGATTCCCTGTATCACCATCACGGGGCCCTTTACCGCGGGCTTGTGTTATGTCACCCGCAACTGGGCCCGGGATGAGCACGCCTTCGCATGGTCGGACTTCATCGACGCGGTGAAGGCCAACTGGAAGCCGAGCATCATCGTCTCCTTCATCACCGCGCTGATGCCGGTCACGATGTACCTGTGCTGGACCTATTACGGCGAGATGGCGAATACGAACGCCGTCATGGTTATCCCGCAGACGATCACCGTCATGCTGGGCCTCCTCTGGAGCCTTGCTGTCACCTATACCTATCCGATGATCGTGTCCTATAAGATGCGCCTGCGGGACGTGCTGCGCAACAGCTTCCTGCTGGCCATCGGCCGTCTGCCGATGAGCGTGGGCGTGCGCCTGCTGCACTGTGTGCCGATCGCGGTGGCCATCCTCGTGTCGCTTTTCAGCACGCCGGTGGCGGTCTTTGGCCTGCTGGCTTATTACATCCTGATGGGCTTCGGCCTGAGCCGCTTCGTCACGGCCAGCTACACCAACGCGGTGTTTGACCGCTACATCAACAGCCGCATCGAGGGCGCGACCGTGAACCGCGGCCTGAATACCGAACCCGATGACGACGACGAGGACGACGAAGAGGAGGAAGCCGGAGAGGAATAATCATCCGGCGATGGCGCATCCTGTATCCGAAACCCAAAATGGAGGAGGCATGCGCATGACATGGCGGCTCAAGGATAAGGACAAACGCAAGTATGAGGCGGCGCGGCGCTTCGGGCTGACGGACGAGCTGGCTGAAAAGGGCTGGGCGGGGCTGTCGGCCAAGGATGCCGGGCGCATCGGCGGGAGCCTTCACGGCAAACGCAAAAGTGAAACGAATTAAGGAATGGACATGTACACAGGATTTGCGGAAGTATATGACGCGCTGATGAGCGACGTGGATTATGAGCGCTGGGCGGATCTCTATGTGGCGCTGATGAACGCCTTCGGGATTCGCGGCGGCAAGGTCTGCGAATGCGCCTGCGGCACCGGCGGCCTGACGCTGCCTCTGGCCCGACGCGGATTCACGATGACCGGTATTGACCTCAGTCAGGACATGCTCTGGATTGCGGCTCAGAAGGCCCGCGGCGAGGGCATGGCGATTCCCTTCGTGCGGCAGGACATGCGCAAGCTGCACCTGCACCGGCCCATGGACGCGATTCTCGCCACCTGCGACGGTGTGAATTATCTCCTGACCGACGAGGATGCGGGGGAGTTCTTTCAGGCGGCGAAGCGGGCGCTGCGGCCCGGCGGCGGGCTGTTCTTCGACGTATCGACGCCCTACAAGCTGTCCCATGTGCTGGGGGAGCGGATGATCTGCGAGGACCGGGAGGACATCACCTACCTGTGGCAGAACCGTTACTCGGAGAAGACTGGCCTGCTGGACATGCACCTGTGCATTTTCGTCAAGCAGCCGGACGGCAGCTATCGCCGCATCGACGAGGAACAGAAGCAGCGGGCGCACACGATTGAGTCGCTGTCCAATCAGCTCTACCGGGCGGGCTTCGACCGGGTGCTGGTCTACGGCAACAGCGCGCTGGAGGCCCCTCGCGACAAGGAACAGCGCTGGCATTTTGCGGCCCTCAACCGGGCGGATGGCCCGGAGGCGTAAGGAGCAGGGAAGATGAATAACGATAGGATACAGCGCCATGAAGGCGACGAGATGATCCGCCTGTCGCTGATGGACGGACAGGTGCGCGTGATGATGTGCGAGACCACGGCCATGTGCCAGCGGGCGGCGGACATCCACGGCGCAACCCCGGTGTGCACGGCGGCGATGGGTCGGCTCATGACCGCCACGGCGATGCTGGGCGTGATGATGAAGGGCGACGACGAGTCCGTGACCGTGACCATCAAGGGCGGCGGCCCCATGGGGACGCTGGTGGCGGTGGCGAACCACGGCGACGTGAAGGTCTGCGCCGATGATCCGCAGGTCGACCTGCCGCTCCGGGCGGACGGCAAGCTGGACGTGGGCACCGCCGTGGGCAAGCATGGCCGCATGAGCGTGGTCAAGGATCTCGGCATGCGCGAGCCCTACATCGGCCAGTGCGAGCTGGTGTCCGGGGAGCTGGGCATCGACTTCGCGAACTACTTTACTGTCTCCGAGCAGCAGCCCTCGCTGGTCGCGCTGGGCGTGCTGGTCTCCGGGGACGCTGTGCTCAAGGCCGGCGGACTGCTGATCCAGCCCATGCCCGGCTGCGAGGAATCGACCATCGACCAGCTTGAGCTGCGCAGCCCCATGTTCGCCGACATCAGCCGGGAGCTGGCCGCTGTGGAGAAGGAGCAGCTCATCGAGGACTGGTTCCGGGGCATGAATCCGCAGGTGCTGGAGCGTACGCCGCTGCGCTACCATTGCGGCTGCTCCCGGGAGCGCATGGAAAAGGCGCTGATCTCGCTGGGCCGCAAGGAACTAAGCGGCATTATCGCTGAGGACACCGGGGCGGAGCTGGGGTGCCATTTCTGTCACAGCCAGTACCGCTTCACCACCGACGAGCTGAAAGACTTGGTGGCGCGGGCTCAGCGATAACGCTGACACGATTCGTCCAAATGGCGCTGCCGTTTGCGCGACATCTCGGAGAAGATATGAAGGATAGGAACTTCGGGCAGGTTGTCCCTTTCACGCTCTCCGCAGCGAGGCTGCGGCGGGGCGCGAGCGTCTATCGGAAACGCGGGCAGCATGTGGAGGCCCTCGAATTGACGAGGCGCGCGGCCCGGGAGGAGGACACGCCCTCCGGTTGGCTGGCATTGGCGCAGCAGCTCCGGGCACAGGGCTGCTGGGAGCAGGCGGCGAGCGTCCTGACGATGCTGCTGGCCCGGGACGAGGTGCTGCCTGAGACGTGGCTGGAGCTGGGACGATGCGCCCGGGCCGTCGGATGGACGGAGCTGGCCGCGGATTGCCTGTATCATTATCTGGAGGAGGACCCATGGTCCGCCGGAGCCGATGAAGCGCGGATGATGCTCTCTGAGCAGGAGACGCCCTTTACGGTTCAGATGCCGGACCGTCTGCCGCTTCTGGTGCGCCGCGGTCTGCGGGCATGGCAGGAGGGCCGCCGGGAGCTGGCGCTGCGCCGTCTGCGCCGTGCCCTGCGCATGGAGGAACAGACGGAGCGGCTGCATATCACGCTGGCTTATCTGTATCTGTCGGAGGACGACGCTTCCTCCGCGCTGAAGGAGATATTTCGCGCCATTCACGCCGCGCCGGACAGTCCGCAGGCGTGGCTGGCCCTGTGCGGCATCCTCGCGCAGCAGGGAAAGCGCCGTGCCGCGCTGGGCGTGCTTCGGCGGGCAAGTCGGCTCTGTCGGGATGTGACCACGGAGGAACTCTATGTCAGCGCCGCGTGGGCGGCGGAAGCCTATCGGGAAGCCGAGGACTATCTGCTGGAGCGGCTGCGCCACTGGCCGAACCGCATCGCGCTGCTGCTGCCGCTGGCGGACGTGTTCTGGGTGATGAATCGCCGGGAGCGGGCTGTGCAGGTCTGGCGGCATATCCAGCGCATCGACCCGGATGACCGCCGGGCCGGGGCCATGCTGGCTTGGGCGGAGAGCGACCCGGACGACTCGCTGCCGGCGCTGGGCGCACTGCCGATGGAGGCGATGCGCAGCCACCTGATGGCGCTCTCGAAGGCCGTGATCGCGAACCTGCCGGAGGAGGAGCTGCTTCGTCCCGGCAGCGAGACCCGCGCCATGCTGGACGGCTGCTTCGACATCGCCGAGGAGACCCAGCAGTCAGCCGCGCTGTCGCTTTTGTCCGAGAGCGGGCACCCGTCGGTGATCCGCTATCTGCGGCAGCTCCTGCTGCACCCGGGCGTGCTGCCCCAGACGCGGCGTCAGGTGCTGGTGCGGCTGGCGGAGCTGGGTCAGACGGGCCCAATGTACATGCTGATGGGCAACCGCGTCACGACGGTTCAGTGCCAGCCCGTGGAGCAGCGGCGCATGAGCCTGTGGCGGATGTTCCTGCCGGAGCTTCTGCGGGAGACGAGGCGGTGGCGGCAGTCAGCGGAGATTGCGGCCTTTGCGGCGGATCTGTGGCCGATGATGTCACCTGATCAGCGCCGGGCCGCAGCGGGCCGGGAACAGGTCTGCTATGCCAAGGCGATCGAGCTGCTTTACCTGCGTATGACGGGTCAGGAGGAGGCCGCGCAGGCCGCTGTGGCATGGATGCCGGTGTCGATCCGCCGGGTGGGACGCGTGCTGCGCCGGCTGGCGAGAATGATTGACGATACGCCCGAAGCGGACAGGGAATAACGAGAAGAATCGGAGGAATACAGCGTGAAGTGCATTGATTTTGACAGCCATTTCGCTGATTTTGCCGCCCAGTGGATGAAGGATCACAAGGGCGAGTACCGCAACTACGACGCGATGGAGGCCGACCTGCCCCGGGTGTACATGGCTTTCCTGAACATGCCCGTGAGCTGGCTGGACGGCCTGACCCCCGGCTCCTACTTCACCCAGTACGAGGACCCGAAGGTGCTGGTGGACTGGCTGGCGGATTACTGCCGGCAGGAGGTTCCTGTGCCCGAGATGCTGCTGGAGCAGATACAGACGGTGGGCCGTCCCTGTGAGAAGCGGCTGGTGGCGCTGCTCAAGGATGAGGCGGGCAATGTGCCGCAGGACGCCAAGATGACCGCCATCGGTCTGCTGCGCGATCTGGAATCGACGATGCCCAAGATGCTCTACATCTCGTGGCAGGTGAACCGTCAGGCCGACGATGAGCTGGCGGACAACGCGATCGAGTCCCTCAAGGAGATGGGGAAGGCCGCTGTGCAGCCGATGCTGGAGGCGCTCAAAAATGCCAATCCTGCCGGGCAGGAGGCGCTGCTGGACGTGCTGGTCAACTACCCCGGCAATGAGCAGGTATTCAAACTGGCTCTCCGGCTGTTCGAGGAGAACCCGAAGCGTCGGGCGCTGTTTGCTTCCTATCTGGCCAAGTTGGGCGACGACCGGGCGCTCCCGGCGCTGATGGCCGCGGCGAAGGACGACAAGTGCGGCTACATCGACTTTATCGAGCTGCGCAGTGCCATCGAGCAGCTCGGCGGCGAGGCGCCCGAGAAGGAATTCTACGACGACGCGGAGTATCAGGCACTGCATCGGATGGAGGACGCGCAGAACTGACGCGGCGGTCATCCATCCCGAAAGAAGGTGAATCAGGATGCTGTGTCCCAAGTGCGGCAGCTATGCCACGGGCGAGGATATTCTCTGCCCCCAGTGCGGCGCGCTGCTGACGGACAATGAAGAACAGGAGAGCGGCGTGCGGAGCATCCGGCAGGGCAGGAGCGGCTCAAGATCGGCTCCGTCCACCGGCAAGCCGCAGCCCCAGAACCGTCTGGGGGCCAGCCGGACCTATGTGGACGCGTCGGCGCGTCTGGGCAGCACGACGAACATTCCCCTGTGGGCCGACCCGGAAATTTACGACCAGAACGGTGAGCGCATGAGCACCGGCAAGGTGCGTCCCGTGCATGAGATGGGCGCGAGCACCGTGGTGGGCGGCAGGCTCCCGGACGGCAGCCGGGCAGGGCGCAGGCGGCATCAGGTGCAGCAGGGCGGCATCAACTGGGCCCATATGGCCATCGTGCTGACGGTGCTGGTCATCGGCGCCATCGTGGGCGTCGCGCTCTACCTCACTCAGACGGCGGATGGACAGGTCATCATGGCCCGCCTCGGTCGGGAAGCGGACGCCGCGGCCCTCTGGCAGGTGGGCGGCGAACGGCTGGACACGGGCGACCTGAACGGCGCCATCGAGTATTTCCTCATGGCCCGGGAGAAGGATGGCACGGAGAACATCAACGTCACGGGCCTGCTCAATCTGGGCAGCGCCTATGAGGCGAACGGTCAGATTGACGAGGCGGAGGAGCTCTATACCGAAATCTACACCGACATCGTCCCCAGCGCCCCGGAGGCCTACCGCAATGTGGTGCGCATCATGCTGGCGCAGGGCCGCGACGCGGAGGCTGCCGAGCTGCTGAAGCTGGCGTATCAGACGACCGGGCAGGATTCCTTCCGCCAGCAGCGGGTGGAGCTGCTTCCCTCCGCGCCCCGGGTGGACGTGGTGGCTGCCTATTACAATCAGAAGAAGACGCTGACCCTGACCTCCGAGCAGGGGTACGACATCTACTACACCTTCGATCCGGAGGCGGTGCTGCCAGAGGAAGGCAAGCTGTATACCGCGCCGATTGATCTGGAGGAGGGCGAATGGCCGCTGAGGGCCGTGGCGGTCAGCGAAACCATGGTCAGCGACCCACTGTCGGCCACCTATCAGATTTACATGCCCACGCCCCTGCAGCCCAACGTGCACCTTGCGCCGGGCACCTATCAGAAGGCGCAGAATGTGCGGCTTTCCCCGGGCAGCCTGACCAAGGAGCAGCTCGCGGATAACCCGGGCTACGCCAGCACCCTCGATGATCCCGTGGCGCAGACCATCACGATCTATTACACCATTGACGGTTCCATTCCCGATCAGGACAGCCCGATCTATGACGGCACGCCCGTCTACATCGCGACCCGCCGGGCGACCATCCGCGCCGTGTCGGTGAACGGCTACAACAAGGCCAGCAACACCAAGGAAGTGGGCTATGTGCTCAAGTCCTGCCCGTGGCCGAAGGACCCGTTCAGGATGGCCGACGCCATTGGCGGCCTGACGCTCAACATAACCACCCGCGAGGAGTTTTTCGCGAAATATGGTCAGAGCGAATCGGTGGAGGACGCGACCCTCGGCAACGTCACGAACGAGTGCCAGCGGCACATTTACCCTTGGGGCTACGCGACCATGATGAGGCTGCGCTCCGGCGGCTGGGTGCTGGGCGAGGTGTACTTCACCACCGAGGATATCGCCGGGCCGCGCGGCACGGGCATCGGCAGCACCGAGGCCGACGTGGTCAGCAAGTTTCAGGATATGGGCCAGATCGTGAGTCCCTCGGGCAATCGCGGGCTCTATGAGGATCAGAACAGCAGCGACAAGGGTAAAATCTATGTTCAGGAGGACGGCGGCAAGCTGATCCAGTATGTCACCGACACCGCAGACGGCAACCTCTGGTATCTGAACTACTGGCTCGACCGCGCAGGCCTTGTTACCGCGATTCAATGGTATTATCAGCCGTAAACAATCAAAAGGCCGCCCTGTTCCATCTTTGGAGCAGGGCGGCTTTCTGTATGCGGTTAACCCTTCGCTTCGTCCTCCTGACGAATCTTGACCCGCTGAATCTTGCCGGAAAGGGTCTTGGGCAGCTCGTCGACGAACTCGACAATGCGGGGATACTTGTACGGTGCGGTGGTGCGCTTGACGTGATCCTGAAGCTCCTTGATGAGCGCGTCTGAGGGCGAGTAGCCCCTCGCCAGCACGATCGTCGCTTTGACCACCTGACCGCGCACCGGGTGAGGCACGGCGGTGATGGCGCATTCCAGCACGGCGGGGTGCTCGATCAGCGCGCTCTCGACCTCGAAGGGGCCGATGCGGTAGCCGCTGGACTTGATGACGTCGTCGCTGCGGCCGATGAAGAAGTAGTAGCCGTCTACGTCGCGCCACGCCATGTCGCCAGTGTGGTATACGCCGCCATGGAAGGCCTCGTCGGTCTTCTCCTTATCCCGGTAGTAGCCGAGGAACAGGCCCGCCGGGTGGCCCTTGTCCAGCCGCACGACGATCTCACCCTCTATGCCGTCCTCGACCGGATTGCCGTCCTTGTCCACGAGGTCGATGTCATAGGCAGGGGAGGGGCGGCCCGTGGAACCCATGCGGGGCTCCATCCACTTGCTGGTCATCAGCAGAGGGGTTGTCTCGCTCTGGCCGAAGCCCTCGTGAATGGAGATGCCCGTCAGCCGGAGGAACTGGTTGTAGACCTCCGGGTTCAGCGGCTCGCCGGCGGTATTGGCCCACTGGAGCGCGCTCAGGTCGTACTGGGAGATATCCTCATTCAGCATGAAGCGGTAGACCGTCGGCGGCGCGCAGAAGCTGGTCACCTTGTACTTTTCCAGCATGCGCAGCATGTCGGTGGCGACGAAGCGGTCAAAGTCATACACGAACAGACACGCGCCGCAGATCCACTGGCCGTAGATCTTGCCCCAGCCCGCCTTGGCCCAGCCGGTGTCTGCCACGGCAATGTGCAGGGAGCTGTCGTTCACGTTGTGCCAGTAAGCCGCGGTGGCGATCTGCGCCAGCGGGTAAGTGTAGCTGTGGGCGGCCATCTTGGGCATGCCGGTGGTGCCGGAGGTGAAGTACATCATCAGGATGTCGTCGTTTTCCGGCAGCTCGTCGGGCTTCTCAAATGCCTCCGGCTGCGCGTCCATGCCGGCGGTCAGGTTCAGCCAGCCGTCCCGGTCGCCCAGCGTGATCAGGTGCCGGAGCGTGGAGCATTCGGGACGGGCTTCCTCCATGTGGCGGCAGACCTCGTCGAGGTATACGGTCACGATGGCCCTGATCGACGCGGCTTCGCAGCGGTAGACCACGTCCTTTTTCACCAGCTGCGCCGTGGCGGGGATGATGACGCAGCCCAGCTTCATCAGTGCCAGCGCGCAGAACCAGTATTCATAGCGGCGCTTGAGCACCAGCATGACCGGGTCGCCCTTCCTGAGCCCCAGCGAGCGGAAGAAGTTTGCCGCCTGATTGCTGCGGATGCTCATGTCCCGGAAGGTGAAGCGCCTTTCCTCGCCCTCGACGTTCGTCCAGATCATGGCGGGCTTGTCCGGCTCCAGCCGGGCGTACTCGTCCACGATGTCGTAGGCGAAGTTGAAGCGCTCCGGGATGTTCAGCACATAGTTCTGTTCGAAGTCCTCCTGCGAGGTGAAGTCCGTGCGGATATATCGGTTTGCCAGCATGATGTTCCGTCTCCTTTTTTAATCGGGAATCACCATGGCCAGAAAGTGCACCGGCTCATCCCCCGCGCAGGTCATGGCGTGGGGCGCGCGGCTGTCGTAGTAGACGCTGTCGCCGGGGCGCAGGATCACCTCATGCCCGGCCACCAGCAGCTTCATGGCGCCGGAGAGAATGTAGTCAAACTCCTGCCCCTCATGGCTGTTGGGCTGGAGCTCCCTGTTGGTACCCGCCGGGATGGTGACGTACAGCGGCTCGATCTTGCGGTGCACGAAATTATAGCCAAGGTTCTTGTAGATGTAGTGATTGCGGCGCTGGATGTCCTGCCCCTTGCCCGCGCGGGTGATGGAGAACAGGTTCAGCCGCGGCGCTTCGCCCGTGAGAAGCTCCGTCATGTCGACGTGGAAGATCTCGTTGAGCTTGAGCAGGAAGCTGATCGGGATATCGATCTCCCCGCTCTCATAGGCGGCATAGTCCTCCTCGGATACGCCGCAGGCCTCGGCCATCTGGGCAACGGTGTAGTCCGAAATTTCACGCAAGTCTGTGATGCGCATGGCGATCTGTCTTACTTGGTCGGACACAATGATACCTCCTTTTACGAGATTTTTGCAGGCTTGTTTGTCCGATGCCAGACAGCCAACGCCTGTAAGGAAGCGCTCTCAGGTGAGAACGTGCGAAAACCGCTGCACATGTCGCTGGTTTCCGATTGCAATCAGAGGGCCTGCGGACCCTCCGATACCTCCCGTGGTTTCCCGGAAGGATTGAATACGATGATAACATTGCATTGAATGTGAACAACGGGGGTGGTGCTTTTCTCTTGTGCTTTATGAAAGAGCGGCACCGGGGTTGAGCACGGTTTCGACCACCGCGCCGCCGAGGCAGGTGTCGCCGCTGTAGAGCACGGCGCTCTGACCGGGGGTAACGGCCCGCTGCGGGGTCAGGGAGCGGATCAGCAGCTTGCCGCTTTGCAGGGTGACTTCGACGGGCTGATCTTGCTGGCGGTAGCGGAACTTGCAGGTGCAGGAGAGCGTCTCACCCTCCTGCAGGGGAGCTTCGCCGACCCATGTCACGCCGCCTGCGAGGCACTCGGTGGCATAGAGCATCGGGTGATCCTCGCCCTGCGCGACGAGGAGGCGGTTGTGGTCGAGATCCTTGCCGATGACAAACCAGCTCCGGCCGTCGCCGCGTCCGCCGATGCCCAAGCCCCGCCGCTGGCCGAGGGTGTAGTACATCAGGCCGTCGTGCCGACCGACCACCGTGCCGTCTGGAGCAACCATCTCGCCGGGCTGGGCGGGCAGGTAGGTGGCGAGAAACTGCTTGAACTTTCGCTCGCCGATGAAGCACACGCCGGTGGAGTCCTTCTTTGCGCTGACGGGCAGGCCCGCGTCCGCCGCGATCTGCCGCACCTGCTGCTTGGTCAGCCCGCCGACGGGGAAAATCGCCTGCTTGAGCTGGGACTGACGGAGCATGTAGAGGAAGTAGCTCTGATCCTTGTTCGGATCGGCGCCGCGCAGCAGGTCGCCCCTTTCGTTGGTCTGGACAAAGTGGCCTGTCGCCATCTTCGACGCGCCGAGCTGCATCGCGAAGTCAAGAAAAGCCTTGAACTTGATCTCCCGGTTGCATAGCACGTCCGGGTTGGGCGTGCGGCCCGCGCGGTACTCCTCGAGGAAGTAGCTGAACACCCGATCCCAGTATTCTCTGGCGAAGTTGACGGCGTAATAGGGGATGCCGATCACATCGCACACGTCGCGCACATCCTGCCAGTCGGCCTCGGCAGTGCACACGCCCGCGTCATCCTGCTCCTCCCAGTTCTTCATGAACACGCCGACCACGTCGTAGCCCTGCCGCTTGAGCAGCAGCGCCGAGACAGCGGAATCGACCCCGCCGGACATGCCCACGACAATGCGCTCGCTCATAATCCGGCCTCCATCAGCCGCGCCAGCACCCTGTCGGCGATCTCCTGCCCGATGGTCTCCGGGCTGCGGGTCGCGTCAACGACGATGAAGCGCTGCGGGTCGCGGGCGATCAGCTCCCGATACGCGGCCTCCGTCCGGGCATGGAAGCTGTCGCCCTCCATCTCGAGGCGGTCGAGCTCCGTCGCCGCGGCCCGGCGGCGAAGGGACTCCCGGTGGCCTATGTCGAGGTAGACCGTTGCCAGCGGCAGCGTGCCGTCCACGGCGGGGGTGTTGATATCGAGAACCCACTGTACGCCCAGCTCCCGGCCGCCGCCCTGATAGGCCACGGAGGAGTCGACAAAGCGGTCGCAGAGCAGCACCTTGCCCGCGGCGATGGCCGGACGGATGACCTCCCGCACATGCTGGGCCCGGGCAGCGGCATACAGCAGCGCCTCGGTGACGTCGGTCATGCCCACGTTCTCCCGGCTGAGCACCACGCCGCGGATGGCTTCGGCAACCTTGCAGCCGCCGGGCTCACGGCTGGTGACAACCTCGAAGCCCCAGCAATCCAGCGCCTCAGTGAGCAGCCCCATCTGGGTGGTCTTGCCGCTTCCGTCGAGGCCCTCCATGGACAGGAACGCGCCGTCGGCCTTGTATTCCGGGCAGAACAGGTCGATCACGTCCTGCACCGTGGCGGCGTAGGCGTCGCACCCGGCGGCGCGCAGCTCCTCCTCGGAGCCGTAGCCGTAGCCCACGCCAAGGGTCCTGATGCCCACCGCCCTGCCGCCTTCGACGTCGAACTTGCGGTCGCCGACCATCCATGCCTCGCCGTATTCCCCCGGCAGGGCCTTGCGGATCAGCGCGTCCTTCTCAGCGCCCATCTTGACCGTGGGGCCGACGATCCGGTCGACAAAGGGCGCCAGTCCGAAATGCTCGATGATGCGCTCGGAGGGGCCCTGCGGCTTGCCCGTTGCCACGCCGACCCAGCAGCCCTGCGCCTTCAGCCCGCGCAGCAGCCGCCGGATGCCGGGATAGACCCGGTTTTCAAACAGTCCGACCTCCTGATAGCGGGCGCGGTAGATGCGGGTCGCCTCATCGGCTTGCTCCGGGGTCATGCCCATCCATGTCTGGAAGCTGTAGTCCAGCGGCGGGCCGATGAACTTGCGCAGGGTCGGTGCGTCCGGCACGGGCAGATGGAGCTGCTCGGCCACATAGCGCACGCTGTTCCAGATGCCCTGCTCGGAGCGGGTCAGCGTACCGTCCAGATCGAAAATCACACACTTGTCATAACGCACGTCAGGCAGTCTCCTTCCACGCCGAAGCGCTGCTGGCTTCCGGCGGCTTGCAGTCGGTGAATGGTTTCTTCGGTGATCTCCTCGCCGGGGCACACCAGCGGAACGCCCGGGGGATACAGGCCCGCGACCGCCGCGGCGACGCGCCCCTGCGCCTTGGTCAGCGACACCTGTTCCGTCGGCCCCATGGCGGCGGCTCTCAGCGGCATGACCTGCCGGGGAATGGGCCACGCGGCGTTTGTCACAGGCAGCTCGCGGGGAACGGCGGGGATGTCCCGCAGAATGTCGGCTATATGGAGAATACCGGCGGGATCGTCCATGGCGGTCAGGATGAGCACCGCGCGGTGAGCATCGGCCATTTCCGCATCCACGCCATGGCGCTGCATGGCCTTCGCCAGCGCATAGCCCCCCTGCGGCGCGGCAATGACCAGCCGGGTCGGATCGAAGGTCAGGCCGGTGCCGCGCCACCCGTCATGGGCGTCCGCATAGCCCAAGGCAGGAAGCAGGGTACGAAGCTCATCGGCGGCATGCCGGACAGCCATCAGCCGCTCCGGGCCGTGACTGGTCATCCATGCCTGCGCGTCGTCGATGGACAGCATCAGCAGGAAGGACGGCGAGGAGGTCTGCTCCCGGCGAAGGAGCGTCATGGCGCGGCTGCGGTCGGCGGCATTGCGAAGGTGCAGCACCGCGCTGCCCGTCAGCCCGGGGAGTGTCTTGTGAGTTGACTGCACCCATGCGTCGGCTCCCAGAGCTCCGGCGGAAGGCACCCCTCCCAGCCAAGGCAGGTGCGCGCCGTGGGCCTCGTCCACCACCACGCGGATGCCCATGCCGTGGGCCTTGGCGATGATCCGCTCCAGCGGCAGACAGCCGCCGAAGTAATCCGGACGGGTCAGCAGCAGGGCCTTTGCCTCGGGGTGTGCGTCGAGAGCCGCCAGCGCGTCGGCTTCGGCGATGCAGCAATAGCCGTCGGCGGTCTGGGTCACGGGAATCCACACGGGCCGCAGGCCGCCCAGCACGCAGCCGTTCACCGCGGACAGGTGCGCGTTCCTTGGCAGGATGACGGTATCGCCCTCATGGGCATAGAGCTGCGCCATGGCATGGATGCCGCTGGTGGAGCCATTGTGCAGGAAGATCGTCTCCGCCGCGCCTGCCGCCTGCGCATAGAGCCGCTGGGCCTCGAGGATGCCCCGCTCCGGGGCGTAAAGGTCGTCGGTGACGGGGAGCTCGGTGGTGTCGAGGGCGTAGGGGTCGACCGGGCCGAAGGGAGATTGTCCCTTGTGGCCGGGCATGTGACCGCTCTGCCGTCCTGCGGCGCGGCTGAGCATATCGTGCATTGGTCTCATGAGCATGGGTTCAGCGGTTGGCTTGCGGGAGGAGCAGCTCATGCGTCGCCTCCGTGGAACGCCTCGAGCACCGCAGCGCCCTCGCGGACAAAGGCGATAAACTCGCCGATCTCCGCATGGCAGGTGACGGTCTGTCCGCCTGTGACGGCCGCGCCGCCGTTCACGCTGATCCAGCGGCCTTCAGGCAGGTAGACCTCGCGGTCGGTCTGGCCCGGGGCCATGATGGGCGCGAAGAGTATGTCCGGGCCGAACATGTACTGATCGGCGAGGTCATAGCTGCGGTCATCGGCGGGGAAGTCGAAGAACATCGGGCGCATGATCGGTTCGCCCGTGGCGGCGGTCCGCTTGGCGCAGGCGAGGATATAGGGCTTGAGCCGGGCCCGCAGGTGCACCAGATCCCGCAGGATGGGCCAGTTGCGCTCACCGAAGGACCACAGCTCGTTGTCGCCGCCGGAGCGCTCCTTCACGCCGGGATGGCGGTCAACCTGATCCTTGGTGCGCTGGCGGGAGCCGTGGAGGCGCATTACCGGGCAGAACAGCCCGAACTGGAACCAGCGGACGATCAGCTCGCGGAAATCATCGCTCTCGACATCGCCGAACAGGAAGCCGCCGATGTCGCTGTTCCACCACGGGATGCCGCACATGGCCATGGACAGACCCGAGACGACGCTCTCCCTGAGCGCCTGCCATGTGGAGGGGATGTCGCCGTTCCAGACCACCGCGCCGAACTTCTGGCTGCCGGGATAGCTGCAGCGGGTCAGGGAAACGACGTCCTGCTCGCCCTCCGCTTTCAGGCCGTCATGGAAGGCCTTGGCGTAGTAGTAGGGATAGAGCAGCGCGGTCTGCGCGCCGTTGCCGATGTGAAAGCGCAGGTTCTGGAACTGCTGCGGGTGTACCTCCGGCTCCGCTTCATCCAGCCAGAAGGTGCGGATGCCGTAGCTGTAGTAGGTTTTCTTCACCTGCTCCCAGACATACTCGCGGGTACGCGGGTTGGTCGGGTCGATGAAGGTCTGCTGCCCGTAGAACTCGAACGCGCCGTACTGACCGTTCTCGGTGCGGACGAGCATGTTCTCGTCATTCATGGCGTTCCAGTTATGGCTGGCGGGGTTGATGGTGGGCCAGATGGACACCACCGGGCGGATGCCCATGGCGTAGAGCTCATCGCACATGGCCTTGGGGTCGGGCCACAGCTCGGGGTCGAACTCCCAGTTGCCCTGCTCCGTCCAGTGGAAGTAGTCGATGACGATCGCGTCCACCGGCACGCCCCGGCGGTGATACTCCCTCGCCACCGCCAGCAGGTCGTCCTGACTCTCGTAGCGCAGCTTGCACTGCCAGAAGCCCGCGGCCCAGTCGGGCATCTCCGGTGAGAAGCCGGTGAGCTGGGCGTAGAGGCGCATCACGTCGGCGGGCGTTTCACCCGCATAGATCAGGTAGTCCGCCTGATAGGCGCTGTCGCACTGCCAGAGGGTGTGGTTGTTGGTGAACTCCGCCAGCCCCGGCGCGGGGTTGTTCCACAGGAAGCCGTAGCCCAGCGATGAATAGACCACGGGCATGGCGGACTTGGTGTTGTAGTGAATCAGCTCGCAGGAGCATCCCTTGCGGTTAAAGAAGGGCTGCTGTTCCTGGCCGAGGCCGTATAAGCGCTCGCCTTCCCGGGCCTCGAACAGCGCCCGGACGCGGTAGTGATTGCCCTCGGTGTGCTGATATTTGCGGATGGGGTCGCCTTCCTCGCGGGTGCGGAGAATCTCGACGCCCTTGCGCAGCACGCGCATCTGCCAGCCGCCCCAGACCTTGTACACCTCGCAGGAGATGAGGCCATTATGCATGGCGGCGCGCTCTCCGTCGCAGGTGATCGCCGCCTGATCGGGCCGCGGGGGCTCGAGGGTCCAGCGCTCGTCGGAGAGGCGGGCGTTGCGTGACGCGCGGACGCGGATGACGTTCTCGCCGTAGGGCTCGATCAGCACGGTCTCGTCGCGCATCTGAAACAGGATGCCGCGGTCGGTGGCGGTCAGCTTGCTCATGAGCGTTTCCTCCTGCATGGGTGGTTTCCAGTATTGTACCACAAGCGGGAGGTCTCCGCAATGTCGCAAAAGCGGCTTTGCCACTTTTACGGGTGATTCAGTCATGGTCAGTCCGACGCCAGCCTGCCCATGCCTGCAGGGAGATTTTAGCGAATCATTCAAAACAGTCGCGCATATGGTCCGTTTTTTGTACGAAAGTCGAAGGGCCCGCGGACGCTCCGACGCCTCCCATGAGTTTTTTGGCGCGCTATGGCCCGCAAGGCCTTTTCTTTTCAGGCTTTTCATTATATAATGATGGAAGAAGAGCGATTTTTCGACAGGATGTGACAGCGAATGAGCGATTCCCTCGGCCAGGCCCGCGAGATCCTGCGGGATGTGACGCCCCTTCGCGTGGATTGCGGGCAGATTTGCGGCGGCGCGTGCTGCCGTTCGCTGCCGGGAGAACGGACGGGCATGCTGCTTTTTCCGGGCGAGGAGGCATACTATCAGGGCAAGCCGGGCTATGAGCTGCTGGAGACGGCGACAGGTCCGCTGGTGGTGTGCGCGGGGAGCTGCGACCGGGGCGAAAGACCGCTCTCGTGCAGGCTGTTTCCGCTGCTGCCGGTGCTGCGGGCGGAGGGCGTGAAGGTCGCCATGGACGCGCGGGCGAGAGCAGTCTGTCCGCTGGCGGCGCAGGGAGTGCGCGGGCTGTCGGACGCGTTCGTCGAGGCGGTGCGGCAGGCAGGACAGGCCCTCATGGAGGATGAAACCCAGCAGGCCTTCCTGCGGCGGCTGACGGAGGAGCAGGACGAGCTGCGGGCACTGCAGCGGCGATTTGGATAAAAGGAGGTGCGGGGCGTGTTTGAGCAGGTGAACATCCTCCGGGAGACGTCCGGCAGGGGACGGAGCCTCCTGATGTGTCTGGACGCTGCGGCGGACGCGCCGGAGCTGCGGGCCTATGACGGGCAGGTTCAGTGCGTGTACATCGACCCGCCGTTCATGACGGGCGAGCGCTTTGTCCGCAGGCGCAGGTTTGGCGCGCCGGGCTGGAGAACGGGCCGTCCCGCGCCGGAATACCCGGCCTACGACGACCGGTTTGAGTCCCGGCAGGACTACCTGACCATGCTTGAGGCGCTCATCCGGCAGGCGCACCGGCTGCTCAAGGACACGGGCGTGTTCTGCCTGCACCTCGACTGGCGTGTCTCGGCCTATGCCCGGGTGCTGTGCGACGAGATCTTCGGCGAGGAGATGTTCCTCAACGAGGTGATCTGGGCCTATGAGAGCGGCGGTCGGGCGAGACGGTATTTCAGCCGCAAGCATGACGTCATCCTGCTCTACGGGCGGACGAAGAAGTATCGCTTTGACCTGCGCAAGGTGCCGCTGGACCGCGCGGAGAACCGTCGGAACCACATGCGCCGCGCCGTGGACGAGGAGGGCCGCGCCTATCGGTCGATCATGTCAGCCGGCAAGGAATACCGCTACTACGACGACGAGCCTGTCTATCCCGGCGACGTGTGGACGGACATTAGTCACCTGCAGCAGAAGGACCCGGAGCGCACCGGCTACACGACACAGAAGCCCCTGCGGCTGCTGGACAGGCTGCTCAGGCCGCTGGTGGAGCCGGGGGATATGGTGTGTGATCTGTGCTGCGGCAGCGGAACAACGCTGGCGGCGGCACAGGCGCTGGGGTGCCGGGTGCTGGGCGTGGATATCAGCCCCGAGGCGCTGATGGTCACCCGGAGCCGCCTGAACACCGAGGATATGACCGTGATCTGCCCCTGCGAGCAGGACGAAACGCTCCTCGAGGGAAATTATGACCCGCTGACCGGCTTCATGCTGCTGACGGACTTTCAGGCCACGCATCCGGCCTTCCCGAAGGTGGAGCGCGCCATGGACGTGCTGGAGAGCTGGAGCGCCGGGCGGCTGACCCCGCAGGGCATTCATGTGGAGTTCTCCTTTGGCCGGAGCGTCCGTCAGCCGGAGCTGCCGATGTTCTGCATCCTGCCGGATGGCCGGGGCGATGCTTGCGTGTCGACGGTGGACGCGGCGGGGCGGCGAAGAACCTACATCTGGAGGGAAGAGTGACCAGCCGCGGCGCGTGCGGTTTCAGCCTGCCAAAAGCGGAATTGAGCCGCTCAAACGCCTGATTGGGCGGGTTCCGATGGCGCGGGGATGCCCGGTATGCTATGATATCCCCGTAAGGAGGGATGGTCATGGCCAAGCTGGAAAAAGCTTTGCACGGCAGGTTTGACGATGTGCTGCAGCGGATTGAGCGAGGCGTTTTGAATGGCAGCCTGTCCGCGTCGCTGGAGGACGCAAGCGACTTCATCGAGGGCAGCGCGCGGGTCAGCGTGCGCGTCTTCGAGCGGTATAGCTGGCTGGGCAACAACCGGGTCAGCATGAACGTGACGCTCTTTCAGGCCGGGGACGGCCCGGTGCACCTCTCGGCGATCACCTCCGGCGGCAGTCAGGCGATGTTCTTTAAGATCAACACCTTCGGCGAGGAGGCGTTCCTCGACAAACTCAAGGAGCTGGTGCTGTGAACGGCGCGTTCCGTGGACTGGTGACCCTGCCGGAGAAGCGATATCTGGCTGTGGGAATAGAGATGCCATGGGAGAACAACCTCGACATGCAGTTCGGCTTCTGGCGGCGGGCGCTGGAAAACGGCGAGATCGCGCGGCTCAAGGAGCGCTGCGGGTGCGAGGAAGCGGTGGGTCTTTTCTGCTATCGCTGCGATATGCAGGCAAAGACCTTCTCCTATCATATCGCGTGCGAGAACAGAAGCGGCGCACAGGCGGGCGTCTCCGAGGAGCTGATCCTGAAGCCGCAGACCTACGCGCGGTTTGAAGGCGGGTGCGGCGCGGAAACGGAGCGTTTTGCGGCTTATGAGCGGCTGTGCGGAGCGTTCTGGGGCGAATGGCTGCCGGAATCCGGGCATGCGTCGCTGATCGAGCCGGAAACCTTCGCGTGCGAGCCGGGGTATGCGGCCATCGAGCGCTTTTCGCCGGAGGTGCCGCTGGGCCCCTATCAGTTGAACATGCTTTTTCCTGTGACGCGAAGGACGTAAAAAAACCGGCTGGTCTGTGCCAGCCGGTTTTCCTATGCTTCTCACCGGATGAAGTTGGTGCCGACTCGAGGCTCCTTCTCCGGCAGGCCGAACTGCTCCCGGCCCAGCTCGATGGACTTGATGAGGAACGCCATGTTGCGGCCCAGCGTGCGCATGACCTGCATGCCCTCCAGATCCTGCTTCGCCTCTGCGGCAGTGTTGCCGTGAATGCTGTTCCAGTACTGGCTGGAGACCACAGGCATGCCGCTGATGGTGAAGTACTTGTTGAGCTGGTCAAAGGTCGCGCTGGCTCCGCCCCGGCGGCAGGAGACCACCGCCGCACCGACCTTCATGGTCATGTCGGTGTGCTTGGAATAGAACAGCCGGTCGAGGAAGGCCGTGGCGGTGCTGTTGGCCGAGGCGTAGTATACCGGGGAACCGATGACCAGACCGGCGCATTCGGCGAGCTTCGGGGCGATCTCGTTGACCTCGTCGTCGATGGCGCACTCCGGGTGAGTGTAGCAGTAGCCGCAGGCGATGCAGCCGCGGACGGGGCTATGGCCGATATGGATCAGCTCGGTCTCGATGCCGGCTTTGTTCAGTTCGCCCGCGATCTCCATCAGCGCGGTATAGGTGCAGCCATTCGCCCGGGGGCTGCCGTTGAGCAGAAGAACCTTGGACATGGGATGACCTCCTTTAATCTGTGCTTATTCTCCGCCCGGCAGTTCGATGAACGCCATGACGTCGGTATCCTTGGTTTTGTTGCCGTGGAGGATGGTCAGCGCCGTTTCCTCTGCGCCGCGCGCCAGCAGCGCTGAGGAGGGCCCGCCGTCCAGATTGTAGGCCCATTCGGGATCAAAGAGCGTCTGCAGCATCGCCACGCACTGGGCCATGGTCAGGCCCCGGGGCTTGCCCGTGACGGTGACGGTGATGTAGTTGTTTGCGTCCATTTTGGCGACGATGGTTCGGATGGCGCGGCTGCTCGTAAAGCGCCAGTCCGGGTCAAGGATGGACGCGTGATCCCGGATGACCGGGCACTCGATGTAGAACGACCATGTCTGGGTGGGGTTCTGGGCCAGAACGTCCTCATTGTCCTCCGCAACGTGCATGTGCAGGCCGTCTGCCTGCAGCGTCAGGCCATAGAAGGGGACGCCCGGCAGGTTGCGGAATACCTCGCCGTCGGTGATGGTCAGGCTGCCGAGGGGCGTGTAATGATAGTCCTCGCTCACGCCGGGGTAGTTCTCGGGAATCCACGGAAATTGCGGGCTGACGTAGCCGCTGCCGTTGATCACCAGCGCCGCGCCGAGCACGTCCTCCGCCATCTCGGAGGGCAGCTCGAGGTCAGTCTCCCAGTTGGCTGTGCCCTTCCTGATCTGGCGGCCCGGGTCAGCCATCCACAGCTTGGCAACATAGCAGGCCGCGTCCTCATAATCAAAGGATTCGACGGTGTACCGCAGGGTCGGCGACTCATAGGACGCGACGACAGAGCCGGAGAAGGAATAGGGATAGTCCGGCAGCGGCTCCTCCGCCAGCGCGGAAAAGCCGCAGGCCCATGCCAGCGCCGCGCAGGCAGCGATGATCCGTTTGAAGGGCGTCTTCATGAGCAAGCCTCCTTGTGTTCCCGATAGTGCAAGAATAGCACATCGGGCCCCTTTCGTAAAGGGGCATCGTCAAAAGGGCTGCAGCAAAAAACGGCTGTTATCTTGAAATGGCGCCGAAAAAAAGAGGAAAGGACCTGCGGCGTGAAGAAAAAGAATAAATCTCGTTCTTTTTCTGACCGACGCTTGCTCCGCACAGCCGTGCATTCACGACCGACACCCCCGAACGACCCACGCAAGGAGGCGCCAGCCATGGGATACGGCTTCAAGGTGATCGCCGAGGGCCCTTACGCCTGTTTTACAAGACCGGAGATCAGCACGGAGCGCATCAGTTATGACGTGCCGACACCCGGCGCGCTGGAAGGCATGCTGAAATCGGTCTATTGGAAGCCTGCCATCCGGTATGTCATCGATCAGATCGTCGTGTTCAACGCGATCAAGTTTCAGAACGTTCCGCGCCGTGAGGAGTCGGATAATCTGTCCGCCGGGAGGATGCGGCGTTTTGCCATGGCGCTGCGCAACGTCCGCTACGGCATTGCGTTCCACTTCGAGATGACGGGGCTGCACGACGACGAGCCCAACCCCGGCAAGCAGTACAGCATGATCCTGCGCAGGCTGCGCAAGGGGGTGTGCTTCCGGCAGCCCTGCTTTGGCCTGACGGACTGCCCGGTTACCAGCCTGAAGCTGGTCGACAGCTTCGACATGGACGAGATCAGCCCGGTCATCCGCTCCCAGGGCGACGTCGATCTGGGCAACATGCTCTATGGACTGCTATTCAAGGAGAACGAAGCCTCCCCCGCCCCGCCCCAAGGGCAGGCCGTCTATTACAATCCCCACATGATCAACGGCGTGATCGACGTCCAGAAATACAAAGCCTGACAAACAGGGACATGGCCCGCGATGAACGGCCATGTCCCTTTATTTATCTGACCCATAGTTCCTCAAGCATATACCGCGCATAGTCTGCGGCGTTCATCGCGTTCCATTCCTTCTCTTCGTCCGCCGCGTATGCGCTCAGCGCCTGCAGGATCAGCGCATGGTATTGCTTGGGCAGATGTTTCAATCCCCACTCTCCGCCCTCTTTCTTGGACAAAATGAGCCCTTCCCGCTGATAAGCAAGCACTCTGCAAAGATTGAGGATCGTATAGACAGGATTCGTTACGATATCTGCTTCCGCATCCCCCACATCCGTTAAAATGCTATCCAGATAATGCTCTCTGCTGACCTTCTCAAAGACATTCGTGATCGCTTCGCCATAAAGGCATAGCCCTCTATGATAGATAATCGTAAAATGCGCCGCCAAATCACGGTCTTCGCCCTTCATTTTGGCAATGTAATCCGTTGGATTCGCCCGATACCAATCCAGGTGGCCGACGGAAAAATGCAGCTCAAACGGCGTCGGATAAACAAAGGGTTTGCACACGGCTTTCCTTACGATGCTCATCTCAATCCCCTTGACCGGAGCATCCGCGTTCAGCCTTACAACCATATCCATGAATCGCCTTTTCAGCTCATCTTCGAGCGTCTCGTTGACGACGACCAGCAAGTCGACGTCACTTTTCCGCTCATGAAAGCACCCCATCACCGCGGAGCCATGAAGGTACACACCAACAAGAAGATCGCCCAAAATCGCCTTGCTTTCCTCTACAAAGGCGCTTGTGATTCTTTCCAATCTATTCATTTTTTTCCTCTTACATTTGATTTCTTAGATAGCCCGCAGCTTGAAGGTCAGCGTATACGGCTGATCGGACGGATATCTGTACTGCGGCAGCACCGGCGCGCCCCAGCTGTCGTCGCCGCCCACGCCCTTGCGGAACAGCGCCACGTCGAGCACCGTGCGGCAGGAGCCCTGCAGCTCCTCGTAGTGATAGGCCGCCGCCACCTCCTCGGGCAGGTAGGGCGAGACGCTGATCTCGAGGCTGCTGCCGGAAATCTCAATGCCGTGGCCGTCCGCGCCGGTGATGGTCATCACCTGCACGCCCATGCGGTTGCCGCTCTCCTGCGGGAACTCGTAGCGGGTCAGGCCTTCGCTGACCGGGTAGCTGTGCCAGCCCAGCAGCGCGCCCGTGCAGCGGTCGACGTAGCTCTCGTCGGGGCCGAGGCCATAGTAGCGCACGGTGTTAAGCCGCGGACCGAGCTGGAAGGATAGGCCCAGCGCGGGCAGGTCAGGCTGATTCGCCACGCCCGGCCAGCTCACGGTGATCTCCAGCTCGTCGCTGCGCCGCCATGTGTAGGTCACCGGCAGATCGAGCTCCGGCAGCAGGGCGTTATGGTAGTGATAGGTCACATCGGTGCGTCCCTCGCGGATATCGGCCTTCGCGCCGGTGGTCCAGCTATAGCGGCTGACCATGTGCCAGATCCCCTGCTTGAGGGCGTTGCGGTTGCCCCGGTCGTTGTCCGTCGGCGCGCGGAACAGGGAGAGCTGCGGCGCGCGCAGCATCGTCTCATGCCCGGCCCTGTCGCGGAAGGAGATGAGCCCGGCGCCGCGTTCCAGCAGCGCGCCCAGTCCGTCGCCCCGCAGGCCGATGTTGCTGTCGCCCACCACAGGCCAGCCCGCGTTGTCCGGCAGTTCCTCGACCACCGTCTCGCCGAACACTGTCTGGCCCTGCGAGAGCACCGTGCCCGCGGGCAGCAGGCCGCTCTGTTCCCGGAGCACGAGGAAGCAGGTAAGCACCACCTGCCCCTCCTCGGGCAGCTTGCCGTAGGGCAGGTTCATGTGCAGGGATTCGCCCGCCGGAACCTCCGGCAGCATCACCTCGCCGGCCTTGACGGGCATGCGGTCGCACTCCACCGTCCAGCGGATGTCGCAGTCCTTCACGGGCGCGAACACGCGGCGGTTGGTGACGGTCACGCCGGTCTTGCCGGGCTTGAGCCACACGTCGCGGAAAACATGGCGTACCTCCTGACACTTGGGCGTGAACGTCCTGTCGCCGAGGATGATGCCATTGGTATTGAACTGCCAGTCCGTGGGCTTGTCGCCGAAATCGCCGCCATAGGCCAGCCGCTCGTGACCGTTGGGAGCCGTGGTGCGCAGCGCCTGATCGACGTAGTCCCAGATGAAGCCGCCCTGATACAGGGGGTACTTGTCCTCCAGCTCGGCATAGAGGTGCATGCCGCCGCAGGAGTTACCCATGGCGTGGGTGTATTCGCAGTTGATGAAGGGTTTGTCGGGGTTGCCCTGCAGGTAGCTCTCGATATCCGCCACCTTGGCGTACATCCGGCTGCAAACATCGGTGGTATCGGGATAGCGGCGGTCATTGGCCACGCCCTCGTAGTGCACCAGCCGGGTCGGGTCCTCGGCGCGGAACATATCGCTGAGGGCCTTGAGATTCGAGCCGCCATAGCTCTCGTTGCCGCAGCTCCACAGGAGGATGCAGGCGTGGTTCTTGTCCCGCTCCATCATGGCCCGGCCGCGGCAGAGCACCGCCTCACGCCACTCGGGCTTGTCTCCGGGGACATACCAGTGGTGCAGCGGGGCCCAAGAGCCGTGACTCTCGATGTTCGTCTCGTCGATGACGTAGAGGCCGTACCGATCGCACAGCCTGTAGAACAGCGAGGTGTTCGGATAATGGCAGGTGCGTACGGCGTTGACGTTGAGGCTCTTCATGTCGCGGATGTCCTGCAGCAGCAGCTCCTCGGTCATCACGCGGCCCCGGTCGCAGTCGAACTCGTGGCGGTTCACGCCGTGGAAGACGATGCGCTTGCCGTTCAGGCACATGATCTTGTCGATCATCTCGAACTGCCGGAAGCCTACCATCGTGCGGGCGACCTCCACGGTCTCGCCAGCCGCGTCCCTGAGCGTGACGGTCAGCGCGTAGAGGTTGGGCTCCTCTGCCGACCAGAGCTTCACGCCCGGAATCTCAGGCTCGCAGAAAATGAGCTGCGCGCCGACCGGAGCCTTTTCCTGCCGCAGGAGAACCATGCCGTCTTCAGCCGTCAGAGCCAGCTCAACCGTGCCGTTCAGACAACCGTGGATGTTCAGCCCGGCCCACAGCCCGGCCTTGGTGTAGTTGTCCGTGAGCGGGGTCTGGACGCGCAGGTCGAGCAGATGCACCTTCGGCCAGAAGGACAGCGTGACGCTGCGGTGGATGCCGCTGAACCGCCAGAAATCCTGATCCTCCAGCCACGAGCCCGAGCAGCGCTTGAATACCCGGGCGACCAACCGGTTCTCGCCGGGCTTGACAAACTTCGTCACATCGAAGTGATGGGGCGTGAAGCTGTCCTCCGCATAGCCGACGAAGGCGCCGTTCATGTACACGGCCACTGCCGCCTCCACGCCGCCGAAGGTCAGCACAATATCCTGATCCGGGTTGCCGACGTCCTCCGCAGACAGCTCGAATACGCGGATCGCCGTGACGGTCGGGTTGTACTCCTTCGAGACCTGCGGGGCTTCGAGCGCCTCGTGACCGTCCCACGGATACTGGGTGTTGACATAGTGCGGCGGGTCCCACTCGGGATTAACGAGCTGGAACTCGCAGGGCACGCTGATGGCCGTCAGCTCCCCGTCGCCGGAGCCGTCGCTCAGCAGGCTGTCCGGCGTGCCATCGGGGTTCAGGGCGAAATGCGCGCGCCACGTCCCGTCCAGCGAGCGCACCAGCGAGGAGGCTCCAGCGTCCGCTTCCTCAAGACTGGCATAAATCTCGTGGTCGGAGAAGGGCGGCAGCGCGTTCACGGAGAAGATTTCCGGGTCGGCCAGCCAGTCGGGGGTGAAGGGGCCCTGCGGCGTCTTGCGCATGGGAATGCTCCTTTCGGTCGGGTGGTTATTCCGCGTCCTCAAAGGGATAGTAGGTATTGTCCTCAAAGCTCTGATACATCGTGAAGTACCGTGGATGCTCCCGCCAGCCCGCGTCGGTGGAGCCCCAGACCTCCGTCTCGATCAGGCAGTTCGGCAGGGCCGCCTGCAGCGCCGCGATGGCCTCGTCGTTCAGGCCGGGGTTGTTGGAGATGTACAGGCGTTCCAGACTGGTGCAGGAATAGAGCGGAGAAAAGTCCTCGATGCTGTTGTGACACAGGTTCAGGTCGAGGAGCTTTGTGTGGTTCGCCAGCGGCGAGAGATCGGTGATGTTCTGCATGAACAGCTCGACATACTCGAGGTCCGGCAGGTCGGCCATCACGCTGATATCGGTGACGGGCTTCTTGCTGTCGATGCAGATGAGCCGCCGCAGTCCCGGCCAGTTGGCGAGGAAGGACAGGTCGGAGACGTTGTTGTGTCCCACGTCGATGGCCAGCAGATCGGGCGTGTATTGGAGGTAGTCCATGATCTGGCTGGCGGTGTAGCGCGGGTCCTGACGGCCCTTGAGGGTGGAGAACGCCGTAGCGTCAGTGCGCAGGTTCACCACGCGGCCGCTGCAGATGTTCCAGTGGATGCTCCAGTCAAACTGGACGTCCGGGTAGTCCGCCAGCAGCTTTTCCATGGTGTTCTTGGCATAGATCAAGCTGTACATTGTGACATGCTCCAGCTTCGGCAGACAGGCGATGGCGGCGCGAATCTCCTTGAGCTCCGTCTTTGCGCTGATGCCAAGCTCGTCGATGTTCAGCTCGGTCGCGTCGCCGTCCACGAGGACTCCGGCGAGGGAGACCTCCCACAGGAAATGCACGCCCGGATGCGCCGCAAGCAGCTCGCTCTGACCGCCGCGGTCAACGGTCACGCCGCGCAGATCGACCTCAGCCGCGTCCGGCAGCACGCCGAGGGCTTTGCTCAGCTCCTGCGCCTGCTTTTTCGTGACCTTGGTCAGGGACGTCAGATCAACGGTGACCGCTCCCTGCGGAACGTCCACGCCCAGCACGGAGAGGCTGCCTTCCTCCGCCATGGCAGGCAGCGCCAGCAGCAGGCAAAGCAGCGCCGCCACAGCCCACTTGATCCGCATCGGCATCATCTCCTTTCGAGGAAGCTGCGTCACGGCTTACTTCTTCTTCGGGTCGCCGTTGGCCCAGTCGGTGCGCACCAGCTCGGACGTGCCCACGCCGAAGAGCTCGTTCTGATTGCGCGGCGTGGTGATGATGGTCACCTTGCCGGTACGGTTGAGCTTTTCGCCCATGAAGATCAGCACCGAGGTGTTGCCGCCGTCCAGATTGATGGCCTCGTTCGCGCCGTGGTAGTACAGCAGCGCGCCCAGCTCGTTGAGGGTCAGGCCCTTCGGGCCGTTATTGGGGATGTGGCCCTCGCAGTCGATGAAGATGTAGTGTCCGGGCTCCGCCATGCCGACAGCCAGCCGGGGATCGCGGTGGTCGTAGAGATTGCCGGTGTAGTCGCGCAGCTCGCCGTCGCGAACCAGCCACGGGCCGAAGGAGAGCATGTTGACCGCGCCCTGCTCGAGCTGCTCGGCGGCGGTGGTCTCCGCGGCGTCGAAGACCTTCATGCTGCCGTCCGGGTAGAGGGCCGCGCTGTCCAGATTGGGGAAGCTCAGACCCTTTCTCGGGTTGTATTCGTAGAGCACCTGTCCCTGACGCAGGATGCTGCCGGTATTATGATCCTGGTTGACGCGGCCGAGGTAGAAGTCGCCGTTGACCGCGATGACCATCCGGTCGGCCTGCGCGAGGGTCTTGGGCCAGATGGCCTGATTCTTCTTGCCGCGCGTGACGCCGTCCTTGTTGAGGCCGAGGACGTCCATGCCCGTAGCGTCCTCCAGATAATATGTGTGCCGCGCGAAGCTCTCCGTCTCCGTGTCGAAGCGCACATCGGCGACGAACCAGAGCTGCTCGAAGTCGTCCCAATTGCCGTTGTAGCGAATGATCTCCACCTGCACGGTGGGGGAGAGATAAGCCCACAGGCCCAGCGCGGGGTTCTCATAGACGAACTCGCCCTCGGTGGCGTAGCTCTCCATCTCGCCGGTCTCCTCGTCGACCAGCCGCATGGAGGTGGTGCTGGCGCCCGGGAGCAGGTAGCCGTTTTCGTCGCGCTCGGCGGGGTAGGGGATTTCGGACGGATCGGTAAAGACAGCCGAGGCATAGGGCTCCGGCATCACCCGCGCGGCGTCCTCCGCCACAGCCGCCAGCGGCAGCGCCACGCACAGGAGCGCCAGAATGATCTTCATCATGGTTTTCATCGCTTCGGTACCTCCGATTTCAGTGAGTGTCATTCGCCGCGCAGGGTGGCGAAATAAATGATGTCTTTAATCTCGCGTTCCTTGACGGAGCTTTTCACTTCGTTGTAGCCGTTGATGCGCATGCCGCACAGGATGATGGAGGTGGAATTGCCGCCGTCCATGTTATAGGCCTGCACAGCGCCCTTCTGGAGGCAGAGCTCCGTCATCTCCGGGACGCTCAATCCCCTCTGCTTGCCGAGCTGATTCTCGCCCTCGCAGGCAATGAACAGGTATGACAGGGTGTCCAGCTGGCAGAAGACCAGCCGCTGATCCGCCGTGGGATAGCCGCAGGAATTCTTTTCCGTGTACTTGAACGTCTGCACCTCGCCGTCGACGATCAGCGCCGGGCCGAAGCAGAATGCCTCCCGGAGCTCGTGGTCGGCCAGATAGGCGTCGAAGCGCTCCTGTGCGTAAGAGGCGAAGCCGCGCTTCAGATCCGTAGGCCACGCGATCGGGGTGAGGTTGGCGTCGCTGTCGATGAAGAGCTGATCGTAGTTCGCCGTGGGATTGTAGCGGATGCGCTCGCCGCTGCGGTAGACGATGCCCGGCGATTTCGAGTTGTAGCTGTAAAAATCGCCGTTGAAGGCCAGCACCGCGTTGTTCTCCTCGGCCATCAGGGTGGCCCTGCGGGTTGTCTTGCCGGAGGGATTGCCGGCGACAGCCGTGCGGAGCTGGGAAGGATCGGTGATGGTCACATAGATATAATAGACGTTCGTATCGTTGAGAAAATCCTTCTCGATACGCACCGAAAGCGTGCCGTCGTCGTAACTCAGTCCGTCCTCCGACAGCGCGCCCTCCACGGGCCCATAGGGCGCGGGCCCGCCTAAGGGCAGGGGCTGCCACGATTCCGCAGCCGCCGTTGAGCCAATCAGAATCAGCAGCACGATCAGTGCCAACAGTCGTCTCATGGTGCTTCCACTTCCTCATCCGAGATGTGCCGGGCATGTATACCCATCATGATTATACTCGCCTTTTCCGGCCTTGTCCAGCCGAAAGCGGGAAGGTTTACAGGGCAAATATGCACAAAATATTGTCCTTTTTCTGTGCGGCGCTTGACAGATTGCCCTTTGACCGTTACAATAGGAAATGATCGGCTGTCCGGCCGTTCTTTCACGAACGGTTCGCAGGCTGTTTTCGATAGACCCGTGTTCATCACGCCATCGCTCGGGCGGCGGTTTAGCTTGCCTGCGCGTCATTTTTCGGCGGCTCTCCGCGCTTCAAGCGGACGGCTGGCTGCATAGGAATTGCATCGGAAGGAAGCAAGGGCTTTCTTCGGCGCGTCGCAGGGCGTTTTTCCCGGTCGCGCAGTGGTTTTTGTGAAGCGCGAAGGGGCGTATCAGACCCCTTTGCCGGAAGAGATCGGTTTATAGCGTCGCGGGGGTGTGCGTCGCATGCCCTTGGGCGTTTCCGCGCGGTATATTGAAACAGCGTCAGCCGTGGGAGGCAGGCCTTTTCCCGTCCGTTGGGCGGCGAGCGGGCGCGCCTCATCGCGGCTTTTTTTGCGCCGCGCTCTGAATAATGTAATGGATACTTTGAAAGAAAAGGAGGGAACACAGGTATGCCACTCTGGCTGAGTATTCTGCTGATCGTTCTGGCCGCTGCCATCGGCGCGCTGGTCGGATACATCTACCGCAAGGACGGCGTGGAGAAGAAGATTGGCCGCACTGAGGATTACGCCAAGCATCTCTACGACGATGCCGTGCGCAAGGCGGACGAATACAAGAAGGAAAAGGTGCTGGAAGCCAAGGAGGAGATCCTGAAGGCCAAGGCGGAAAACGACCGCGAAAAGGCGGAAAACGACCGTGAGATGCGTGAGCGCCGCAACGAGGTGCAGCGCAGTGAGCGTCGCCTGATCCAGCGGGAGGAATCGCTGGACAAGCGCGCTGACAGCCTCGAGGCCCGCGAGGAGAGCCTGAACAAGAAGACGGCTGACATCCAGAAGCTGCAGGAGGAAACCGAGGAGCTCCACAACCGGCAGGTCGTCGAGCTGGAGCGCATCGCTTCCATGACGCAGGATGAGGCCAAGCAGGTCATCATCGAGCGGGTGCAGAAGGACGCGTTCCATGACGCCGCTGCCTCCGTGCGGGACATTGAAGCCCGCGCCAAGGAGGAGGGCGAAAAGAAGGCCCGCAACATCATCGCGCTGGCGATTCAGAAGTGCGCGGCGGATCATGTGGCCGAGTCCACCGTCTCCGTCATCGCCCTGCCCAACGACGATATGAAGGGCCGCATCATCGGCCGCGAGGGCCGCAACATCCGC
>JAFLST010000017.1:24082-51950 GCA_022510815.1 Christensenellaceae bacterium | reverse complement strand
TGATCGACAGCTTCTGCATCGTCTCCGGCGACAGCGACTATGTGCCGCTGGTGGGTCGGCTCAAGACCATGGGCAAGTTCGTGCTGGGCATCAGCCGAAGCGAGGCCGCGAGCAACATCTTCATCAACGCCTGCAATGAGTTCCAGTTCCTTGAGAGCGTGGGCGGCAGGTCGGCGGCGACCAAGGCGCCGAAGCGTCAGGGCAGACAGGGCGGCGCGGCCTCCGAGGAGATGAAGGACGAGGCCGAGCTGAACAAGCTGATCTGCTCCATCCTCGAGGAGTCCTCCGACGCAGACGAGATGTACGCCAGCGAGCTCAAGGGCGTGCTGCTGCGCCTGCGGCCTGATTTCAACGAGAAGGGCTACGGCTGCGCGACGTTCTACAAGCTGCTGGCGAAGCTGGCTGCCCGGTTCGGGGATATCCACGTCACGAACGACAACTTCAACGTCATGGTCAGCCTGAATGCCGCGACGGATGGCGAGCAGGTGCCTCAGCTCACCCGGGAGAACTGGCGCGAGGGCTTCGCCGCCCAGCTCCAGGCCTACAAGGAGGGCGGCTTCGATCGCGTTAATCCGTCGATCCTCAAGGCGGATATCCTGACCACCTACCCGGACTTCAATGAGCGCACCATCGGCTTCAAGCGCTTCTCTGATGTGATGAAGCAGCTTGAGAAGGACGGCCTGCTGGTCATCGAGATGGATGAGCAGCGGACAATGCTCATCAAACTCTTATAAGCTGCTTATGGAAAGGAGCCTTTTATGAACGCCGGACTGAACCGCGAACAGGCGATTGCGGCCCTGACGAAGTACAACAAGGAGCACTTCCACATCCAGCACGCGCTGACCGTCGAGGCGGTGATGCGCTGGTACGCTGAGGATCAGGGCTATGGCGATAACGCAGACTTCTGGGCGCTGGTAGGCCTTCTGCACGATATCGACTTTGAGCAGTGGCCTGAGGAGCACTGCGTGCGCTGCGTGTCCCTGCTGGAAGAGGCGGGCGCGACGCCGGAGTTCATTCACGCGGTGTGCAGCCATGGCTACGGCCTGTGCGCCGATGTGGAGCCGGAGCATCCCATGGAGAAGATTCTTTTCGCCGCGGACGAGCTGACGGGCCTGATCGGCGCCGCGGCGAGGATGCGGCCCTCCAAGTCCTGCGCGGACATGGAGGTCTCCAGCCTCAAAAAGAAGTTCAAGGACAAGAAGTTTGCCGCGGGCTGCTCCCGTGACGTGATCCGCGACGGTGCGGCAAGGCTCGGCTGGGAGCTGGAGACGCTGATGGAAAAGACCATCCGCGCCATGGCTGGCTCGGAAGCGCGGGTCGCCGCGGAGACTGACGCGCTGGCTCAGGCCTGACGGGATGAAAAGGGCTTCTTCACTCGTTCTATCAGTGGAAAGGAGGCGCGAACCGTGAAATATCTGCGCCGATTTGTCTGGCATATCGCCTCGCGCCTGCTGGTTGTCTGTCTGGTGCTGGGGCTCATGGTCGTCGCCTTTTACTACGCGATGAACGTCACCAACATCTACATCGTCTTAAAGGACGGCATGGCCCGCCGCGCGCAGGTCGTGATGATGGAGGAGGACGCGTCGGAGCTGACGAAGTATTTCCAGTCGAGCTTCCTCGAGCGCGACCCGGCGGTGCAGACGACGCTGGCTGGGGGATCGCCCTATCAGGAATATAACATCCGCGGCATCGACCACCGGCTGAACATGTCCTTCCTCTGGGTGTGGCCGTGGGATGAGAGCGTGCGCGTGGATATCACCGAGAGGATTCCCAGCATCGACGGCCGCATCAAGGGCGACAAGGCGGAGGCTGCCATCGCGCAGAGGGGCGACAGCGCCATCTATCCGCCAAAATGGACCAGCGCCCGTTATCGCGCGGTACTCGCCAAGGAAAACGGTCAGTGGCGCATCCGGTCGCTGGCGCTGATCGAGGAGCTGGAAGAATAGCAATTTCCCAGCGGGAGGGCATGTCGCTCTCCCGCTTTTTACGGCGGTCACATCTCCATCACGTCCACGAGGATCACGTCGTCGCCGATCTTGCAGATGTTCTCCCATGGGATCACGATGCCGCACTTCTCGCCGCGCAGCATGCCCACAAGGCTGAACTCTCCCGGCACCACCAGCGCCGTGATCCGTCCGTCCACCGCGCAGAATTCAAGGTCCATCGGCCGTCCCAGACAGTGGCCGTCCCGGGTGTTGATGACGTCCTTCTGCTTCAGCTCGCTCAGGCTCATAAGGACACCTCCGGCACAGGATATGGGAAAACGGCGCGGGTGATGAAATTTTTCTGCTGATGATGACACATTTTTTCCCGATCTGCGACTAACGGTCAGAAAGGAGGTGAGCGGCGTGAACGATCTGGAACGAATATGCCGGGACGAGTACCAGACGGTGCTTCGATTCCTGACGCACATGACGGGCGACGTCCATCTGGCGGAGGAGCTGACGCAGGAGACCTTCTATCAGGCGGCAAAGCGCTGGAAGGATTTCCGGGGCCAGTGCAGGGCGTCGACGTGGCTGTGCGGCATTGCCAAGCGGCTGTACTTCTCGTGGTGCCGCAAGATGCCGCCCGTGCCGGTGGAGAGTCTCCCGGAGGACAGCGCTGACTTCACCGACGACCTGCTCGACCGGGAGCGTCGTCTGACCGTCCATCGCCTGCTGCACAGCCTGCCGGAGCCCTATCGCGAGGTGGTCACGCTGCGCACCTTCGGCGATCTGAGCCACGAGGAGATCGGCGCGCTGTTCGGCAAGCCCGCCACATGGGCGCGGACGATCTACTACAGGGGCAGGCAGCAGCTCAGTCACATGATGAAGGAGGAAGACCATGAAACATGAATGCGATATCGTGCGCGACCTGATGCCCCTTGTGGCGGACGGCACCGCCAGCGAGAAGAGCCGCGCCATGGTGGATGAGCACATAGATGAATGCGAACCCTGCCGGGAGATGTTTGATGAGATGCGGCAGGAGGTGAAAACCGAGGCTCCGCAGGCTCAGGCGGAGAAGCTGGTGAAAAAGCTCCGGCGGCACAGAATGCTGCGCCGGGCGCTGCTGGTGCTGCTGGGCGTGGCGATCAGCGCGGTGCTGGTGGTCGTGGGTCAGCGCCTGTGGCTGTACTATTTTGAAGCCGATGTTGTCCTGACCGCCGAGGAGAACTACAGCGTTGAGGTTGTTCGGAAAGATTTTTTTGGTACTCAGACGATCTGGACGATCAAGGACGGGTATGCGCAGATTCCCAATACCTACTTTGACGCGCAGACGGGTGATTTGTACCTCTGGAGCTCCACCACGCGCCTGCGGCTTCCAGCGGCATCCGATCAGATGGTAAATCAGACGAACCAGCTCTACTACTTTGATGACCTTGGTTATGCGTACATTGATGTCCTGTTTGACGTGGAGGGAAACGACTTTTATGTGGCGGTGATGCCGGTGAACCGGATTATCAAGGGTCTGCCGGAGGGCTGGGAGAGTCGGTATATGGGCACGCCGCCTTTCACGGAGGTGATGGTTGAACGGCTCAATCCTCCAGACGAGGCGCTGACCGAGGAATGGCGGTCAAGATTGGAAACATGGGGTTTATTGGACGAATGGCAGGCATACGCGGAGTGGCTGACGATGAGACACATCCCTGAGATGGAAACCGAATAAAGTGGCGAAAGCCACTTTTTCTTTTGCCGGTGATATGGTACAATAGACAAAAGCGGAGAGGAGCATGTACCATGTCCGAGGTGAAGACCCGCGCGGAGCGGATCGCCGTGAAGGTGCGGCGCAAGCAGCGTCTGGTGCGCGTGGCGCTGGGCGAGGAGAAGGCCGATCTGGTGCTCAAGAACGCCGACTACATCAACGTGTTCTCCAATGAGGTCTGCCATGGCGACATTGCGGTGGCCAACGGGCTGGTCGTGGGCATGGGCGAGTACAGCGGCGAAACAGAGATCGACGTGACCGGGAAGATCGTCGCGCCGGGCTTCATCGACGCGCACATTCATCTGGAGAGCTCGCTGGTCTCTCCGTCGCAGTTTGCCCGGGCGGTGATCCCCCACGGCACCACGACGGTCATCACCGATCCCCATGAGATCGCCAATGTCTGCGGCACTGCCGGCATTGACTACATGATGAGCGCCTCCGACGGCCTGCCGCTGGACGTGCACTTCATGCTGCCCTCCTGCGTGCCTGCCACGGCCTCCGAGGAGAGCGGCGCGGTGCTGAGCTGGCGGGATATCAACGCCTATTTCGATCACCCGCGGGTGCTGGGCCTCGCCGAGATGATGAACTATCCCGGCGTGATCGGCGGCGACCGGGCGACCATCGAGAAGATTGTCGTCTCTCAGGCGCATCACAAGAAGATCGACGGTCATGCGCCGGGGCTCTCCGGCAGGGAGCTGAGCGCCTATACCTCTGCGGGCGTGTACTCCGACCATGAGTGCGACACCTTCGACAATGCCATCGAGAAGCTGCGCACGGGTCAGTTCATCATGATCCGCGACGGCACCGCAGCCCAGAACCTCGAGGCGCTGATGCCGCTGCTCACCCCGCAGTACGCTCACCGCTGCATGTTCTCCACCGACGATAAGCACCCCTACGACCTGCTGCACAAGGGGCATATCGACTATATCGTGCGCAAGGCTATCCGGCTGGGGGCAGACCCCATCCTGACCATCAAGGTCGCCAGCCACTATGCCGCGCGGTACTTCCTGCTCAACAACAAGGGCGCCATCGCGCCGGGGTATCTGGCGGACTTCGTGGTGCTGGACAATCTCCGCGACGTGAACGTGGAGCGGGTCTTCAAGCGGGGCGCGCAGGTCTATGACGGCGGCGAGGTGGCGCTGGAGGAACCGGTGGTCGACCCGGATATCCTCGCGGGAGTGACGGATACCTTCCACCTTCCGGCGCTGACCGTGGAGAAGCTCGCGCTGGGCGACGCGCCGCTGCTCGGCATGATCCCGGGGCAGATCGTCACAGAAAATCTGGGCCGGGCCAGCCGGGTGGACGCGGCGAAGGATATCCTCAAGCTGGCCGTCTGCGAGAGGCACCACGCCACGGGGCACGTCGCCAGCTGCTATGTGAAGGGCTATGGCCTGAGGCGCGGCGCGGTGGCGGCGAGCATTGCCCACGACAGCCACAACATCATCGCCTGCGGAGCGGATGACGCGGATATCGTCTGCGCGGTGAACCGGCTGCGGGAGATCGGCGGCGGGCTATGCGTGGCGGAGAACGGAAGGATTGTCGAGGAGCTGCCGCTGCCTGTGGCCGGGCTGTTCACCGACCGCCCGCTCACGGAGGTCAACGACCGTCTGGAGGCCTGCAAGCGTGCCGCTTATGAGCGCGGGGTATCCGAGGGCGTCGATCCCTTCATGACCATGAGCTTTATGAGCTTGCCCGTCATTCCGACCCTGCGGCTGACGACCAGAGGCGTGCTGGACGTATCGACGCAGACGCTGATCTGATGATCTGGAGGTGCTTATTTATGAGGAAACTGCTTGTGCTGCTTTTGTGTCTGGCGCTGCTTCCGCTGCCCGCGATGGCTGCGGAGAGCGCGGAGCTGCCGCTGTTCCTGCTGACAGTGGTGGACGAAAACGGACAGGAGACGAGCCTTGGCAGCGCGCTGCTCGCCTTTGATCAAGATGTGCTGGTGACCTCCGTCCCCCTGCCGGAGCTGGAGAATGTACGGGCTTACGGCCCCGACGGAACGGCCTATGAGCTGCTGTTTGCCATGGCGGGCGATGCGGGCGTGCAGATGATCATGCTGAACGGGCAGGCGAACGTACCGTGCGCGAGGCTGTCCATGCAGCAGGGAGCGAACGGAACGCTGGCGGGCGTCACCGAAAAAGGCCTGCGATACAGCGCGCCCGCGGAGAGCGTGGCAACGACCCGCTACGATGGTTACAGCGCATGGCTGGTTTCCGCGAAGGAAACGCTGCTGCCCGGCGCGGTGATGGTTGACGACGAGGGTGATCTCATGGGCGTGACCGTCGCTGTCTGGGGCGAGGGCGAGGCGCGTTATGTGGCGTTGACTGGGGATGAGCTGATCGACAGCCTGACGGGCAGTTCCAGCCCGGCAAGCGATGATAGCGTCTGGCTGACGGGCGCGAGCATCAGCTATGACGCGGGCGCGCTGACCGTGGACTGGAGCGAGTGTGAGATCGAGGGCTTTAACGAGGACAGCACCTTCACGCTGTACTTCGAGGACGTGAAGAACGAGTATACCTCCTACTTTGCCGGAAACAGCGGCGCGACCAAGGCGACCTTTCTGGTGGTGCCCGGTCGGGAGTACAGGATCTGGGTGCGGCATGACAACGGCTCGGGCAGTCAGGAGGTCTCGCGGCCCGAAGACAAGGCGATGACCTTCGCCGTGCCGGAGCTGGGCACGCTGACGGATTACGGTTTCACCGACGAGTCCTATCTGGCGTGGACGCTTGTTAACAGCGAACCCGACGTGACGGAAGAGCTGCCCAAGCTGGAGTTCATCAGCGCTGATTCGCTCCGCAATCCCGATATCAGGCTGTACCTGCAGGTCATCAACACCTACGCGGTGGAGGAAGAGATCGAGCGCGACATGGTCTATGTGCTGCATACGCCTGAGGACTATGTGTTCTTCCTGGGCGGCGGCTATATCTACATGCCGGAGTATCAGGAGCACGACGCGTGGAACGCCGACATTTCGGGGCTGTTCGAGGATTATCTGGTCTATAGCGGCACCGGGAAATTCGCGCCCGGCGAATACACGGTCAGCTATATGATCGGCGGCGAGTATGCCGGCGGATTCTCCTTCTGGCTGAAATAACGGGACAAAGAAAAGGTTCTCCTTCCGGTTGGGAGGAGAACCTTTTTTTATGCGAGTCTGCGTTACTTCACCAGATACACCGCCGCGTCGTGCGGGGCGAGCCGGGCGGAGAGCCTGTTCGGCTTGCAGGGCTTCTTCGACCACAGCTCGGTGGCGGAAGAGGCTTCGATTTCCAGCAGTTCCTGCGGGAAGGCGACGGTCTGCTTCCTGTCGGAGAGGTTGAACAGCGCGACGTACGCGCCCTGACCGTCTCGGCGGGGGGCCAGCCACGCGCAGGCGTCGCCGGTATTGAAGACGGGATGCGCGCAGAAGCTCTCCTTCTCCATGGCCAGCACATCCGCGTTCGTGAGCAGGGACAGGGTGAAGTCGTCGTTCTTGGTCATTTCGGCACCGATCATCAGCGGAGAGCGCATGATGCACCACAGCGTCATCATGGTGCGCTGCTCGGCAGGGGTGAAGCGCGTCCAGTCGTCTGGATTGTCGCACTGGCGCAGGGCGCCCAGAGGCAGCATGTCCGCGTCAGGCCAGTGTCCCGGCCCGGCGTGGATGCACCATTTCTCCGCCCGCTCAAACATGGCCTTGAGCTGCTTCCAGCCGTCCCAGAAGTCGTCGGTGATGCGCCACATGTTGGCCCACTTCTTGAGGTGCTCGGCGCGCTCGATGGGCGCGGGGCCGGGGGAGAGGGACAGCACCATGTCCCGGCCGGAGGCGCGGCAGGCGGCGGAGATGACCTCGATCTCCTTTTCGCAGCGGGGGTATTCCCGGGCGATGTCGTCGCACTTGATGTAGTCGACGCCCCACTCGGCGTAGAGCTTGAAGATGCTCTCGTAGTAGGCCTTCGCGCCGGGAAGCTCGCAGCGCAGGCCGTACATGTCGGGGTTCCATTCGCAGATGGAGTTCGGGTTGGCAACCTCATGGCAGAAGGCAGTGCTGTCCTTGATGGGCAGACGGCGATGGGCGGCCATCCGGGGCATGCCGCGCATGATATGAATGCCAAACTTCAGTCCAAGGCTGTGAACATAGTCCGCCAAGGGCTTGAAGCCCTGCCCGTTTGCGGCGCTGGGGAAGCGGTTGACGGCGGGCAGCAGACGGCCATACTCGTCCATATCGACAGTCGAGAAGGGCTCATAAGCATGGTTCAGCGCGGTGGGCTGATACCACTGGATATCGACGACGACGTACTCCCAGCCATAATCCTTGAGATGCTTGGCCATATAGTTGGCGTTCTGACGCACGGTCTCCTCGGTGACTGCCGCGCCGTAGCAGTCCCAGCTGTTCCAGCCCATGGGCGGGTATTGCGCGATCATCAGGCATCGTCCTTTCAGGAGGATTCTGCCTTTATTGTAGCGTATCGCGGGCAGACCGTCAAGGGAGGATCAGCCGTTGCCGGGCCAGAGCTCCTCCTGCCGGACGAAGCCGCTCTCGCCGGTTTCCTCCAGCCAGACGTGGAACCAGTCCCCGATTACGCTCAGCACGATGGCCTCCCCGTCGAAGGTGCGCAGGACGGCGTCGCCCGTCAGGGCATGGAGGATGGCCGACTTGCCGGAGACCGACAGGGTATCTGCCACGGACCATGGCGCGAGGGCGCGCTGCACGGTCTCCATGTCCTTGCCAAAGGCCAGATAGTCCGTCATCATCCAGCCCTCCAGCCCGAAGGCGTTGACCCTTGTCCAGCCGTCTTTTTGCTCCAGTACGCGGACGAAGGTGCCGTTGTAATACTTGCCATTCGTCGCTGAGTTGCGGTCGGGTTCCGACCGAAGATGCAGGCGGTCCTCAGGGTTCGGGTTGTTGACCATGGCCCAGTTCGTATGGTCGATGCGGGCGCGGGCTTCGTCGGTCGTGCGGGGCAGGGTCGACCAGTCGATGGCCTTGAGGTCGCTCCACGGATGGTCGCCGACGAGCAGCGTTTCCGCCCACACGACATAGCCGTCGCTGACGTAGTTCTGACCCAGCAGCATGATTTCGCCGTCGTCCGGCATCAGGTAGTTCACGCCCCAGCTTCCGTCAGGCCAGTGCCGCACGCCGATGGTGCCTGTGCCGGGAATATAGAGGTAGTCAGTGAAATTCTCGTTGCCATAGCGGGCATCCGCGGGCAGGGGTGCGCTCTCGGTGAGCTGCCAGCCGTTATCCCAGATTACGCCCACGAAGACCCGCGTGCCGTCGGGCTTGTCCATCAGAAGCTGCAGCTCGTCGTCGAGAAGCGCGCCGCCCACATAGGCATAGTCGGGCAGCAGCTCGCCCGCGGCAGAAACGATACACCTGCTGTAATCCAGCTCGCCGCTGTTTGCAGAGAAGGCCGGCAGGAGGTTCGCGTCAAAGGCGGGCAGGCTGGTCATGCTGTCGAGCCATGACGCGGGCAGGGGCATCAGCGTTTCGGCGGAAGTCAGTGCGCCGCTCTGATCGCGCAGCTCTTCGGTGCGGGTCAGCTTGCCATCGCGCCATAAAAGCACCGTTTCCGCATGGGGATTGCCGTTCCAGTCAGCCTTGAAGATCAGCGGCGACATCCACCATGTGCCGTCCTGCCTGACAACGCCGCAGATCTCCTCAACTTCCCAGTCCGGGTGACACAGAGCCCATGAGACGCTGTCCTCCGCGGCGACCGCGACGGTGTAGCTGCCAATGGCGTCGGTGCGCAGGGCGTTGGGGTTGTCGGCCGTCAGCACCCATGCCCCGTTGGCACGCTCAGCGATGCACAGCGTCTGTTCGCTTTCATGAGCAAGGATGGCCGCGGCGGTGCCGCCGTTTGTGTCCGCGGAGACGATCTCCCAGCCCGGATGCGCGCTGAGGAACAGCGCGGCGTGGTCGTCCTCAGCCAGCGCAGGCGTGAGGAAGAGCAGCAACAGCAGCAGCGGAAGCAGGCGTTTCATGGCAAAATCCTCCTGATGGATTGTTTGCTGATATAACGGCCGGGAAAAACCATTTCTTCCCGGCGGATAAGAAAAAGCGGCTGCCATGGAGACAGCCGCCGGTCTTCAGGAATTATGGCTTTTGCGCCACCAGCAGGAAGCGATGGGTCGTGCCTTCGATGACGCCCTTCTCGTCCAGCAGGGCCTGCGCCGCGAGGAGCCTGTCCAGACAGCCCTCGACGGAGAAGCCCGGGAACTCCCACTCAATGATTCGCGCGAACCAGACCAGCGCACCGACGTCCCGGAAGCGAATGGCCCGATAGGCAGTCTGACCTTCCAGCAGGGTGAGGCCGCACTGCTCGAAGCGCTGCGCGGCAATTTCCAGCCGCTGGTCGGGGAAGGGACGATCCGAGAGCGCCGGCAGCAGCAGACTCACCAAGTCCCGGTCGTTGTCAGCGCCGACCTGCTGGGTGATAAAGACGCCGCCGGGCTTCAGCACGCGGGCAATCTCGCCGGGATTATAGCCGCCGTGGCGGTTGATGACCAGATCGAAGGAGGCGTCCTCAAAGGGCAGGGGACCTGCCGCGTCGGCCTCGCGGAAGTCGACGCCCAGAGGCGTCAGAAGCTCCCGGCACAAGCTGACATTGGGCGGATAAGCCTCCGTCGCGGCTGTGAGATGGTGCGGGTGCCCCAGAGACAGCAGGAACTCCGCGCCGCCGGTGTCCAGATCAAGCAGGCGGGAGGTCGGCGACAGATGCTCGAGCACCGTCTGCCGGTAATCCCATGGGAGGTCGCTTCCCTCCTCATAGCGGTCGTGGATATGCGAGAAATCCCAGCCGTGGATGTGCGCGGCCTGCTCCTCGGCGAGCCATTGTTCAACAAGATTCTTTTGATTCATGTTATCTGCTCCTTTTCCCGTTGGATCATCACGGCGATCCGGCGCAGCGAAGTTGGTCACAGGGATACTCGGCGCAAGCTGTGACCAGCTCAACCCTGCGCCGAGAAGCTACCTCGGTCAAAGCGCATCACGCGCCTCACTCCCTTCACGAATCATGACTTAATGATACAGGACTCTGCCGGGAAAATCAAGGCGCGAGGTTCAGCATGCCGTCGGTGTTCTCCACGTTGACATAGGAGTCCGGCACCTGTCCGACGATGATGCTCTCCGCCACGGCGACCTGCGTCACCGCCTGCACTTCCATCGCGCCGGTGGGGATGACCAGCTCCACCTGCGCGGTCAGGGTGAGGGAAATCTTGTGGCGGGTCTGGTTGATGCCCGCGGTCTCGAATTCGGTGGTGAACCCGGCGTTCACCGCGCCCACGGGCAGAATCCGCACCTCGATCAGCGGCCCCGCGCCCGCAAAGAGCGTCATGCCCAGTGCGCTGCCCAGCGGCACATAGAGCGACTGCTGCTCGAGGCTGGAGATTTTCTGCTGCGCGGCGGTGCTGGCGCGGTTGGCCAGCAGGTTCATCTCCGGCGTATTGGCCTGAATCAGGCGGATTTGCCCGCTCCCGTCCATGGTGATGGCCATGAGCTGGTCGTAGGTCACGCCGGAGAGGACGATCTCGTCGGCGGTCTGGTTGAGCGCCTGCACCGCCAGCGCCCGGGCCTGCGCCTGTGCCAGCGAGAGCACCACCTCGGTCAGGTTGGTCTCCAGCCGGGTCAGGCCGTAGACCGTCAGCGCGATCAGCGCCGCGATGAAGACCAGCGCCTTCTTCAGCCGAAATTTTCGGTGAAATGCACGCATTTGGCGTCCTCCTTCGTTGTAATAGCGGAGGCAACCCCTGCCATCGCGGTTGTCTTTGCGCCCTGAATGTGCTATAATGATGGCCTGAATCAGGAGGTGGAACCCCCTTATGTCGAACCGATTCGATCCGCGTCAGCAGGACGCTTATCAGCCGCAGGACGCCCAGCCTCAGGAGCGGTTTGCCGGTGAGGAATTCTGGGAGCCCGAGGAGAATGCTGACGACCTGGAGCCCATTGATGATGTAAGCGAGCGGGTTTATCCGCGCAGCATCTTCCGGCCCAGCAACAAAAAGCCCAATTTCGCCCTGTGCGTGCTGGTCAACGTGGTGCGCATCATAGCGGTGATTGTGCTGCTGGTGGGTCTGGCGGGCATCGGCGCGGTTGCCGGCATTGCCAAGGGCTATGTGGAGACGGCCCCGAACCTCAACCTCGCCGCCCTCGACGATCAGGCCCAGACGTCCTTTATTTATGACGCGAACGGCAATCTCATCACCGAGTACAAGGGCATCGAGAACCGCGTGATGGTCTCCATCGCCGCTATGCCCACCTACCTGCAGCAGGCCTTTGTCGCCGTGGAGGACGCCCGATTCTACACCCACAACGGCGTGGACATCAAGCGCATCGTGGGCGCGTTTGTGTCGAACCTGTCCTCCTCGTCTACGCAGGGCGGCTCGACCATCACTCAGCAGCTCATCAAGAATACCCTGCTTTCCTCTGAGCAGAGCTACAAGCGCAAGATTCAGGAAGCGTACCTTGCCATGCAGCTCGAGCAGCGATACACCAAGGATCAGATTCTCGAGAGCTACCTGAACACCATCTGGCTGGGAGAGAACTATTATGGCGTGCAGACCGCCGCGGAGGGCTATTTCGGCAAGTCGCTGGGCGAGCTGACCCTGCGGGAGTGCGCCATGCTCGCCGGCACCTGCAACAGCCCCTACTACTACAACCCCCGGCGAAACTTCTACACCCGCAGCAAGGAAGGCGTCGACTATGTCGCCATCACCAACAACCGCACGGACTATGTGCTGCGGTGCATGTATGAGAATCAGTTCATCACCATGGAGCAGTATCAGGAGGCCCTCAATCCCGCCACGGCAACCGTGCTGGAAAGCGACCCCTCCGCGAGCACGGGCCTCTACGAATACCCGCACTATGTGGAGTACGCCGTGACCGAGGTGGTCGACATCCTGCTTGAGCTGAACGGGCTGGAGAACACCTCCGCCAACCGCAACGCCATGGAAAACCGCCTGCGCACCGGCGGCTATCACGTCAAGCTGGCGATCGACACGAACATCCAGAAGACGGTAGAGAGCACCATTCAGAACTGGACCCAGTGGCCCTCCCTGCGCGATCCCTCCGACCGCATCTACCGCTCCCTCAACGCCGACGGCACCTACGACGAGATTCCCCAGCCGCAGGCCGCCGCGGTGGTGCTGGACTATCATACCGGCGAGCTCAAGGCCATCGTCGGCGGGCGCACCAAGCCCACGGCCCGCAAGACCCTCAACCGCGCCACGGACATGAAGATGCCCGTCGGCTCTTCCATCAAGCCCATCGCGGTGTATGCCCCGGCCATCGAGCTGGGCGCGTCCCCGGCGAGCATCGTGTACAACATGCCGCTGCCCATTTCCGGCTGGCGCGGCTCCGACGGCAAGGACAGCTGGCCCCGCAACTACGGCGGCGGCGGATACGTCGGACCGGAGACCTTGCGCGTTGCGCTCCAGAACAGCCACAACACCGCCGCGGCGCAGGCCCTGATGACCATGGTCGGCGTGGACCGCTCCGTGGACTTCCTGCACCGGATGGGTATTGACGACGACCACATCGACGCGACGCCCTTCGGCCTGTCCCTTGGCTCCAGCGGCATCACGCCCCTGCAGATGACCGTGGCCTTCGGCGTGCTGGCCAACGGCGGCGTGTATCAGGAGCCCATCTCTGTGCTGGGCATCTCCGACAGCGACGGGCAGGTCGTCTGGGACGGCCACGCCAATCAGGAACGCCGCCGCGTGTTCTCCGAGTCCACGGCGTGGATGGTCATCGACATGCTCAAGCAGGCCGTCAAGTCCGGCACGGGCAAGTCGGCGAACTTCAGCGGCCAGACCGTCGCCGGCAAGACAGGCACCAACTCCGATCAGAAGGGCGTGTTCTTTGCGGGCCTGACGGGGTATTATTCCTCGTCCATCTGGGTCGGTCATGACAATTACAAGGCCCTCGCCAGCTCCTCGACGGGCTCCGGCGCGGCGGCTCCCATCTGGAAGTCCTACATGACTTCCATCCATCAGGGGCTGCCCAACCGCGACATCCTCGAGGGTGACCCCGCCCAGTACGGCCTCACGCGGGCCACCACCTGCGCGGTCTCCGGCCAGCTCGCCACCGAAGCCTGCCGCAACGACGCGCAGGGCTATGGCGTGGTCACCGACTACTGGGCCGCGAGCAGCGTGCCGACCGTCAAGTGTCAGATGCACACCGTGCAGACCGTCTGCGCCGAGAGTGGACAGCTCGCCGGGCCTTACTGCTACAACACGATCAACCGCGGCGTGGTGTCCATCCCCGTGGGGCATCCGCTGTACAGCTTCCTTGGCACGGAATATGAGAGCACCCTGCGGCAGTATCTGGGCAACGCCGTGACCAGCGGCTCCGGCGCGACCTGCTCGCTGCATACCTCCGCGTCCTCTTCCGGCGGGAACAGCGTCGTTACCAACACGCTCATTCCTGACGCGCAGGTGCTGCTGGGTCAGGCGCAGGCCATGCTGGAAACCATGGACGTGTATTCGACCCAGTATTCCAACCTGCAGAGCGCCATCACCAACCTGCAGTATGTCATCAGCCAGCCGTCGCCCAGCACCAGCGAGGTCGCCGGCGCGATGGGTCAGGTGACGCAGGCCATGGCGGGCATCTACTGATGGACGCCGTCTACGAGGCCCTGACCGCCCTGCGCGCGCCGCTCCAGCAGGGGGAATATGACCTGCACAGGCTGGTCATGGACGCGCTCAGCGCCGCGGATATCCCGTATGCCCATGAGGTGAAGTTAGGCCCCCGCTGCCGCATCGACCTGATGTGCGGGCGCGTGGGTATCGAGGTCAAGCGCGGCAAGCCGGAACCGGGGCGCATCCGGCAGCAGCTTGCCCGGTATGCCGCCTGCGAGGGGGTCGACGGGCTGATCCTCGTCGCTGAGCGCACGGTCGCTGTGCCTCATACCCTCTGCGGCAAGCCTGTCCGCGTGATCTGTCTCAACCGTCTGTGGGGGATCGCATTATAATGGAAGACCGTACGAATGACATGTTTCCGGAGGAGGAAGCGCTCCTTCCGGCCTATCTCAGACAACTTGATACGCCGGGCGAGGCCTACGGGACGCTGTCATGGAATCGCCGCAGCAAGTGCTGGGTCGTTAAGGGCGACCCCTCCGTGACGGAGATGTGCAAGCGGCTGTTCCCGGGCAGCGCCGGTTCGCGTCGGGGTGAGGCGAGATTTACGGCCCACCGGCGGATGGTCGGCGACCTGTGCTGGCTGATGATGCGCTTCCCGCTGGAAATCCGCGCCGCCGACAAGGCGCTGTGGGACAAGGCCGTGGCCGACGCGAGGGGTGCCGCCATCCGCAAGGCCAAGACCGCTCACATGCCCCAGCGCATGGAGCCGCCGGAGGGCTCCTTCACCGGCACGCTGATGCCCTTCCAGCAGGAGGGACTGTCCTTCCTGCTCCAGCATGATCGGTGCCTGTTGGCTGACGAGATGGGCTTGGGCAAGACGGTGCAGGCGCTGGCGTATCTGGCCTCGACGGGCAGCTTCCCGGCGCTGGTGATTCCCCCGGCGCATCTGACCCGCAACTGGACGGAGGAGGCCGCGCGCTTCCTGCGCATCGAGGGCCGGGCGCCGCGCATTCATCTCATCAAGGGCCTCAAGCCCTATGACCTGCCCGAGGCGGATATCTACATCATGCACTACCTGCTCCTGCGCGGCTGGAAGGAGACGCTGCCCCAGCTTCCCGTGCGGGCGGTGATCTTCGACGAGATTCAGGAGCTGCGGCACACGGGCACGGAGAAATACTCCGCCGCGTCCCTGCTCTCGGAGAGCTGCGAGCGGGTGATCGGCCTGTCCGGCACGCCCATCTACAACAAGGGCGGCGAGATCTGGAACGTCATCAACATCCTCGACTTCCACTTCCTCGGCGACTGGGAGAGCTTCTCCCGGGAATGGTGCTACGGCTACGGCGGCGGCATCGTCATCAAGCCGGACGTGCTGGGCGCGTACCTGCGGCGGGAGGGGCTGATGCTCCGGCGCACCAAGCAGGAGGTGCTCAGCGAGCTGCCGCCCAAGCGCCGCCTTGTGCAGGAGCTGGACTGGAACGACAAGACCTATGCGATGCTGATGGAGCCGATCCTGCCGCAGATCATGCGCTGGAAGACCGACGGCACCCTGACCCCATCCACCCGCGCGATGCTGGAGGAGTCCATCAGCCAGCAGGCGCGGCAGGCCACGGGCGTGGCGAAGGCTCCCTATGTCGCCCAGTTTGTCCGGGCGCTGCTGGAAGGCGGCGAGAAGGTGCTGCTCTTTGCCCATCACCATCAGGTGATGGACGCGTACAAGAAGGAGCTCAAGGCCTTCGTGCCGGGCTTCATCACGGGCCGGGAGACGACGAACGCCAAGGCCGCGGCGGTGGAGCGCTTCATGACCGGGCGTACGGACCTGCTCTGCGTGTCCCTGCGGGCAGCCAGCGGCCTGAACCTGCAGCGGGCGACCTGCGTGGTCTTTGGCGAGCTGGACTGGAGCCCCGCAGTGCATTCGCAGGCGGAGGACCGGGCCCACCGCATCGGTCAGGAGGATTCGCTGCTGTGCTACTATCTCGTATCCCCGCAGGGCTCGGACGCGGTGATGCAGGAGGCGCTGGGCCTCAAGGTCAGCCAGTTCGTGGGCTTGATGGGCGATACCCCCGCCACGCCCGCAGAGACCGCGGCGGCTGCATCGCAGGCCCGGAGGCATGTGGAGCGGCTTGTCAAACAGATGGAGGAACGCCTGTGAAGATGGATATCCCGACCCGGAACAACCGTCCGCTGGAGGAAAACTGTACCATCGTGCTGGACGCGCTCTGCGATGAAGCCGACCTGCCGGGTTATGTGCTTGAAAATGTCGATTTCACCCGTGAAGACGTGCGCGGCTGGGATTTCCGGGAATGCGTGCTGCGCAAGTGTGATTTGGCGGACGCAGACCTGCGCGGCTGTTCGTTTATCGACGTGATTTTCGATCACTGTGATCTGTCCGGATGCCGGATGGAGAACGCCGTGTTCCAGCGCGCGCGGTTCGCTACCTGCCGCATGACCGGGGCCGACCTGCCCCACACGGTGATGCGTAATGTAGCTTTTTCAGACTGCAAGGCGGACTATCTGAATCTCTCCACCGCCAAACTGACGCAGGTGCTGCTGACGGACTGCAATCTGTCGGAGTCCGTGTGGGACAGCGTGCAGTGGAAGACGCTTGAGCTCGAGGACTGCGACCTGACCCACGCGACGGTGCATATGACGTCCCTCAAGGGGCTCGACTTGCGCACCTGCAAGCTGGACGGCCTGCTGGTGGACATCCCGGCGCTGCGGGGCGCGGTAGTCACGGCTGTGCAGGCGGCTGATCTGGCGAGACTGCTCGGATTGGTGGTGAAATGATGCTTCATATCGGCTGTCATCTGTCGGCAAGCAAGGGCTATCTGCACATGGGACGGGAGGCGCTGTCCATCGGCGCGAACACGTTCCAGTTTTTCACGCGCAATCCGCGGGGAGGCAGCGCCAAGGCCCTCGACGAGAAGGACGTGGCGGCGTATCTCGATTTTGCCGCGGCAAACGGCATCGGCACGGTTCTGGCCCACGCGCCGTACACGCTCAACGGATGCTCGGCAGACCCGGCAATCCGGGATTTCGCGACGCGCACCATGCTGGATGATCTGCGGCGCATGGAGCACACGCCCGGGAACCTCTACAACTTCCATCCCGGCAGCCATGTGGGGCAGGGGATCGACGCGGGCGTCGAACAGATTGCGGCGATGCTGAACGCCATCCTCTGGCCGGAGATGCGTACCACGGTGCTGCTAGAGACCATGGCGGGCAAGGGCAGCGAGGTCGGCGGGCGCTTTGAGGAGCTGCGGGCCATCATCGACCGGGTGGAGCTGTCCAATCACATGGGCGTGTGCCTCGACACCTGCCATGTGCATGACGCGGGCTACGACATTGTCGGCGATCTGGAGGGCGTGCTGGAGGCGTTTGACAAGGTGATCGGGCTGAATCGGCTCAAGGCCATTCACGTCAATGACAGCAAAAACCCCGTCGGCGCGAGGAAGGACAGGCATGAGAAGCTCGGCGAGGGCTGCATTGGGCTGGAGGCGCTGGTTCGCGTGGTGAATCATCCGGCGCTGCGGGAGCTGCCCTTCCTGCTGGAAACGCCCAACGAGTTAGACGGCTATGCGCGGGAGATCGCGGTGCTGAAGGAGCGGTACGCATGATCGAGGTGTCGGCGGGAATTATCCGCCGGAGGGACGGCCATATCCTGATCTGTCAGCGGGGTGAAGGGCGGCATAACGCGCGCCTGTGGGAGTTCCCCGGCGGCAAACGGGAACCGGGCGAGACGGCGGAAGACTGCCTGATCCGGGAACTGCAGGAGGAGCTGGCCTTGCCGGTGACTGGCGCCGAAGCGCTGTGCATGCAGGAGGTTGGAGGCATCCGATTCACCTTCCTGACGGCTGAAACGGACGCGGAGCCGGTGCTGACCGAGCATGAGGCGGCAGCGTTCGTGCCCGCGCGGGCGATGCTGCGGTATCCGTTCTGTCCGGCGGACGAGCCTGTTGCCCGGGCGCTGGCGCTGAATGAGCCGAAACTGCGGCACTTCTTCTGGGACTTTGACGGCACGCTGATGGACACCTATCCCATGATGACCGACGCTTTTGTGAGGGCTGCGGCGTCCATGGGCGTGAGCGTTGACCGTGACCGGGTGCTGCCTCTGCTGAAGGAGACGCTGGCGCACTGCGTGAGCGTGATTGCCGGGGAGAGCGGCCTTGACGCGGAAAAGCTGACGGCGGCCTTTCGCCGGGAGGAGCGCATGGGTGACGTTACAGCGCTGCCGGGCATTCCGGAGACGCTGCGGGCGCTGGACGGGCATCACTACCTTGTAACGCATCGCAACAGGGCGGCGCTGGACAGCCTGCAGGAGGCCGGATTGCTGGAGCTGTTCGATGACTTTGTAACGAGCGAGGACGGCTTCCCACGCAAGCCTGAGCCGGACGGCCTGCTGCATCTGCTGCGCAAGCATGGCCTGAACCCGGCGGAATGCGTCATGATCGGCGACCGCCCGCTGGATACCGCTGCCGGACGACGGGCGGGGATGCTCTCCTGCCTGCTGGACACGGAGGGCCGCTTCCCGCTGGACTCCTGCGAGCTGCGGGCGAAGTCGGTTGGGGAACTGACAGGGCTGCTGTGCCCGGCGGAGCTTTAAGGCGTCATGACCTCGTGCATCAATAGCACGCCGACGCGGAAGCCATAGGCGAAATTGTCGTAATCGGACATGCGGCTCGTATCGGCGAGTTGCTTGACGAGCTTGTCAAGGTGCTCCTTATCTTCGCTGTTCAGGCGCGTAGAAAGGAATGCGATCTCTTCGCCGTTTTTTTTGCAGGCGGGCCAATATGCGGGGGCGTTGGGCCGAATGCCCCCGTTTGAAAAAAACTCGTCGTAGCATATCTGTTCCAACAGGTTTTTCTGCTTGATTTTATGGTTTCTCCTTTCTGCGGTGTTGCAAGCATAGTGTGGACTGCGGGTAGATCATAGCATGAGTATAATATATTGGCGTTAATATTTATGGACAATGAGGAGATCATCGACATGGCGTATACAAAGGCGGGCAGCAAGGCTGTCGCGAAGTATGTCAAGGCCAATTATGCGCGTATCTCAATTACGATACCGAAGGCCCAGAAACAAGCCGTGGAAGCGCATGCCAAGGCAAAAGGTCAATCCGTCAACGGCCTTGTCAACGCGCTCCTGCGGAAAGACATGGGGCTTTCGGAGGACGCGTGGAAGCAAACCGCCGGGAACGGAGACGCAGAAGAATAGCATGCCAGCCGCTTATGCGGCTTTTTTGTATTTTCGATGTACAGGGGCTTGCAAGGAACGGCGGAATCGTGCATACTATGAGAGCGGACGGAATATGACCGCCGGGCAAAAAATGTCCCACTTAAAGGAGGAATATACATGGATCGTGTTTATAATTTCTCTCCGGGGCCCTCGATGCTGGCCCTGCCGGTGCTCGAGAAGGCGCAGAAGGATCTGGTGGCCTATGGCGATACGGGCATGTCGGTGATGGAGATGTCCCACCGCAGCAAGATGTACACCGATATCTATGACAAGACGGTGGCCGATCTGCGCGAGCTGATGAATATCCCGGAGGACTACGAGGTGCTGTTCCTGCAGGGCGGCGCGACACAGCAGTTTTCCGCGATTCCGCTCAACCTCATGGTCACGGGCAAGGCGGACTATCTCGACACGGGCAACTTCGCGCATCTGGCCGCTGAGGAGGCCAAGCGCTACGGCGAGGTCAGCATCCCCGCGTCGAGCCGCGAGGATAACTACACCTACATCCCCGATCTGGAGAAGGCCAGCTACACGCCTGACGCCGATTACCTGCACTTCACGCAGAACAACACCATCTACGGTACGCGCTTTGTCGAGCTGCCGAAGACCGCCGCGCCGCTGGTGTGCGACGCCAGCAGCATGATCCTCTCCGAGCCCATGGACGTGTCGAAGTACGGTGTGATCTACGCGGGCGCGCAGAAGAACATCGGCCCCAGCGGTCTGTGCGTGCTGATTGTGCGCAGGGATTTGCTGGGCAAGGCCAGCGCCGTGTGCCCCAAGCTCCTCAACTGGGAGGTGCAGGCCAAGGCGGGCAGCATGTACAACACGCCCAACACATGGGGCATCTACCTCGCCGGGCTCACCTTCGAGTGGCTCAAGGAGCTCGGCGGCGTGGAGGTCATTGAGCGCGCGAACATCGCCAAGGCCGCGCTGCTCTATGATTTCCTCGACGAGAGCAAGTTGTTCAAGCCCACCGCGCAGAAGAAATACCGCAGCCGCATGAACGTGACCTTCGTCACCGGCGATGAGGAGAAGGACGCGGCCTTCGTCAAGGCGGCGGCCAAGGAGGGCCTTGTGAACCTCAAGGGCCACCGTACCGTCGGCGGCATGCGCGCCAGCATCTACAACGCCATGCCCGAGGAAGGCGTGCGCAAGCTGGTGGCCTTCATGAAGAAGTTTGAAGTCGAGAACGGTTAAGGAGACGACGCGGGAGGAGGCTTTCGGCTCGAAAGCTGCCCCTCTCGCAATAACATCGCAGAGGAGGGTCTCCCTTGTACAAGATTCAGACGCTGAACGCGATTTCGGATATCATCTATACGCAGCTTTCCGCCGATGAGTACACAGTATCCGCGGCAGAGCCTGTGCCGGATGGCGTGCTGGTGCGCAGCGCATCCATGCACGAGACGGAGCTGCCGAACAGCCTGCTGGGCATCGCGCGCGCGGGCGCTGGCGTGAACAATATCCCGATTGACAAGTGCAGCAAGCAGGGCATTGCGGTGTTTAACACCCCCGGCGCCAACGCAAACGCCGTGGCCGAGCTGGTGCTGGGCGGCCTGCTGCTGGGGAGCCGGAACATCGCGGGCGGCATGGCATGGGCCCAGAGCCTGAAAGGGCAGGGGGCCGAGGTGCCGAAGCTGGTGGAAAAGGGCAAGGGCCAGTTCGTCGGGCCGGAGCTGCGTGGCAAGACGCTGGGCGTGATCGGCTTGGGCGCGATCGGCGCGATGGTCGCTAACGCCGCGCTGAACGGGCTGGGCATGCAGGTCATCGGCTTTGACCCGTTCATCTCCGTGGAGAGCGCATGGAGCCTGTCCAGAGGCATCCAACGGGCCGGAAGCACCGATGAGGTGCTGGCGAAGGCCGATTACATCACCTTCCATGTGCCGCTCAACGACAAGACCCGCGGCAGCATCGACGCGGCGGCGATTGCCAAGACAAAGCCCGGCGCGGTGCTGCTCAACTTCTCCCGGGCGGAGCTGGCTGTGGCGGAGGACGTGAAGGCGGCGCTGGCGGACGGACGGCTGGGCGCGTATGTCACCGACTTCCCGACAGACGAGATGCTGGGCGTCGACAAGGTGGTGTGCATCCCGCATCTGGGCGCTTCGACCCCCGAGAGCGAGGAGAACTGCGCCCGCATGGCTGCCGCGCAGCTCCGGGACTATCTTGAGTTCGGCAGCATCCACAACAGCGTCAACCTGCCCGAGCTGCTTCTGCACGCTCCCGAGGCGGCGCGCATTCTGGTCATCCACGAGAACATCCCCAACATGCTCTCGACCATTTCCGGCTGCGTCAGCCGCGAGGGCATCAACATTGAGACCATGACCAACAAATCCCGCAAGGAGATGGCCGTGACCGTCATGGAGATGGCCGAGCTCCCCAGCGATGAGGCGGTTGACGCGATTGCCGCGCTGCCGGGCGTCATCCGGGTGCGTACCTTCGCGCGGTAAAAATGTTCGGGCGGCGGGCGGAGACAGAACTCCATCCGCCGCTTTTATCTTGCCAAGGCCATGGCGGTATGGTATAATTCGATTGGAAACGATTGAATGCAAAGAGGTGTGTCCTATGGCGCAGAAGACGCTTCGCGGCCGCGGCAAGCTGGCGAAAATCCGGGAGCTCATGGACAAGCTGAACATCACCCGACCGCTGCTGGTGTGCGACGGGTTTATGGCCCCGGTGTTTGCTGAAAAAACAGGGATGGATGTCCCGCAGTTCTCCGCGTTTCACCCGAACCCGGACTTCGCGGATTGCGCGGCGGGCGCGGCGCTGTATCGGGAAAAAGACTGCGACGGCCTGATCTCTCTGGGCGGCGGCTCGGCGATGGACACCGCGAAAGCCATCAAGGCGCTGCTGCTGGCTGGAAACGACGACAAAGCCCTGCGCTGCGAGCTTCCCGAGGACGTAAGCCTGCCCCATATCGCGATTCCGACCTCGGCGGGCACCGGCGCGGAGGCCACGCAGTTCGCCGTGGTGTATGTCAGCCAGCAGAAGGTGTCTCTGTCCCATCCGGCGCTGCTGCCCGACGGCGTGCTGCATGACGGTTCGCTGCTGGACACGCTGCCGGACTATCACCGCAAGTCCTGCGCGATGGACGCGCTGTGTCAGGGCATTGAGTCCTACTGGGCCAAGGGCGCGACCGAGGACAGCCGCGTGCATGCTTATCTGGCGATTCTTGGCGTGCTGGACAACCTGCGGGCCTATCTGGCGGGCGATCCGCATGCGCAGGACGAGATGCTGGAAGCCGCTTACCGCAGCGGCCGGGCGATTCAGGTGAGCCGCACCACCGCGGCGCATGCCATGAGCTATCAGCTCACCAAGAAGCTGGGGTATGCCCACGGCCACGCCTGCATGCTCACGCTGCCTTATCTGTGGGAGCATCTGGCGGCCAGGGAAGACGCGCTGCCCATCGTGATGGAGATTGCGGACAGGATGCGCATGGGCAACGAGGCTATGGTGCCGCGGCTTTTGAAGGGCATGATGATTGACCTGGAGATGGAACCCAAGGGCGTGCCGGACGCCGCGACGCTGGACGAGCTGGCGGACTCCGTGAATCCGGAGCGGCTGGGCAATCATCCTGAGACGCTGACCCGGGAGGAGCTCCGGCGAATCTATGCCCGCGCACTGTCCCCGGTGAGCGGCATGGAGCGGCAGATGTGCCTCGACCTGTGGCGGTACTATGGACAGTAAGCTGACCCTTGGCGCGGCTGGGTATATCCGCGCGGTAGGGGATTTCGTGTTTGTGGAAGATGCGCCGGAGCAGGCGGATATCATCTTTGTGCCGGGCGCTTCCCGGCCGGAGCATGCCCTTCGCGCGGCGGAGCTGTATCAGGCAGGCCTTGCGCCCTATGTGCTGCCCTCGGGAGGCTTCCCGAAGACAGCGGGGCGTTTTTTGGGTGTGAAGGAACGGTTCCGGGCAGAGTACCCCGGCGAGTTTGAGACGGAATGGGCTTTCCTGAAGGAAGTGCTGACGCGCCGGGGCGTGCCGGAGGAGGCTGTGCTGCGGGAGGATCGGGCGACCTACACATGGGAGAACGCGCTGCTTTCCCGGGAGGTCACGGACCGCATGGGCCTCAAGGTGCGGACGGCGATCCTGTGCTGCAAGTCCTTCCATGCGCGGCGGGCGCTGCTGTACTATCAGGCGGCTTACCCGGAGACGCGGTTCCTTGTCTGCCCCGCGCAGCTTCCGGGCTATGGCCGGGAAGACTGGTATCTGACGGAGAAGGGACGCGCGGTCGTGATGGGCGAGGTCGCGCGGCTGGGTGAGCAGGTACGGGACGTCTTTACGGCGATGCTGGAGACACAGGTGTAAATTGTCGGACAAGATGCAGGGAAGCGCTGCGATCAGACGTTCAATACACGAGTGAAGGCGGGTTGAATCCGATGACCATGCACAAAGGACATCGCCAGCGGATGCGGGAGAGATTCCGCAAGGAAGGCCTTGAGGGATTCGCGCACCATGAGGTGCTGGAACTGCTGATGTTCTACTCGCATGCCAGAGGCGACGTCAATCCGCTGGCCCACGAGCTTCTGGATGCCTTTGGCACGCTCAAGGGTGTGCTGGAGGCCCGGCCCGAGCAGCTCATGGCGGTGCCCGGGGTGGGCGAAGAGACCGCGACGCTCATCTCGCTGGTGATTCCGCTGTTCCGGCGCTATCAGGCGTGCATCCGCGAGGAGCAGACGCGCATCGGCAGCAGGGAGGACGCGAAGACCTACAGCGTGTCCCTGCTGGCGGGACGGCGGACGGAACGCTTCTATGTGCTGTGCCTCAGCGCCGCCAACAAGATTCTGGGCCAGCGGCTGATCTCGGTGGGAAGTCTGGCGGAGGTGTCCGCCTATCCAAGGCAGGTCATCGAAACAGCCCTCAACTACAATGCAAGCTCTGTGATCCTCTGCCACAATCATCCGGGCGGCACGCTGCGGCCCTCCGCGGATGACATTGCCGCGACCCGGCGGATTCAGGCGGTGCTGGCGGAGCTGGATATCAGGCTGATGGATCATATCATCGTCGCGGGCGACGATGCGTACAGTATGATGCAGCACGGTGATCTGGGCGGTATACGGCAGGATGGCGCTGCAAGACGGCTTTACAAGAGCGGAAAGGAAGGCAGTCCTTAACGATGTACGGAATCAGGAGGTTACATGGCTTGTTGATGCTGCTGGTGGCTCTTGCGCTGGCCTGCGCCGTGGTGTATGTGGGGCTTGTCGCGATGGTCTTCTGGCGCGCGGGGAACGTTCCGCCGGCGGGGGATTACGACGCCATCATCGTGTTGGGCGCGCAGGTCAACCCGAATGGAGAACCCTCCATTCAGCTCCGGTGGCGGCTGGACGCGGCGGTGGAAGCATGGCAGGAAACAAACACCATGATCGTGGCCTGCGGCGCTCAGGGCGGCAACGAACCAGCCCCCGAAGCGCAGGTCATGCGCGATTATCTGGTGGCCCGCGGCGTGGCCGAGGAGGATATTCTGATTGACACGGACTCCTACAACACCCGGCAGAACATCCGCAATGCCGCCGGGCTGCTGGCGGGATACAACGTGGAGCGGGTGCTGATCGTGACCAGCGATTACCATCTGCCCAGAGCCATGGCATTGGCGGAGGACGAGGGGCTGGACGCGACCGGCGTGGGCAGCCCGACCAAGGAAGGCCTGCTTTTCAAGGCGAAGAATTATGGCCGGGAGGCGCTGGCTTGGGTGAAATACTGGGCGCAGAAATACCTGCGCCTGCCGCTGGGGTGACGCGAAGATGACAGAACAGACCCTTGCCGCCCGGCTGGAGGAATGCGGCATTTCCCATGACCCAACGCTGCCGGGAAAGCTGCTCCGTTACCACGCCCTTCTGCTGGACTGGAACAGCCGCATGGATTTGACTGCCGTGACTGAAGAGGACGAGATGATCGACCGGCACTATGTCGACAGCCTGATGGCGCTGACCGTGCCGGGGCTGATCCCGGAAAAGGGAACGCTGATCGACGTGGGCACCGGGGCGGGCTTCCCGGGTCTGCCGCTGGCTCTGGCACTGCCGGAGTGCCGTGTCACGCTGCTGGATGCCCAGCGCAAGCGGCTGGACTTCCTGCAGGCGGTGATCGACGATCTGGGCGTGACCAACGTGACGCTGGTGCACAGCCGCGCGGAGGATGGCGCAAGGAAGCCGGAATGCCGGGAGAGGTTCGACGTGGCGGTGGCCCGGGCAGTGGCGCCGCTGGCTGTGCTGGCGGAGTACCTGCTGCCCTACGTTAAGGTGGGCGGCAAGGCCGTTTGCTGGAAGGGCCCGGCCCTTGCGGACGAGCTGATGCAGGGCAGGCGCGCGGCGTTCCTGCTGGGTGGACGGGCGGAAGAACCCATTTCCTGCGGCATTCCCGGCCGGGACTGGCAGCACTTGCTGCTTCCTATTCACAAGACGCAAAAAACCGCTCGACAGTATCCCCGCAAATCCGGCACGCCGGGCAAGTCGCCGCTGGGTGCTTCCGGCAAAGCATGACAAAAAGCCGATCAAACAGCATGAAAACGCCCTGTCGGCCCCGCGAATCGTGACGAACGATTCTCGCGCGCGTCGGCAGGGTTTTTTGATGCCTGTCAAGAAAGCATCGGCATCAGCGGCGGGCGGACGAAAGCAGGGCCGACCTCCCGTAGAAAGAGGGGCGTAGCCCGGTATGCAGTACAGTTCGTCCGGTGTTCCAGTTCATGCGCAGCAGGTATGCTGGCTGCCTGTGGACAGCATCTCTCCCCGTGGGACATGCCAGCTCAGCAGGGAGGATTCGGTTTCTCTGGCGGAGTTAGCGGGGTCTATTCGGCTTCATGGGCTCATGAAGCCTATCACGGTGCAGCGCGTGGGTCACGGGCGGTTTACCGTGGTCTCAGGGAACAGGCGGCTGATGGCCTGCCGCATGCTGGGGATGACCCATGTGGACGCGGTGGTGCTCTGGCCCGGGCCGCAGACGCAGAACGCCCAGCAGCTCATGGATTCGCTGCTCTCCGGGAGGCTGCACTATCTGGAGCAGGCTCACGCGCTGCAGTCGCTGAGCACCGTCTACGGCTGCAACCGGGAGGAGCTGGCTCGGGCGCTGGGTACCACGGCGGCAGTGGTCTCCGCGCGGATTCATCTGGTAGCGTTGGATGAGGAGCTGCAGATCTTCCTGATGGAGGAAGGCGTGCCGGAACGCATTGCTCAGGCTCTGCTGCGCCTGCCTGACCGGGAGGCACGGATGCTCATTGCCCGCAAGGCCGCGGCACAGGGACTCTCGGTGCGGGAGGTGGAGGCTCTGATCAGCAGCGCCATCAATCGTCTGCCTGTGCCGCCGATGCCCGGAGGTCGTACCATCTACCGTATGCGGGACCACAGGCTGTACCTCAATGCGATCCGCTCGATCATCGCGCAGATGCGGGAGGCCGGGGTCGAGGTGGCCGCTGACGAGCATCAGGCCGCGGACAGGGTGGAGATCACGCTGGCGATTTCCACCAGAAGGCGGAGAAGCGAACGGTAGGTAAGGGGAGACGAAACGGTAGGCTTTGGCAGTGACTCAGAAAAAAGCCTCTGGCGGTACCAGCACGGTTTCGCCAGAGGCTTCTTGATTGAAACAGTATCGAGATTTCCGGGTTGAAGGACGGCCTGACCTGTGATACAATTGGTGCATGACACATGATACGGAGGTTGCCATGATAACGGCAAGAATCAAGGACATTGATTTGAAATTCGAGACAGATCATATGCTTTTTTCACCGAGCGCTATTGATGCAGGAACGCTGGCAATGCTGTCGGTTGTTGATTTCAAACCGGGGGATCGCGTATTGGATCTTGGATGCGGCTATGGTGCTGTGGGTATTCTTGCCGCCAAACTGGTGGGTGAGGAAAATGTGGTGATGTGCGACGTCTCCAGACGCGCTGTAGAATATGCCCGAAAAAATGCGCTTCTCAACGGCGTGCCCCATATCGGTATCCAGTGTAGCGATGGCTATGCGCAGGTTGAAGAACGGGATTTCTCGATCATCCTGTCAAATCCGCCGTATCACGCAGACTTTTCCGTACCAAAGCGATTTATCGAGGGCGGTTTCAAGCGACTGGCCCTCGGCGGTCGATTCGTAATGGTGACGAAACGTTTGCTGTGGTATAAGAACAAACTGACCACGGTCTTTGGTGGCGTCCGCGTTTATGAGATAAACGACTATTATGTTTTTGTGGCTGAAAAGAGAACGTCGAGCGTGAAGAAAAAAGAGAAACCTTCCAACGGTCTGTCAAAGAAATTGCAGCGGAAGCAGCAGCGCTATCAAAACAAAGCGAAGGCATGATGCCGTGGGCATGATGCTTTTAGATATTGCTGCATAGATCAATATGCACGCCGCTGGCGGTGCCAACACGGTTCTGTCAGCGACTTAGTTTATGGCCTTTTCACGATGGGAAGACAACCCGAAAA
>JAFLST010000017.1:5405-23982 GCA_022510815.1 Christensenellaceae bacterium | reverse complement strand
GTTCTGTCAGCGACTTAGTTTATGGCCTTTTCACGATGGGAAGACAACCCGAAAACCGCCAGAGCAATGGTTGAAGCCTCAAACACAGGATATTGATCTGGGGTGCAGCACGCTCTTGGCGGATCAATTGGAGCAGCAGGGTTATACGGTTTCACGCTGTGCAGATGGAACCAGAAAAATCTTATATGATGAAAATATCGAGATTTTTGAAAACTGGATAGAGGGTATGGTAGAGACCATCAGCGGCGTTCCCGTTGTGAACGCAGACGGACTGATTCAGATGAAACAGAAACTGGGCAGGGAAAAGGATTTGGCGGACATCGCGTTGATCGAGAAGATGCGAGAAACCAGCCAGCGTTCATAAGTGCAGCTACAGCAGGTGATGATCATGCAGCACCTGCGCCTCTGCCCGATATTGCGGGAATTTCTCCATGATGAGCGTTCTGCTGGGATGGTGGGCATCTTTCTGCCAAGTCGCGGGGGCCCAGATATAGTGCAGCGCCAGCTGCCTGCTGGTCGTCGGATACAATGCGGAGGCTGAAAAGACGAGTCTCGCTATTATCAGTGTATGGTATCAGATTCAAAAATAAAGAGTCCTTGGATTCAGAAGATAGAGATCAGGAGGCGCGCTCTGCTTGTTCACAAGCTTTTTCTTGATGGCTTTTTTGGCGGCTGCGTGCTATACTGGGCAGGGCAGAATGAGCTATCGAAGCTGAGGAGCATGGAGAAATGGAGAAGATCGAGAAACTGCGCAATATGACGTCCATTTATCTGTTGTGCGAGGACAAAATGCTTCTGCTGTACAGGCAGGGATCGAGAGTTGTCAATGATGTGTGGGTTGGTTCCGCGGGCGGCCATTTTGAAGAAAGTGAGCTGAACGATCCCGAAGCGTGCGTGCTGCGGGAATTGGAAGAAGAATTGTCAATCACGAAAGACATGATCGTCGATCTGGAGCTGAAATACATCACGCTGCGAAGAATGGGCGAGCTGCGGCAGAATTATTACTTTTTCGCCAAGCTGCCGAACGGCACGGGCATGCAGCTGATCTCTGATGAAGGTCAGCTGAAGTGGTTCCCGATCGAACAGGTGAGCGAGTTGAAAATGCCGTTTTCTGCTGGGTTTGTCGTTGAGCATTATCTGAAAACGGGGCGCTATGACCATGCCGTATATGGCGGCATGGCGAATGGGCAGACGGTGACCTTTGTGGAATTGACGGATTACAGCAGATGAGGGGCGGGATAAGGAATGCAAAGCCGGGTGTCGGATTTGATTCGGCAGTATCATTTGACTGGCGATGGCGCTGTTCGCTATATTGATCTGGTCAGCGAGGTTGGCGAGCTGGGAAAAGAGCTTTTAAAAGCCGGCGATTACGGAACGCTGGACTGTAGGAAAAACGAAAACATGGTCGAGGAAATGGGCGATTGTCTTTTCTCACTGCTGGCTTTGTGCTGCGCTCTGGATATAGACGCGGAAACGGCTTTGAACGCTGCGCTCAGCAAATATCAAATGCGGTTTGAACAAAATGGCGAGATAGGTTCGGGCTCAAAAGTGTAAAAGAAAAGGCGATGGTGAACGAAAACCGGCGGATACGACCACCCTGCCCGCAAGGGAGAAGCAGGGAGCCGTAACCGCCGGTTGCTTGTTTGGTTCAGATGATGGGGCGCTTTCAGGTCAGGTCATTCGCCAGAATGACGATGGCGTAGGGCGGCAGCGAAACCGTGGCGTTCTCCGCGTCCAGCAGGCAGGCGCCGCCGCCTGCCTCCAGCTCGCCCAGAAGGACGGGGGCGCCGATCTCCTCCGGCAGGGACAGGGTCAGCGTATCGGAAGCGGAGAAGTTGATGGCGATGTAAACCTGTTCGCCCTGCCAATCGCGGCGCAGAAGGCAGAGGAATTCGTCGTTGAAGACGGTCGTGTGCTCGCCCCGGGCAATGGCGGGAACCTGCTTTTTCAGCTCGTTGACCGCGCGGATATAGTTCAGCAGCGAGTCGGGGTCAGCAAGCTGCTCATCCACAGACGGATAAGGATATTCCACCTTGGTCACGCCGGGCGGGTTCTGGGTCATGTCCTCATCGTTCCAGAACATGGCGGTGCGCTTGTTGGGATCGTCGCCGGAGCCGGCCATGCCGATTTCCTCGCCGTAATAGGTGAAGGTGTTGCCGCCCATCATGTTCAGCAGCGCATGGGCGAATTTCAGCTTGGAGGGATTCGTCCGGGCCTGCATGGCGGCGACGGAGCGACCGGTGTCGTGGTTGCTCAGGAAGGGTGCCCAGATCGCCGAGGGAAGGGCGTCCTCCACCTGCTTCAGATAGGTGACATAGGCCGACGCGGGCTTCTGGGAGCGGATGACCTGCGCGATGTAGCCCTCCGCCTGAGAAGCGGGGAACAGGAAGAAGCTGTCAATGCCGCTCTCGTAGTACCGGGCAATCTCGGACAGGCTCGTCCACGCTTCGCCCACCAGATAGCTGCCGGGCTTGATCTCCTCGGCCATGTCCTTGATCTGCCGCAGGCATTCGACGCTCGCCGCGATGTTCCCGGCAACGAAGCTGGTGACGGCGTCCAGACGGAAGCCGTCAATGCCGCATTCGGTCAGCCAGAAGGTCATGATCGAACGAATCTCTTCCATCACGGCGGGATTCTCCAGATTCAGATCGGGCATTCCGCCGCCGCTGAACTGCTCCTCATAGTACCAGTCCGTGCCTGAGAGCGGAACCATCTTGCTGCCGGGCTGCTGGGAGAAGCAGTAGTAGCCGATGTACGGGTTGTCCAGATCGCCCTTGCGCAGCGCCTCGGTGGCCTGCAGAAACCACGGATGCTTGGAGGAAGTGTGATTGACGACGAGGTCGATGATCAGCCGGATGCCCCGCGCGTGGCAGTCCGCCGCCAGCGCCTTGAGATCGTCGACCGTGCCGTAGAGGGGATCCACCTCGTAGTAATCCGTCACGTCATACTTATGATAGCTGGGGCTGGGCATGATCGGCATGAGCCAGATGCCGTCAAAGCCCATCTCCTCGATGTAGCTAAGCCGCTGACGGATGCCGTTCAGATCGCCGATGTGGTCGCCGTTGCTGTCCTGATAGGAATAGACGAAAATCTCATACCAGTTGGCAGCGTCGATCTCCTCGCCCAGCGCCGTCAGGGTCATGCAGAGCAGCAGCGTGGCGATGAGCAGGCAGAACCATTTCTTCATTCCGGGTCACTCCTTTTCTGATACCGCAGTTTTATCAGCGGCTGTTTCCTTTCACGCGCGGCGCTCCAGCGCCTCGTATACCCGCAGCAGCTCGCCCACGCTCCATGCCTGCGCAAAGCAGCCCTTGGATGGCCCTGGCTTTCCGCCGTCGTAGATTTCCGGGAGCTGCCCGACGCAGCCCTCCCGAAGGATCGCGTCCATGCGCTCGAGCTGACCGCGCACCGTTTGGATGGCTTCCGGAGAATAGCCGTGGACCTTCAGGAAGGCCAGATAGTAGGCGCCCAGCGGGAAGGGCCAGACGGTTCCCTGATGATAGGCCATGTCCCGCTCCTTCTGCGGGCCGCCGTAGAAGGGATGGAACTCCGGGTCCTCCGGGGACAGGGTGCGCAGTCCCCAAGGCGTGTATAGATGGCGGCGAACCGTCTCGACCACGCGTCGCTCCTGCGCCGGAGAGAGCATTGTGAAGGGCATGGATACCGCCCAAATCTGATTGCAGCGAATCTGCTCGTCCGCCTTGGTGCCGGAGATGACGTCTTTCAGGTAGCCCTTATCCTCCAGCCAGAATACGCGCGTGAAGGACGACTTCACCCGTTCCGCCAGCGCGCCGTATGGTTCGCCGTTCATGCCAGCGATAGGGGCCAGCTCCCGGAGGATGCAAAGGGCGTTGTACCAATAAGTGTTGATCTCCACAGGCTTGCCGTGGCGCGGCGTGGGGAGGATATCGTCCACCCGCACGTCCATCCATGTCACCTGATCCAGCCCTTCTCCGGCGCGGATCAGGCCGTCCTCATCCATGGCAATGGCGTGGCGTGTGCCTCGCTGATACGCTTCGACAATCCGAACCATCACCGGCCATGCTTCCCGGACGAAAGCAGCGTCCCCGGTGCGCTCATGATAGAGCCAGACGCAGTTGATCAGCAGCAGCGCCGCATCCACCGTGTTGTACAGGGGCTCCGACAGTCCCTCCGGGAACAGGTTGGGCACAAGGCCGTCCCGCTCATAGGCGAGGAAGGTTCGCAGGATGCTCCGGGCTGTGTCGTGCCGTCCGGTCGCCAGCACGCAGCCGGGCAGAGCGATCATGGTGTCCCGGCCCCAGTCGCCGAAGAAGGGGTAACCCGCGACGATGGTGTGACCGCCGGTGGAGTCCCGCCGGGAGAGAAAAGCGTCGGCGCTCTGCACAAGCTGCCGGGCGGTCGGGTCGAGCAGACCGGCTGCTTCAAGCAGCTCTTTCCGGCGGCATTTCATGTCCGTCAGAATGGCTTCCGCGGATATATCGGTCGGCTCCGTGGAGAAGATGAGCTCCAGATGGGCGCTTTCCCCGGCGGCAACCGTTATCTCCGCCGTGCAGCAGCTTCCGGCATATCCGCTGGGTGCGCGGCCATCCTTCGCGTCGTCCGGGTAGGCGAGGAACTCCCAGACAGCGGGCGCTGCCGCCAAGTGTCCGTTGGTTCGGATGCGCAGCGTGTGGCCGTTGGCTGTGACGCGTCCCGGTTCCCAGTGAAAGGACTGCTTTTCCCGCAGCGCTTCCCCCTTGGGCCGGAACTGGAAAAAGGGTGTCACGCGCAGCTTGCAGGGCGCTTCCGTGGGATTGATGATGTTGTAGAGCACGGCTGCTGTATTGGCTCCGTGGAGCATGCCGCACCGCCGCCGCACCTGAACGCCGCTGATGTCGTATTCCCATTCGGGCCACGCGTCCATCGTGAAGCGGGTCAGAAAGCGATGCCCCTGCTCCGGCGGTGTGTCATCCGCGAAGACCTGACTGGAAAGATGCTCGGTCCGGTCGCCGAGGGTGATCTGCTCCGAAAGGCGGTGAACCAGCGCAATCCGGTGATGGGGCGCTTCAATCGAGCCGATCAGAAGTCCCTGATCGCAGCGGGTGACGGAAAAGGCGGCCGAGGCAGACGCATAGCCGCCCAGACCGTTGGTCAGCAGCCAGCAGTGCGACTGGGCTTGATCCAGCGCGGGGAGCTCCCGCTTTGCAAAAATGAATTTCACAGCGACACCTGCCTTTTGACCAGCACCGTGGCGGAGATGGGCTCGACCGTTATCAGGCCGCTGTCAATCGTTCCGAGCATATCAGTTCCGGCTTTGTCGCCGTTGATATACACATCCCATGTTCCAGCGGGCAGGTCGATCTCCTGCGCAGATTCGGTGGGATTGAAGATGAAGAACAGGCCGTCTGAAGCTTCTCCGTTGACGCCGCCTTTCAGATGAAAGGCCAGCACGTCGCGGGGCAGACCGTTCACGGCGGTCAAGTTGGCCCGGACGTCATCGGCGTTGGTGAGCCGCAGCGCGCGGTGGGCCTTGCGGAAGGCGATCAGCCCCCTGTAGTATTCATAGGCGTTCCGATACTCCGCTTCCTCCAGCGTCAGCCACTTCAGGCTGTTGACGGAGTCCGGCGCGTTGTAGCTGTTTTCGTTGAGGGTGCCGTCAGGGTTCCGCTTGGTGCGGAGCATCTCCTCGCCAGCCTGCATGAAAGGAACGCCCTGGGCCGTGAGGCAGACGGCCGCCGCCAGATTGTTCATCCGAATCCGAACCTCTCGTGCGGCCTCAGGCGTGGAACGGGTGATGTGATCCATCAGGGTGTAATTGTCGTGACAGGAGACATAGTTGACGGTCTGGGCAGGGGAGGCGCACCAGCCGTTCAGGCCCATGAAGCTCTGCCTGATCGCGGCATTCTGCCCGTCAAGGCCGGATGCGCAGCCGCTGGTGACGGCGTCCCGCAGCGCGTTGCGGATGGTGTCGTTGAAGTAGGCCAGGCTGGGGGTTTCGCGGGAATTCTCCTGCGTCGCCATGATGAGGCCCGGTTTGGTCACCGCGGTATCCATGGCCCAGCCCTCGCCGTAGAAGATCACGTCGGGATGCTTCTGACGCACCGCCCCGACGGCCTCGTTGATCGTCCGCGTGTCGAGCAGCCCCACCAGATCAAAGCGGAAGCCGTCGATGTGATATTCCTCCGCCCAGTATGAGACGGAGTCCACGATGTATTTGCGGACCATGCTGCGTTCGGAGGCGGTGTCGTTGCCGCAGCCGGAGCCGTTGGAATAAACGCCGTTTTCGTCGATGCGGGAGAAATAGCCGGGGACGATCCGATTGAAGCAGAACTGCTCGGGGTGATAGACGTGATTGTACACCACGTCCATGACCACGCTGATGCCGCTGTCATGGAGCGCCTTGATCATGCGCTTCATTTCCCTGACCCGCACCTCTCCGTGATACGGGTCGGTGGCATAGGAGCCTTCCGGCACATTGTAGTTGACGGGATCATAGCCCCAGTTGAACTGCGCCTCATCGGGCCGGGCCTCATCGACGGAACCGTAGTCATAGACAGGCAGCAGGTGCAGGTGGGTGACGCCCAGCGCCTTGATGTGGTCAAGACCTGTGGGAACGCCGCCGGGGGTGGTCGTGCCCGCCTCGGTCAGGCCGAGGAACTTGCCGGCATGTCTGATGCCAGAGCTTGGATCGGAGGACAGATCCCTCACATGAAGCTCGTAGATGACGGCGTCGTTGATGGTCAGTCCCGCATGGGGGTTGGTATCTGTTTCCCAGCCCGCCGGGTTGGTGGAGGCAAGGTCGATGACCATGGCGCGGTCGCCGTTGACGCCTGTGGTCCTCGCGTAGGGATCGCAGGCTTCGTTCGTCTGATGGCCCCGCGTGACCGAATAGGTGTAATAAGTGCCGTTCAGGTCGCCGTCCTTGGCAGCTACCCATGTTCCGTTCGCGTCCGCCCGCATGGGCAGCCGCTCCAGCAGATCGTCCGCGCCCGCTGTGCCGCCTGCGTAAAGGTTGACGGCGACGGCATCCGCAGCAGGCGCCCAGACCCTGAAGGCTGTCCTTTCCGGGGTCCATGTCGCGCCGAGATCGTGTCCTGTATAAGTGCAGGCCGCTTCAAAGGCCTCCGTGGAATTAATATGGGGCATGGTGATCGGGGCTCCCTTCCCTGAAAGACGATGCGATAGGCTCCGAACACACTCGGGCCTTCTGCGCGGTCTTTGCGGTCACGGTGCATATGGATCATAAGAGACAATATGGTTAACCGGTTTTCTACGATTAGTATACTTTGACAGCAGGGAATTGTCAAGGCAATTTCAAAATTCAGAAAGGCTTATGAGGAATTGACAGGAACCATGAAAGCATTTATACTGAAAGAGGATTAACCGGTTAGCTCGTTGATTGAACAGTTCAGGAACGAAAAGGGCACCCGCCGCTGGCGGCGTTTGACATTTCGTTCCGGTGATGTTACACTCTTGATTGAAATAGCAATAGTGGTATTGTTTTGATGAAATGAATATGCAACGGGCCATGCTATGAGGTCGATGGAGGTGATCGCGTGCCCGACAAGCCAATCAATCTGCAGACGATTGCAAAGATGGCGCATGTAAGCAAAGTCACGGTTTCCAACGTGGTGAACGGCAAATATGACAAGGCGTCGAAGGAGACGATTGAGCGCATCCAGAAGATCATTGAGGTGACCGGCTACCGGCCCAGCGCGACGGCGCGCAGCCTGAGCATGAAGCAGAGCCGCATCATCGGCGTGGTCATCCCTTATCTGTACGCGAACGAGTCTTTTTCCGGCAGGCCGTACAACGCGCATATGCTGGGTCATCTGGAACGGTATATCCGCAATCAGGGCTATTATATGATGCCCCGCTGCGTCATGCAGAGCTTTGACGCGCTGCCCGACTTTGCCACATGGAATGTGGACGGCGCTTTCGTGCTGGATCTGGTGGCGGAGGATGCGCTCAGGCTTCAGGACAAGCTGAACATCCCCGCGGTTTTCATCGACACCTACACGAATTACGCGCCGCTGGCCACGGTCTGCATCGACGACTATAAGGGCGGCTATTTGGCCGGTAAGTATCTGCTGGACAAGGGACACCGGCGGATTGCCTTCGTCAGCCCGACGCTCACGGAGCACTCCGGCGTGATGCAGGAGCGGTACAGGGGCTTCTGCGACGCGCTGCGGGAGCGTGGCGCTGCGTTTGCGCCGGAGCAGCATATCGTGACGGAAAGCGTCCTCTACGATCAGGGCGTGGAAGCGGGAAAGCAGATCGCCGCGTCCAATCTGAAATTCACGGCGGTGGCCGCCATGGCGGACGTGCTGGCCTTCGGCGTGATGGATGGGCTGCGGCAGGGCGGCAAGCAGGTGCCGGACGATGTGTCGGTCGTTGGGTTTGACGATCTGCCGGAGTGTCAGTACACCTATCCGCAGCTGACCAGCGTCTCCCAGCATCTGGAGGAAAAGGCGCAGTGCGCGGGCGAGTATCTGTTTTCTATGCTGCGTGACGGCAATGCCGTTACGGGCAGCAGGAAGGTGGACGTTGATCTTATCGAGAGGCAGTCCGTCAAGGCGATCGAAGCGCCTGCCGCGGATGAAAAGGGCCCGTCCGAGAAGCAATGAGCGCTCCTTAGGCGATGAAGGGTCGAAGTCGCGCTGTCAGAAGAAATCGGCGATTTCGGCCCTTTGATCTGCGGCGGTCACAAAAGCGGCAAGGAAAGGCGGTCGATCAGGTGAAGACGGAGATCACGGAGCTGTACGGCGACGCCGACTTGACGCGGCTCCAGCAGAAGATCAGGCGGCAGAGCACGGTGCACATCCTGCTGGCTGCGGCGGCGCTGGCGGCATGCCTGTGGATGATCGCCCGCACCGGCACGGCGAACGCGGCGCGCATGGAGGTGGCGGTCATCCTCGTGAGCACTGTCGCGGGCTGGGTCGTGCTCTACGGTCAGCTTCTGGTGGTTGCACCATGCCGGCGAGAACTGCGGCACGCCCGCATGCTGCGCGGAGAGGAGCGGCAGGCGGTGACCGGTGCTGTCACGGTGACCGGCGAGCAGGTGACGATCCGGCGGAGCATCACGGCCCGGCGGGTCGAGGTGCGCGGGGAAAAGGAGAACCATCGGCTGCTGGTGTGCGCAACCCGGGCCGCTTCGCTGGAGGCGCTGAGGACGGCAACCCTGTACACGGTGCACGGCTATGTGGCCGCTTATGAGGTGCCGCGATGAAGACGCTGAAAAGGATCTTTTCCCAGCTTCACACCTTTGTGCTGTGGGCGCTGGTGTCCGCCATGTTCTGGTCGTGGATATTTACCTTCGTCACGGATACTTCCCCGGAGAAAAAAGTCACGGTTTACTGCAAGGTGCCCGAGGTTCGGGCGACGGAGCTGGCCGCGGCGCTGGAGGAGAGTATGCCGGAGGGGCTGCGCATGATTCAGGTGCACTCCTTCGATTATGTAATGTTCGGTGTGGACGCCTTCTATCAGGGGGATGTGTTCATCGTTCCGGCTTCCGAGCTGGAGACCTACGCGGAGCTCCTCGCTCCTGTGGAGGACGGTTGGGAGATGAAGGTCTACGACGCCGCGGCCGGAGAGGGCGTCGCCACGGCATACATCAGCTATGCGGACGAGGACTATTATCTGTTCTTGGGCGCCGGATCGGTGCATCTGGAGGACGGCAAGGCGCTGGCTGTCGCGCGGGCGCTGCTGGAGATGGATTAAGCGGGGCGTTTGACCCCGTGTATATGAAATAAGGAGGCATGACCATGAAACGATACCTGTCGCTGACCATTGCGCTGATGCTGGGGATGCTGGGGGGCTTCCCCGGCGTGAACCGCGCGTCAGCTGAAGAGTTCGGGGGCAACCCGCTTCGTGTGGGGAAGGTGGAAGACCTGCCCGAGGACTTCATCATGGGCGTGGACGCCTCCTCCGTCATCGTGGAGGAGGACAGCGGCGTCAAATACTATAACTTCGCCGGTGAGGAGCAGGACGTGTTTGCGACCCTCGCGGAGAGCGGCGTTACCCACATTCGGGTGCGCGTGTGGAACAACCCCTACGACGCGGAGGGCCACGGCTACGGCGGCGGCAACAATGATATCGACAAGGCGGTCGCTATCGGCGAGCGTGCCACCCGGTACGGCATGAAGCTGATCGTGGACTTCCATTATTCCGACTTCTGGGCTGATCCGAGCAAGCAGATGGTGCCGCTGGCATGGGCGGACATGGACCTCGATACAAAGAGCGAGGCCCTCTACGCCTACACTGTGGACTGCCTCACGAAGCTGAACGAGGCGGGGGTTGCCATCGGCATGGTGCAGCTTGGCAACGAGACCAATGGCGCGCTCTGCGGCGAGACCCTCTGGCCCAATATCCAGCAGCTCATGCAGGCTGGCAGCCGCGCCGTGCGGGAATGCTGCCCCGACGCGCTGGTGGCGGTGCATTTCGCCAACCCCGAGAACGCCTCTGCGTATGCCAACTATGCCAAGCAGCTTGACCGCCATGAGGTGGACTACGACGTGTTCGCCAGCTCCTACTACCCCTACTGGCACGGCACGCTGGAGAACCTCACGACGGTGCTCACGACCGTTGCGGAGAAGTATGGCAAGAAGGTTATGGTGATGGAGACATCCTACGCCTACACCATCGAGGATACTGACTTCTCGGGCAATACCATCGGCGAGGGCAACAACGTCATCCAGAACTATCCCTATACCGTGCAGGGTCAGGCCAACGAGATATGGGACGTGATCAACACGGTGGCCCACATCCCCGGCGGCATCGGCGTATGCTACTGGGAGGGAACGTGGATCTCCGTCGGCGGCAGCTCGTGGGAGGAGAACGCCGCCATCTGGGAGACTTACGGCTCCGGCTGGGCCAGCAAGTATGCCGCGGTCTATGACCCGAATGACGCGGGCAAGTACTACGGCGGCAACGCGGTGGACAATCAGGCGCTGTTCGACGAGACGGGGCATCCGCTGCCCTCGCTGCAGGTGTTCAAGCTGGTGCGTTCCGGCAATGATGTTCCGCTGGCGCCCGACGTGCTGGAGGACGTCCACCTGATGGTGAACCTGCACAGCGCCGTCAAGCTGCCCGAGACGGTCGAGGCCATCATGAACGACAATTCCAGACAGGCCATCAGCGTGACGTGGGACGTCACCGGCGAGGCGCTGCAGCAGATGTCCGACGGCGGGGTGGAGACCTACGAGATCACCGGCACGGCGGACGGCCTGTCTGCCCGCTGCTATGTGCACATGGTCCGGCGCAACATGCTCGTCAACGACAGCTTTGAGGATGGGGATATCGGCTGGACGATCACCGATCTGAAAAAGGCAAGCGAGCTGTATGTGGAGGACAAGGTTACCGATTCCCTGACGGGCACCAAACACATGCACTTCTGGAGCGCCATGCCCAACAGCGTGGAATTCACCGTCGAGCAGGCGGCGGAGAATCTGGCGCCCGGCGCGTATCAGTTCTCCATCTCCATCATGGGCGGCGACGCGGGCGAGACCGATATCTACGCCTACGCGAAGATCGACGGCGAGCAGGTCGCCACGGCTCCGCTGACAATCACCTCCTACGGCTCGTGGGACACCGCCACCATCGAAAACATCGACGTTGCGGAGGGACAGACCGTCACGGTGGGCATCTATGTCAAGTGCGCGGGCGCTGGAAACGGCGCTTGGGGCAAGATCGACGACGCGGTCCTTGCGCTGATGGCTGAATGAGCCAAAGGACAGACCCTCTGAGAGACAGCATTCGTGCTGTCTCTTTTTCATTTCCGGCAGCAGGATAACGAGGTTATATATACAATTATTTCCAGAAAATATAAGGGGTATTGCATAAAATTTGAATGAATTCTTCTGTAAAAGTGCTCGATGCAAAAATGTTGGATTTTTTGTTTACAAAACTCTCTTGATATGTTATAATGTGTTTACCGGTTAACGATGCCGTGGGCTTTTCGCGGCGTCCACCAACGGGAAAACGTTCCATAAAAAGAGTAGGAGGTACAACTATGAAGAGATTTCTTTCTGTCCTGCTGGCTGCGATGATGCTGTTTTCCATGATCAGCGTCGCCAGCGCCGAGTCCGCTCTGGCCGGCACCTATGACATCGTCATCTGGGCGCCCGAAGCCGCAGTTGAGCTCACGCAGCAGCAGGTGGCTGACTTCAACGCTTCCAATAGCATGGGCATCACCATCAACGCGACCGTCGAGCCCGTCAGCGAGGCCGATGCCGCCACCAACATGATCATGGACGTCGAAGCGGGCGGCGATCTGTTCTTCTTCGCTCAGGACCAGCTCTCCCGCCTGATTCAGGCTGGCGCGCTGACCCCCCTTGGCGTCGCTGCTTCTGAGTTTGTGAAGACCAACAACAGCTATGGCTCCACCGTGGCGGCGCAGGCGGGCGACAATTACTACGCCTATCCCCTGACCGCGGACAACGGCTACTTCATGTACTATGACAAGAGCATCATCCCCGAGGAAGACATCGACAGTCTGGAAAAGCTGGTTGAAGACTGCGAAGCCGCCAGCAAGAACTTCTCCTTCGAGCTGGAGAACGCGTGGTATAACGCCGGCTTCTTCTTCGGCGCTGGCTGCCATTCCGACTGGATCACCGATGACGCCGGCAACTTCATCGCCATCGACGACGACTACAATTCCGACAAGGGCCTGATCGCCGCCAAGGGCATCTACATCCTTGCTTCTTCTCCCTGCTATGTGAACTCCTCTCAGGCCGATTTTGCCAGCGGTTCCGCCGTCGTGGTTACCGGCACCTGGAACTATTCCGCCATCGCTGAGCAGCTGGGCGAGAACTTCGGCGTGACCGACCTGCCCTCCTTCACCGTGGATGGCACCGAGTATCATATCGGTTCCTACAGCGGCTGCAAGCTGCTGGGCGTGAAGCCTCAGGAAGACGCCGTGCGCGGCGCTGTCCTCAATCAGCTGGCCCAGTACCTGACTGGCAAGGATTGCCAGCTGGCGCGCTTCTCCAACTTTGGCTGGGGCCCCTCCAACGCGGAAGCGCTGGCTGACCCTGCCGTGCAGGCCGATCCCACCCTCATCGCGCTGAACGAGCAGAACAACTACGCTGTTCCTCAGCCCAACATCCATGGTTCTTGGTGGGATATTGCCAAGATCATCACCACCGATATCAAGGGCACCGATGGCTCCGACGACGCTCTGCAGACCGCTCTGCAGAAGTATGAGGACAGCATCGCCGCCGTCTTTGAGATGACCGACGAAGTCCGCAATGCCTTCACCGTCATCGGCACCGTCAACGGCACCAGCTGGGATGTCGATCTGCCCATGACCGGCGCGGACGGCGTGTGGACCACCACTGAAGCCTATACGATGGAAGCCGGCACCGAGTTCAAGGTCCGTCAGGGCAAGAGCTGGGACGTCGCTTACCCCGCTGACAACTTTGTTGTCGAGACCGCCGGCACCTACCTCATCCAGCTTGACGCTGCGACCGGCACTGTCTCTCTGGTTGCGCAGTAAGCTGCCTAATGTCATGGCTGGTGATTATCGTCAGTCATGAGCAGATTGGTCGGAGTCGTCGCTGACTCCGACCAATTTTCAAGAAGGAGTGATTGAATGAAACAGTACAGTGGACTGGAAATCCTTCGCCTGTCCAAATGGCAAAGGTTCCTGTACAAGTTGGCCTCATTCTTCGTTGCGATCCCCCACGCCATCGTCAGGCTGCTGGCGGGCATCTGGGGGGCAGTCAAGGGTGCTGTTCAGAAGATTGGCAGCGAGCTGAAGGATATCGTCGCGACCTTTGCGAAGGGCGACTGGAAGACGAAAACCTCCTATCTGATCATGGGCTTTGGCAACATCGCCCGCGGTCAGGTGCTGCGCGGACTGCTGTTCCTGCTTTTTGAGGCGGTTTTCATCTTCTACATGGTGACAACCGGCAGCTACTGGCTGTCCATGCTGGGCACGCTGGGCACCACGGGCCCCACGCAGGCATATGACCCCATTTTCGACATGTACACCGTGCAGTATAACGACAACTCCTTCAAAATCCTCCTTTACGGTGTGCTGACGATCTTCTTCATCATTGCCTTCATCTACACTTGGCGCGTGAACGTCAAGCAGAACCAGATCGCTGAGAAGATTCTGGCCTCCGGCAAGAAGCTCAAGAGCGGCAAGGATGACCTGCGCTCTCTGGTGGACGATCAGTTCCACAAGACGCTGCTGGCGTTGCCTCTGACCGGTATTCTGATCTTCACGGTCATGCCGATCGTGTTCATGGTGCTGGTGGCCTTCACCAACTATGACGGCGCGCACAACGGCTTCTCCAACAACCTGTTCACATGGGTGGGCCTGCAGAACTTCAACACCATGCTTTCGTGGTCTGCCGGCACCAGCGGCACGCAGTCCTATTCCGCTACCTTCGGCGAGATCCTGACGTGGACGCTGATCTGGGCCTTCTTCGCCACCTTCACGAACTACTTCCTCGGCATGTTCGTGGCCATGATGATCAACAAGAAGGGCATTCATCTCAAAAAGATGTGGCGGACCATTCTGGTTCTGACCATTGCCATTCCGCAGTTCATTTCCCTGCTGTACGTCTCCAAGATGTTCGCGCAGAACGGCCTGATCAACCTGATGCTGATGGATCTGGGCATCATCAAGAAAGCGCTGCCCTTCTGGGATGATCCCATCTGGGCGAGAGTGACCGTCATCCTGATCAACGTCTGGATCGGTATTCCGCACCTGATGCTGATCGTCACCGGCATCCTGATGAACATCCCCGCCGATCTGTACGAATCCGCCCGCATCGACGGCGCGAACGCCTGGCAGCAGTACAAGAAGATCACCCTGCCCTACATGCTGTTTGTGACCGGCCCGTTCCTGCTGACCAGCTTCACCGGCAACATGAACAACTTCAACGTGATCTACTTGCTTACTGGCGGCGGCCCCACGAACGCGGCGGCTTCCGGCGCGGCTGGCTCGGTCGGTCACACCGATCTGCTGATCACTTGGCTGTTCAAGATCACAACGGGCGCGGAGTCCCAGTATTATCTGGCTTCCGTCGTCGGCATTCTGGTGTTCATCGTGGTCGCGGTCATCTCCCTTGTGGTCTACAGCGTGCTGCCCTCCATTAAGAATGAGGAGGACTTCCAATGATGAATACGAATCAGGCGCCCGCCAAGCGGCACATGGGTCTGAAGGCCCTCAATCGCGCCAGCAACACGGTCATCTACACCCTTCTGGTTCTCATCAGCATCATCTGGCTGATCCCCTTTGTCTTCATCGTCTTCCAGTCCTTCCGTGTGGAGTCCACTTGGCAGGTCGGTTACGTCATTCCCAAGCAGTGGGGCTTTGACAACTACATCCGGCTCTGGAACACCGACTTCAAGAAGTGGTACCTCAACACTTTCATCATTGCCGTCGCGGCCGCGGGACTTCAGACGATCATCGTGCTGTGCATGAGCTACACGCTCTCCCGCTTCCGCTTCAAGCTGAGGGGCCCGCTGATGCGCTTCATGCTCATTCTGGGCATGTTCCCCGGCATGCTGACCATGATCATTCTGTACCGCGTTCTGAGCGATCTGGGCCTGACGCAGTCCAATGCTGTCCCGGGCCTCATCCTTGTGACCGTCGCGTCCTCCGGCATGGGATACTATGTGTCCAAGGGCTTCTTCGACACGATCTCCAAGTCGCTGGACGAAGCCGCGCGGGTGGACGGCGCAACGCGCTTGCAAGTCCTGTACAAAATCATCCTGCCTCTGGCAAAGCCCATCGTCATTTACACGATCCTGACCGGCTTCATGGGCCCTTGGGGCGACTTCGTGTTTGCCCGGTATGTGGCCATGGGTACGTCGTCGGGCTACAACGTGGCTGTCGGTATGTACAGCTGGCTGACCAATGACCAGATCTCCAGCTACTATACCACTTTCTGCGCCGGCGGCGTGATCGTCGCCCTTCCCGTTACGATCCTGTTCATGTGCTTGCAGAAGTACTATGTCGAGGGCGTGACCGGCGGCGCCGTCAAAGGCTAATTTGAAAGGAGAACGAGGATATGGCAAGCGTTAAGCTCACGAAAGTCAAAAAGATATACGACAATAAGGTCGTGGCGGTGCACGACTTCGATCTGGAGATCAAGGACAAGGAATTCGTGGTGTTCGTCGGCCCCTCTGGCTGCGGCAAGTCCACCACCCTGCGCATGGTCGCCGGTCTGGAGGACATCAGCGAAGGCACCGTGGAGATTGACGGCGAGGTCGTCAATGACCTGCAGCCCAAGGACCGCGGCATCGCCATGGTTTTCCAGAACTATGCGCTGTATCCGCACATGACGGTCTACGACAACATCGCCTTCTCCCTGCGCCTGAGCAAGACGCCCGAGGACGTGGTCTATGAGAAGGTCACCAAGGCTGCGGAGGTGCTGGGCATCACCGAGTATCTGACCCGCAAGCCCCGCGCTCTTTCCGGCGGTCAGCGTCAGCGTGTCGCCATCGGCCGCGCCATGGTCCGCGACTCGAAGGTCTTCCTGATGGACGAGCCGCTCTCCAATCTGGACGCCAAGCTGCGCAACCAGATGCGCGCCGAGATCATCCTGCTGCGCCAGAAGCTGAACACCACCTTCATCTACGTCACCCACGACCAGACCGAGGCCATGACGCTGGGCGACCGCATCGTCATCATGAAGGACGGCTATATCATGCAGGTGGGTACGCCCGCCGAGGTGTTCGATATGCCCAACAACCTGTTCGTGGCGGGCTTCATCGGCGCACCGCAGATGAACTTCATCAACACCGAGCTGCTCTGCGAGAACGGCAAGTATTACGTCACGCCCTTCGGCGTCAAGCTGCCCGTGGAAGGCGAAAAGGCTGAGCTGCTGGCGAAGAAGAACGTGAAGTCCGGCAAGATCGTTCTGGGCGTTCGTCCCGAGCACATCACCCTTGCCAAGGGCAACGAGGCGGCGATCCCCTGCAGCCTGCTGGTCAACGAGATGATGGGCTCTGAGCTGCACCTGCACGTCTCTACCGAGGATGAGACCGCGCTGATCGTGCGCGTGCCCACCATCAACCTCTCCACGGAGGAGCGGTCCTCGCTGGTCAACGGCCACAAGCTGAGCGTCACCTTCGAGGGGAAGGCCATGCACTTCTTCGATCCCAACACGGAGGCCAATCTGCTGGTGTAATCCCGGCATAACAGACAGCCGCGCATCATAAGATGCGCGGCTGTTTTGCGTGATTCCGGTCAGGCGCGTGTCAGAATGTCCTGCACCCGGGAAAGATTCATCTCCTCGAACACATAATCCGCCGGAGGCAGAGGCTCCTTGGGGGAGATGTTGGAGCGGATGTACAGCGTCGAAAGCCCCACCGCCTGCGCCCCCTGAATGTCGCAGACGCCGTCGTTGCCGATCATGATGGCTGTTTCGGGCGGGATGCCGTGATCCTGCAAGAGCTGCCGGAAGAAGCGGCTGTCCGGCTTCTTGACGCCGTAATCCGAGGAAAGATAGATGCCGTCGAACAGCTTCTCTATCCCCAGACTGCGCAGCTCGTAGGCGGTGAAAATGCGCTGCGCGTTGGACAGCAGCCAGACACCCTGTCCGTTGGCCCGGAGGGTTTCGAGCAGCCGGACAGCGCCGTCGTAAAGGCGGATATAGATCAGCGATAGTTTGCGGAACCGTTCGCCGGCGCGGACAGCCAACGACGGTTCGGCATCCACTCCGCGATCGAGAAACAGCTTGCGAAATACCTTTTCAATGCGGATTTCCGGGTGGGCTTCGTGAGCGTCGTTTCGCAGGGGCACGGCGCCGCGTTCCATGTCCCTGACCGTACGGAAGTAGGCCTCGCGCAGTTCCTCCGGCGTATAAGCCGCGCCATGCTCCCGATACCAGTTGGCAAGCTCCTCCCAGAGCCGCGACAGCGTTTCATCGGTGTGGATATCCACCAAAGTGCCGTATAAATCGAAAATGCAGTTCTGATATCGCATGGTTTCTGTCTCCTTGACGTCGCCGTGTGGTGAACCGGTTCCGCTGCGTAGTATAGCATATCCGGACGCGAAAATCTACCGATTTGCATTAGCTGCCGCCATGATATTTTCGAGGAAAATCCGCTTGACATTTGAGCTGGGAAAACGTATACTGGAAACAAAGGTTAACCGATTAACTATAACATAAGAAAACTGGAGGGAGGACGGCACAGGTCTTTTGGGCAGGAAAAGCTGACGAATAAACGGATGGAGGAATTCATGATGAACGAGAAAAACAGACAGATGCTTCAGCGCGTTGCATGCGCTGTTCTGGCGCTGCTCCTGCTGATGACGACAGCCGGGGCGAACCTGCCGTCTGCCGCGAAGGCCGAAGAGGATGGCGGCGTGGTGATCAAGCTGCACTATCACAGGCCCGACGGCAACTACGACGGCTGGGACGTCTGGTTCTGGGCGTATGGCATGGACGGCAGCGGGTATCCCTTTGCCGAGGAGGACGGCGACATGGTGGCGACCTACGAGGCCGCTGCCGGCGTGGAGAAGGTCGGCTTCATCGTCCGTACCGCTGACTGGACGAAGGACGTGAACAGCGATCAGTTTATCGACATCCCGGAAGGGATGACCGGCACGCTGCACGTCTATGTGGAGTCCGGCGTGGCGGGCTACACGCAGGAG
>JAFLST010000017.1:0-5305 GCA_022510815.1 Christensenellaceae bacterium | reverse complement strand
CCGGCACGCTGCACGTCTATGTGGAGTCCGGCGTGGCGGGCTACACGCAGGAGGTCGACGCGGCCAGCGGCGTGGTGATCAAGCTGCACTACCACAGGCCCGACGAAAGCTATGAGGGCTGGGACGTCTGGCTCTGGGCTGACGGCATGGACGGAAACGGCTATCCCTTCGCCGTGGAAGACGGCGAGATGGTGGCTGTCTTTGAGGCGGAACCGGATGTGACCAAAGTGGGTTTCATCGTCCGCACAGCCGACTGGACGAAGGATGTGGACGCTGATCAGTTCATCGACGTGGCGAATGTCGTGTCCGGCACCGTGCATGTCTATGTGGAGTCCGGCGTGCCCGGTTACACGCAGAAGCTGGGTTCGGACGTGGTGACCGGGATCAGGGTGTCCGTCGCGCGCTACGATATCGACGCCGGGACGGTGTTCGTCACGCTGTCGGGCGCTCTGGAGAGCGATCCGGCCGAAGCCTTCGGTGTTCTTGACGCGGAGGGAAGGAACATTGCCGTCACTGGCGCAGAAGCGGTAACGTCCCGCACCTACAGGCTGACCCTTGACGAGGCGCTGGATGCCGAGCAGGAGTACCGCGTTGCCTTTTTGGGCAGCGAAACGGCGGTCAAGATGCCAAACATCTATTCCACGGAGAGCTTCGAGGCGGCCTACACCTATGCGGGGGACGATCTTGGCGCAAGCTGGACTGCCGGGAAGACGAGCTTCCGCGTATGGGCGCCCACGGCGAAGTCCGTCACAGTCAACCTCTATGCCAGCGGCACGGAGGGAACGGACGATCTGCTGGAACAACTGCCCATGACGGCTGATGTAAACGGAACATGGGTGGCTGAAAAGGAAGGCGACCTGAACGGCGTTTACTACACCTACACGGCGGAGGTTGGCGGACAGACGAACGAGATCGTCGATCCCTACGCCAGAACCACCGGTGTGAACGGCAAGCGCGCGATGGTCATTGATCTGGCTTCCACCAATCCTGAGGGCTGGGAAACCGACGTCAATCCTAACGCGGGCCTGACCTCCAATGATGCGGTCATCTACGAGCTGCATGTGAGGGATCTGTCCTCCGACGAGAGCTCCGGCATCACGAATGTGGGCAAGTTCCTGGGGCTGACGGAGACCGGCACCACCACGCCCGGCGGCGTATCGACGGGACTTGATCACATCAAGGAGCTGGGTATTACCCACCTGCACCTGCTGCCCGTCTATGATTTCGGTTCCGTCGATGAGACCCGGCTCGATGAGCCGCAGTTCAACTGGGGCTACGACCCGGTCAACTACAACGTGCCGGAGGGCTCTTACGCCACCGATCCATACAACGGCGAAGTGCGCGTCCGAGAAATGAAGCAGATGGTCAAGGCGCTTCATGACAACGGCATCAGCGTCATCATGGATGTGGTGTACAACCATGTTCAGAGTGCCGGGGATTTCAGCGTGAATCGGCTTGTGCCCGGGTATTTCTCCCGCATCAATGACAACGGCCAGTATTCCAACGGCTCCGGCTGCGGCAATGATACCGCCAGCGAACGCAGCATGGTCCGCAAGTTCATTGTGGACTCCGTGGTCTACTGGGCGGATGAATATCACATTGACGGCTTCCGCTTCGATCTGGTGGGCCTGCTCGATACGCAGACGGTGAACGAGATCGTGGAGGAGGTGCATAAGCGCCATCCGGACGTAATCTTCTACGGCGAGGGCTGGACCATGAGCACCGACGTGACGAAGAGCGGCGTGACGATGGCGACCCAGACAAACTCCGCCAGAACGCCCGGCTTTGCGTATTTCAGCGATACCATCCGCGACGCGCTGAAGGGCAGCGTGTTTGATCAGAAGCCCGGGTATGTGTCTGGCGCCACCGGTATGGAGGCTATCATCCGGCAGACCTTCATGGGACTGACGAGCTGGTGCGCCACCCCGGCGCAGACCGTCAACTATGCCTCCTGCCACGACAACAACACCTTGATCGACCGCATTGCGCTGTCTGTGCCCGACGCGTCCAGAGAGGACATGATCAGGATGAACAATCTGGCGGCGGCGATTTACCTCACGGCGGAGGGTATTCCCTTCATGCAGGCGGGCGAGGAGATGCTGCGCACGAAGCCGACGGCCGACGGCGGCTTTGATCACAACAGCTACAGCTCTCCGGATTCCGTCAACAGCCTGAAGTGGCTGACACTGGAGAACGAGGAATATCAGCGCGTCTATGCCTACTACAAGGGACTGATCGCCTTCCGCAAGGCCCACGGCGTGCTGCGGCTCAACAACGCGGAGGACGTCAGGGCCAACGTCATCGCGGTAGACGGACTGCCGGCGAACGTCGTGGCGTTCCAGTTGAACGGCGGCGTCAACGGCGAGACCTCGGATGGGCTGTTCGTAATCTTCAACGCCAACAATGAGGCGCAGGAGATTACGCTTCCCGAAGGAACTTGGGATGTATACGTCAACGCCGAGCATGCCGGGACGGAGAGCATTGCGACCATCACGGATGGCACGGCGACCGTCGAGCCTATCTCGGCGATGGTGCTGGTGAAGAACGGCGCGGCTGAATAAGGCCTCGCAAGGAGACGGTATAACCTATGATCCGAACCTCGTGCCAATCGGCATGGGGTTCGGATTTTTTATGAGGGCAGTGTCCTGATAGAACGCCGCAATGCTCCCGCCGCTTTTTGGTGCTTATGAACCGATTCATCGGCGATTGAAGAGCTCATGGTGATATGCGTATCCTGACGATGGCTTGATTTTAATCTGCATGGACGTGGCAGGGAGAAGAGGCGGGACAAGAAAAGGTTGGTCGCTGGCGGTTCCAGCATGGTTCTGCCAGCGGCTTTTATATGGCTTTTTATACGGTTGTATGCTATACTGTTCATGAAGAAGAAAGATGAATCGGAATTTGTGAGGGGAAAGTAATGATGATTAAATATAGAAAAGCGACTCCAAATGATGTTGACGAAATATACAATATGGTTCGTAATGCTATAGATGCTATGGAGAGAGAAGGGATTTTCCAATGGGATGATTTGTATCCGGCGAAACAAGATTTTCAGGAAGATGTTGACGAGGGTCAACTCTATGTTGGGTTAGTCGATGATCAAATAGCGGTTGTGTATGCTTTAAATCAAAGATATGATGCGGAATATCAAAACGGCAAGTGGGAATATGATGAGACATTTTATGTCATACACAGGCTTTGTGTGAATCCGGCTTTTCAAAACAAAGGAATTGCTAAATCCACGCTATTATTTATTGAAAAGCAATTAACAGATATGGGTATTCATGTTATCCGATTAGATGTATTTTCAAATAATCCATTTGCATTGAGGTTATATCGTTCTTTGGGTTATTCGGAAGTTGGTTTTGCTGATTGGCGAAAAGGGAGATTCATTTTGATGGAAAAGAGCTTTTAGCCAAGAATTACAGTGATGCAGCATGAACATAGCTGTTGTCGATTTCAACACGATTCTGCCAGTAGCCTTTCGTGCTGCCATTTGCTATACTGCTGGTGAAGGAACGCGATAGAATAGGAATTTGAGTTGGGAGAAAGAGCATGAATACAAAGAGAATTGTGTTTTTTTCGGACGTTCACGGCAATATAACCGGGCTTAAAGAAATGATGAAAGCAGTCAGAAAGCTGGAAAATGTGGAGCATATCATCGGCTTGGGAGACTATTTCGGATGGGGAGCAGGACATAATGATATCATAGATTTATGCCTTGAGAACAACGTGATTCTCATACGCGGCGGACATGAGGAAATACTCAATTTGATTGATCGCGGAGAGGACAACGGAATTTACTATCCGGAGATTTATTTCACGCACGACTGGCTCAAAAAGCATCTGACACAGGAGAATTACTACCTTGTGACCAATCTGCCGACGGAGATCAGGATCAGATTGAACAGCGCCTATACACTCATCGGTTTTCATGCGGCCTTAAATGATATGGAATCGTACACCTGCGGATCCGACAGAGAACTGGAGGTCTTGGAAAAGGCCTACGGGAGCTTGGAGGAAAACGTGATTGTCTACGGGCACTACCATGAGCCGCATGTGATACCGATGAACGGTAAGCTGCTGATCAACTGCGCGTCCATCGGTCAGCGCAGGAACGACAATTTGAGCAATTATACCATCATTGAGTATGACGAAAAGAAAGTCGCGGTCATTCAGCGCCAGATTCCTTATGATAAAGATGAAGAGGACAGGCTGATACAAGAGCGTGGAATGATCAGACGTCTATAGTTGGACGCTTGGTCAACGAGGCCGCTAGCGGTACGATGCAGTTCCGCTGGCGGCTTTGTTTTACGATGGTGGTTGCAGATACTGCCGGCACTGTGAATCGATGACGGAGAAAATCACAAAAAAAAGCCCGGAAACCTTTACAAATCAAGGCTTCCGGGCTGCGTGGAGCATAGCGGATTCGAACCGCTGACCCCAACACTGCCAGAAAAGATTTGACGGATTTTCAAGGTTTTTCAACAACCATCAAAGTCTTATAAGTCAAGCGTTTCAACGATTTTGCGTTTTTGTGCTTTTATGAGGTATAACTTGATTAAGTTACTTATTAAGTTACAAAAACATGATTATTTAATAAATATATACAAAGGAGGGTATTACCTACCCGCGAATAAATGAGAAAATGCAAAAAGGCGCAGAGAGATTAATTTGATTTGCTTATTTTTTGCATTTCTGTGCGCTGAAATTCGCAATAATGATTCTCACGTGACAGTTGACAATATTGGTTTTATCCCATATAATATAGAGGGCGAAGGGAGGGCAGACTGTACGATGGATGAATTTCAGGTGATTTTCTACGATACCCCTAACGGCACGCTGCCAGCCCATGATTTCCTTGATGGACTGGACAAGAAGATGCGGGCCAAGATGCTCCATACAATTGCGATCTTGCAGGAGTTCGGTGTCGAGACACGGCTGCCCTACTCCGAGCATTTAGAAGATGGCATCTTTGAGTTGCGGGCCAAGCAGGGATCTGATATTTCCAGAGTGCTATATTTCTTCTTCGTAGGCAAGAAGATTATCCTGACCAACGGTTTTATCAAAAAGACGCAGAAGACCCCACCACGCGAAACTGAACTGGCAAAGAAATATCGCAGCGAGTATCTCAGCCGAAAGGAGAATCAGCAATGAGCAACACCTTTAACGATTATCTCAAGGAGCAGTTGAAAGATCCGGAAGTCCGCGCAGAATACGAAGCGCAGGAGCCGGAGTTTGCGATCATGCGAGCTATGATTATGGCGCGCAAGGCCAGCGGCATGACCCAGCAGCAGTTGGCAGA
>JAFLST010000016.1 GCA_022510815.1 Christensenellaceae bacterium | reverse complement strand
CGGTCCTCGGGCAGGTAGGCGATGCCCTGCTTCATGGCCTCGATGGGCTTGGTGACCTTCACGTCCCTGCCGTCCATCTTCACCTTGCCGCCAGTAACGCGATCCGCGCCGAAGATGGCACGGACGCTCTCGCTGCGCCCGGAGCCAAGCAGGCCCGTGAAGCCGTTGACCTCGCCCTTGGCGATGCGGAAGTCAAAGGGCTTCGTGCCAGCCGCGCTGGACAGTCCCCGCGCCTCATAGAGGACTTCTCTCTGATCGTCTGCCGCGCTCTTCGTGCTGATCTCGGAGAGCCCCTCGAGCTCCTTGCCCATCATCTTGGCGACCAGCTCCACCTGAGGCAGCTTCTCGATCTCATATTCGCCGACGAGTTCGCCGTTGCGCAGCACCGTGATGCGGTCGCTGACCTCATACACCTGCTCAAGGAAGTGCGTCACGAAGATGATGCCCACGCCGCGGCTCTTGAGATCGCGCATGAGCCGGAAGAGCATGGCGACCTCCTTCTCATCAAGGGAGGACGTGGGCTCGTCGAGAATGAGCACCTTGCAGTCCATGTCGACAGCGCGGGCAATGGCGACCATCTGCTGCACAGCGAGGGAGCAGCTGCCGAGCTGCTGCCTTGGCCGGGCGGGAATGCCGAGGCTGTCAAGGATATCCCCGGCCTTTTTGAACATCTCTTTCCACGGGACAAAGGCGCCCTTGCCGCGGCCGATGTACATGTTTTCCGCGACGGTCAGGTTAGGGCAGAGGGTAATCTCCTGATAGACGGTGCTGATGCCGTTTTCCTGCGCGTCCTGCGGAGAGCGGATGGAGATCTCCTTCTCCGTGCCGTCCACGCAGATGCTGCCGGAATCCTTGGTATACACGCCGGTAAGCACCTTGATGAGCGTCGATTTGCCCGCGCCGTTTTCGCCCATCAGGGCGTGGATCTCGCCCTTGCGCAGCGTGAAATCCACGTTATGCAGCGCGCGCACGCCCGGGAATGACTTGCAAATCCCGCGCATGGCCAGAACGACGTCATTTGGCATGGCAGTTACCTCCTTTCCCGCACGGGGCGGGGAAATGTGAAAAAAGCGGTGCGGCACAGGCCGCACCGCGAGGGTTGCCGGGGTTGGGGAGATTACTCGCCCAGACCGTAGGCGTCGACGTCTTCCTGCGTGAGGGTGGTGGCGTCGAAGCCCTTCTCATCGGAGATCACGAGCTTCTGGGTCAGCTCGCCGCCGTTCTCGAGGGTCTGGATCATTTCGCTGATCACGGCCGCCTGGAAGGGGCTGCACTGACCGTCGTAGTTCCAGTTGCCGGCGAGAAGTTCGCGCAGAGCCCACTTGTTGCAGTCAAAGCCCATGATGATGACGTCGCCGCCCACGCCATGGGTGATGCCATGCTCGTCCAGAGCCGCCACAGCGCCCTTGGCCATGCCGTCGTTCTCGGCATAGATGACGTTGAAGGCTTCGCCGGAGTTGATGACGGCCTCGACGATGTTCTTCGCCTCAGCCTCGTCCCAAGTCGCGGTCTGCTGCACAACCTTGTTCATGGTGCCAGCTTCAAACTGAGCGTCCAGCGCGGCGGTACGGCCGATCTGAGCATCGCTGCCCATCGCGCCCTGAATGTGCACGATATTGTACGCTTCCAGCTCCTGAGCCAGCAGCCACGCCACAGCGGTGTCGCCCTCAAAGGCCATATCGGACACGACAGCCGCCTCGTAGAGGCTCTCGTCGCAGTCGATCAGACGGTCGAACAGGAACACGCGCACGCCCGCTTCCTGAGCGGCAGCCAGCACGGCGTCCCAGCCGGTGGTCTCCGCGGCGGAGATCAGCAGATAGTCAACGCCGTCGGTGATGAACTGCTGAGCGGCCTGGAGCTGCTCGTCGTTCTTCAGGCTGTAGGCGGTCTTGACGTCGTAGCCGTTCTCAGCGGAGAAAACGGTCTCGAAGTCCTTGACGTTGGCTTCGCGGTAGCCGGACTCGGACGGGGGGTTGTTGACGATACCCACCGAGATGGTGTCGGCCAGAGCGGAGCTCATCGCGAGCACCATGACCAGAGCGACAAGCAGGCAGACAAACTTCTTCATGGTTGTACCTCCTGATGATTGGATTGCGTCTCTTGGGACGCTTATATGGTGCTTTTATTATATTTGATTTTGAGTAAAATTGCAAGAAGTTTTTTTGCAGATTATAGAGGGTTTTAGACTCATGCTCCCGATTCGGCCAGTTTGACAATCAGAAGCGCCATTGACAGACGGATCGCCTGCGCAAGGGAACCGATGAGCGGCGTCTTTTCCGATGCAAAGCTCATCCCGCAGGTCCTGTCAAGGATATTGCGGCGGAGCGCTGGGAAGCCCGATCGCCTGTGCGCTAAAAAAAGAAGACAGCTTCCGCCAAACCGATGCTTGCCGGAAGGGTCGGAGTCCGGCTTCCTTTCTCGGGGTTTTATGAGCATAGTCACCGTTCTTGCCCTTTTATGCGGCTGCCTGTGCCTGCTTTTTATCATGCGCATGATGGATAAGGCTGATCAGATGACCGCTTATGCTTGCTGGCCTCCTCGACGGCCGCGGTCGTGCCGATCATGGGATTGCTGCCCATCGGATTTTCGGTATCCTGCGGCAGGCCAAGGCAACGAAACGCATCTTATTGCATCGACTGATCTTGCGGCGATTGTTGATTGCTGTATCATGGTCAACCCGATATGGTCAATCGAATCTTTGAATGGCTTTACGAGAGAGGACAAGACGCGGGCAAAAAAGAGGCAGGCAGAGTGAACTGCCTGCCAGACAAGGCATCGTCAGCCGTAGAAGGGATTTGTTCCGCCGCCGCACCGGCGATTCATGATTTCCAGCAACTGCGTTTCCATCAAATGGTTAATTGCTTCCTTCCATTTCAGCCATCCGCATCCGCTGATCCAGCCGCATGGCGTAGGTTCGGCTGTCCATTCCTCCTTCCAGGAACATATTCGTCAGGTCGTCGCAGCTATTGTTCAGGAAGCTGTAGCCGTCGGATGTCAGCGGAGTGAAGTAGGGCATCATCTGGTAGAGCATTTCCGCCATGTTGGGCCGCACTTCCCACTGGTTCAGGTAGTCGTCAATCAGCGCCTGCTTCTCCTGCTCCCAGCGATCGACAACCGCGTCGTCGCCTTCCTTCATGGCAGCCATGATCTTTTCGTCCAGTTCGGAGATGAGCTGCTCATACTGTTCATCCAAATCCTCATATCCGTTTTCCCGAACGCCGACCGGGCCGTCCTGAAGCAGGTAGCACCGGGTCCATGTGGTCGGATGCTCGGTGAGATAGGTCAGATACGCTTCCGCCAGCTCCTTTTTCTGACTTTTCGGGTTGATGACCAGCAGGGTGAAGATCACGGACTCCACGCAATCCTCAGCGTCGGTAATACCCAGCGGCAGCACCTCAAAAGTGCTGTTGTCCGCGGTGACTTCCTGCTTGCCAAGGTTCGAGATACGCACAATCCCCGATAAATCCCCTTCAAAGATCAGGCCGTCTCCGGTCATGTTTCTTGTGTCTTGGGCATCAAGGATGGGGCGCACTTGTTCCAAGCGGTCAAGCAGATGCAGCAGGGTTTCGTCCGAATAGGTGATCGGCCGGCCCTCTCGCTGGCATTTGCCGATAAAGTCGGGCATGATCCGGTAGAACAGGCGTTCAAACGACGATGAGCCGTGATAGTCAAAGAGCGGCACCTCATCCAGCACGCCCATCCTGTCCCACTCCTCGATGCAGTCGAACAGCTCGTCATAGCTCCTCGGGAGGGCGCCCAAGTCCAGTTCGTTCCACAGCTCAAGGTTCGCCACGAACGTCCAGACGGTGCGCATGCCAATGGGGACGCCGACGATCTTTCCGTCGCGCACGCACTCCTTCTGCCATGTCGGATACAGGTTCTGCACATAGGCGGCAATGCTGTCATTCCCGGACAGATCCACGCAATAGCCCTTATCCAGCAGGCTGCGCACATTTCCCGAAGACAGCTCGAGCAGCATCAGGTCGAAGGCGTCGCTGCCGGAGACCAGCGCGAACGCAAGATCGTCGAAGGTGGCTGGATGGCTGGCCGCCGTGATCTCCGCATTGTTATGAGCCGCGGAAAACTCCGCAAAGTCCGGCAGAACGCTTTTGTTCCGTCCGTACTCGTTCAGGCTCCCGACCATGATCAGCTTGGGAGCTTCCCCAACGTCAACCGGATGGATCCCTAATTTTCCGGTCTTCTTGTTGCACACATAGGCTGTCGTTCGATCCTCGCTCAGGCTGACATGATCATAATAGCACCAGTCTGACAGCACGACGAGCTTCTCTCCGTTGCCGCCCTCTTCGCCGAAGTGGTACAGCCCATGACCAGAATTGATGCTGACGCCATACCATCCGCCACGTCCATCCGGCACAGGGTTGTCGATATTGCTGAGGCTGAACTGCGTCTTTTTTCCAGTGGTTAGATCATAGAGATACATCGCGACCAACCTCATGCGGACGAATCGGGGATCCTCGTTAATGCCTTCGATCAGCATCCGTGTCTCATCGACGGGGTAAGCAGCCGTGAGATAAGGCTCGGTGAAGAGCTCCTCACACGCGCCGCTCTCCAGCGAGAAGGCGAAGACGGTGCCCTGGACGGGGGAGCCGTCCTCATACTCCGTGCAGCAGGCGTAGAGCGTATCACCGTCCGCGGTATACATCGTCACGCCGATTGGATACTCCACATCCAGCGTGCACAGATACTGCCACGGCTCTGCCTGCTGCGGCGTCCACTGATAAACGCCATAGTCCCAGTCAATCAGATAGGTCTGGTTCTGCGGGCTGAGCGCGATGCCTCTGAATGTGGCTTCAGGCGGGTTGTTCAAAAGGCTAAACACAAAATCGCCCTGAAACCGATCCGCGCAATGGCTCTGGCAGGGGACGAGCGCGCCGTCCTCGAGGGCGTAGCACACCGCCGCCACGGACACCGAGTCTGTGAGTTCCTCGAAGTTGAATGCTGAGTTGTGACTGATGGCTAAGCAGTGGAGCGTGTCGCCGCTTCGGAGCATATAGGTATCGTTGTAGTCATAAGGCTGATCGAACTCAACAGTGAGCGTCAACGCGCTGGCGCTGCATCCCAGAAGCATGATGAAAAGGAGTGTAGTGAGCAGGAAACACCAAAGTTTCTTCATGATTGACCCCTCCGTTCCGCAAAAGTATCCGTATTGCTCAATGACGCCACTGCAAATTGTATCGGGAAGTATCGTCCGTTGAGAAGAATGCTGCCTGTCCCCAATGCTCTGGCTCTTTGACAACAAGCCCTCATAAACATCAAGCTGACGCTGTGTTATGTCATAACGCAGAATTCCCAGAGGGCTAATCTGTGCTCGAAATCATCAATTGGCCCCCGTAAGTCTCGTCTGTTGGCCCCGGAAGCGTTCTCTGCCTGCCGCTGAAGTTGCAGATGCTTCCCATTCAAAAGGGCTCCGCATCCCTTTGCGGCGCTGTCAGCACGGCTTTAATGCCGTCTCTGCGCAGGTGTATCAGGAACCGCGTTTCTCAACTGCTCCAATAGACGCGGCGGAGCGAGCCGACCTGTACGGAAGTGTTTTCAGAATATCTGCTTCCTGCAGAATTGTTCAAAACACAGGAGTATGCTGCTTTCCGTTATCTTCCATTATCGTTTCGTATTATAGCACACTTGCTTGCCGTTTGTAAATCGCTCATGACTATCAGAAGCTTGCTGAGTTTCATGGATTTCAGTTTCGCATGATGCTTTTTCCAACCATGCAAAAAGGAGCCTATCCTTACGGATAAGCCCCTCTTTTTTGCAATAATCTTACTTGCTGGCTTCCTCGACGGCCACGGCCACAGCCACGGTCGCGCCGACCATGGGGTTGTTGCCCATGCCGATCAGGCCCATCATCTCGACGTGCGCCGGGACGGAGGAGCTGCCCGCGAACTGGGCGTCGGAGTGCATGCGGCCCATGGTGTCGGTCATGCCGTAGGAGGCGGGGCCGGCAGCCATGTTGTCGGGGTGCAGGGTACGGCCCGTGCCGCCGCCGGACGCGACGGAGAAGTAGGCCTTGCCGGCTTCCCAGCATTCCTTCTTATAGGTGCCCGCGACGGGGTGCTGGAAGCGGGTGGGGTTGGTGGAGTTGCCGGTGATGGACACGCCCACGCCCTCATGCCACATGATGGCCACGCCCTCGCGGACGTCGTCAGCGCCGTAGCAGCGGACCTTGGCGCGCTCGCCGGTGGAGTAGGCGGTCTCGTTCACGATGGTCAGCGCATGGTCTTCCTTCACGTCGGCAGACAGGTAGTCATACTTGGTCTGCACATAGGTGAAGCCGTTGATGCGGCTGATGATCATGGCGGCGTCCTTGCCCAGGCCGTTCAGGATGACGCGCAGGGGATTCTTGCGGACCTTGTTGGCGTTGCGGGCGATGCCGATGGCGCCCTCAGCGGCGGCGAAGGACTCGTGGCCCGCCAGGAAGCAGAAGCACTCGGTCTCCTCGCGCAGCAGCATGGCGGCCAGATTGCCGTGGCCCAGGCCGACCTTGCGCTGATCCGCGACGGAACCGGGGATGCAGAAGGCCTGCAGGCCCTCGCCGATGCACTTGGCGGCTTCGGCAGCGGTCTTGACGCCCTTCTTCAGCGCGATGGCCGCGCCCAGCTCATAGGCCCACTTTGCGTTCTCGAAGCAGATGGGCTGGATGCCCTCGACGATCTTGTAGGCGTCCACGCCCTTGGAATTGTTGTAGGCCTTCAGCTCATCAAAATCCTTGAAGCCGTACTTTTCCAGAACCGGCTGGAGCTGAGGAATGCGGCCTTCGTAGTTCTCAAACAGAGCCATTTACGCACACCTCCTATATTACTGCTTGCGCGGGTCGATCCACGCCACGGCGCCGTCCTCTTCCTTGAAGCGGCCGTAGGTGCCGATGTTCTTCTCGTAGGCTTCGTTGGGGCTCATGCCCTTCTTGATCGCGTCCATCATCTTGCCCAGAGACAGGAACTGATAGCCGCAGACCTGATTGTCCTTGTCCAGCGCCATCTTGAGCACATAGCCCTCGGCCATCTCCAGATAACGGGTGCCCTTGGCCTTGGTGCCGTACATGGTGCCGACCTGACTGCGCAGGCCCTTGCCCAGATCCTCCAGACCGGCGCCGATGCGCAGGCCGTCATCGGAGAAGGCGGACTGGGAGCGGCCGTACACGATCTGCAGGAACAGCTCGCGCATGGCGGTGTTGATGGCGTCGCACACGAGGTCGGTGTTCAGCGCCTCGAGAATGGTCTTGCCGGGCAGCACTTCGCTGGCCATGGCGGCGGAGTGGGTCATGCCGGAGCAGCCGATGGTCTCCACCAGCGCCTCCTCAATGATGCCCTGCTTGATGTTCAGCGTCAGCTTGCAGCCGCCCTGCTGAGGCGCGCACCAGCCGATACCATGGGTCAGACCGGAGATGTCCTTGATCTCCTTCGCCTGCACCCACTTGCCCTCCTCGGGGATGGGAGCGGGGCCGTGATTCGGGCCCTTGGCGACGCAGACCATTTCTTCAACTTCCTTGGTGTATTGCATCGAACATTTCCTCCTATCTTTTCAGGATAAGTGACGGGAATTTGGATAAATCCGATTCAGTATAACACATTTTTCCCCGCTTGGGTAGGTATTTTTTTCGGTTTCGTTAAATTAATGGCAATGACGCGGAAAACGGTCGCCGGACGGAGGAGCGAATCGCGGGTTTCCAAATTGGTGCATTGACAACCGGCCGGGCGGTGCGCTATAATGCAAGGGTAATGTTACATTTCTTGAGGTGCAGCCATGCCGAAAAAGCAAGTCTCGATCCGCGATGTTGCCAGTGCCTGCGGCGTATCGGTCGCCACGGTGTCGCGCATCATCAACAATCAGGGGAAATGCAGCAAGGAGACCGAGCTGCTCGTCCGGGAGAAAATCCGGGAGCTGGGCTATGCCTCGGGCCGCAACCCAAAGCCCAGCCGCAAGACGAGCACGCGGGCGGTGGGGATTCTGGTGCCGGACATCCGGTATGAGTTTTTCGGCAACCTGATCGCGCTGATTGAGCAGAAGCTGTACGCGTATGATCTGGCCGCGTTCGCCTGCAACATGATCGAGGAGCGGGAGGCGCTGTACCTCGACAGGATCGCGTCGCTGAATCTGACTGGTCTGGTGGTCGTCTCGGGGTATCGCAAGAAGGGCTACCAGCTGCCGGACAGCGTGCCGGCGGTGTACATCAATTGCATTCCTGACGAGGGACAGGCGGACTCGCGGGTGGCGACGGTCGAGAGCAACAACGTTGACGCGGGCTATCTGGCGGCGACGCAGCTGATTGCCTCCGGCTCGCGGCACATCTGCATCGTGACCAGCCGCATCAATCTGGATAAGACCCCCTACGGGCGCACCATCGGCTACCTGAAGGCCATGTGGGAATACGGCCTCAACTGCGACGACAGCTATGTGATCACGGTGGATTCCGCCGCCTATCAGGACGGCTACGAGGCGACTGAACGGCTGCTGGCAGCGCATCCCGGGGTGGACGGCATCTTCTGCACTTCGGACGCGCTGGCGCTGGGCGCGATGCATTGCCTGCGCGACCACGGCATGCGGGTGCCGCAGGACGTGCGCATCGTCGGCTGTAACGATACCTCCATCGCGCAGGTTCATCACATCGCGACAATCCGCCATCCGCTGGAGGAAATGGCCGAGCTGGTGGTTGATTTTCTCATCAAAATGGAAGCGGACAAGCCGCTGACGCAGCGCCATGTTGTGTTACCTGTTTCCTTCGTGCCCAACGACACCTGCCCTGTTCCCTGAAGAATAGAAGCATATAAAAAATAAGAAAGCCTGCCAACGCGGGCTTTTTTTGCCGCTCTTTTTTGGGTAAAAGAAAATTTCGACAGAGTATTGACATCACATGACAAGCGTGATATGATAGACACAACGAAGGTAAACAAAGCAAAAATAGAATAAGTTTTTGCAAATGTTACCTAATTTTGGAACGATAGGAGAGAAACACATGAAGCGAATCTTGGTAGTCCTGTTGGTTCTGGCCTTGATGCTTCCCGGCTTCGGCATGGCGGAGGATGCTCCGAAGGCGGGCGGTGTGCTCAAGATTGCGTCGGGTAACGTTACACAGATTGGCTCGCCGCCGCACGTCGCGACCTATATGGAGCAGCAGGCTGTTTCGCCCGCGCTGGAGACGCTGGCGCGCTACGGCGAGGGCGGCCGTCTGGTGCCGTGGCTGGCCTCGGAGTGGACGCTCGACCCCGACGGGCTGGAGATGACCATCACCCTGCGCGAGGGCGTCAAGTTCCACGACGGCACGGCCTTCGACGCGGAGGCGGTCAAGTGGAATCTGGAGTACTTCAAGGCATCCGGCCGCAATGAGATCAGCGCGGTGGAGACCATCGACGTGACGGACGCGACGCATCTGACGCTGCACATGAGCAGCTGGAGCAGCTCCATCGACGAGAATGTGCTCTACACCGCCGGCTTGATGATCTCCCCGACCTTCGCGCAGAACAGCGATGAGGACACGCTCTTCGCCACGCCCGTGGGCACCGGCCCCTTCCGGTTTGTACGCTGGGACCGCGGCGAGAAGCTGGTCTACGAGAAGAACGACGAATACTGGATCGAGGGCAAGCCCTATCTGGACGGCGTGGAGATGCACTTCTTCTCCGACGCGAACACCACTGCCACCGCGCTGATGACGGGCGTGATCGACGCCTGCGTCACCGGTGATACCACGGTGGATGAGATCATGCTGGGCAACGGCTGGACGCCCGTTAACGGCGCCCTGCCCACCAGCGGCCTGATGCGCGGCGTGTTCTTCTGCAGCAACGACCCCGAGGACCCCTTCTACGACATCCGGGTCCGTCAGGCGTTCTGCTATGCCATGGATGTGCCCACCATCGCCTCCATGTACGCCAAGAGCGGCATCGCGACGTACACCAATCAGTGGAACATCCCCGGCTCCTGGGCCTACAACGACGAGACCGTCGGCTATCCCTATGACCCCGCCAAGGCCAAGGAGCTTCTGGCAGAGGCCGGCTACGCGGGCGGCGTGGAGATCAACTACTACTACAATGCCAACAGCACCCTGTTTGCTCAGGTGGGTCAGGTCATGCAGGCCTATGCCGCGCAGGTTGGCATCACCCTGAACCTCAACCCCATCGCGCAGGCGCTCCAGGATGAAATGGTCGGCCTCAACGGCAAGTGGGACGGCATCATGGAGTGGGCCGCGCAGGGCAAGCCCTACTGCGCGCAGCTCTATGCCCGCGCCTTCCAGGAGGGCGGCCCCCGCTTCTCCGGCAGCTCCCTCAAGCCTGACGACGTGCTCGATCTGATCGAACAGGGCATCACGGCGAAGACGCAGGCCGAGAGCGAACCCATCCTCAAGGAGCTGTCCCGCAAGATCATCGACGACTACTGCCTGCTGCTGCCCTTCTGCGTCGGCACGAACTGCATGTACGCCTCGCGGGATGTGATGGATCACCATCTGGCGGAGTTCTCTGGCTCGCAGTGGACGCCGGAGGATTGCTGGCTGAACCGCTGACACGCGCTTAGACCAACGCATGGGCGGAGCCGAAGGGTTCCGCCCATGCCCTTGATGGGAGGTTTCTATGGTACGCTATATTCTGCGCCGTCTGGCGCAGTCGGCCATCGTCGTGCTGCTGGTATCGCTGTTTGCCTTCAGCCTGCTGTACCTGATGCCGGGCGATCCTGTGTACGCGATGATGGGCGGCGACATCACGCAGGAGCAGTATGACATCGCTTATCAGCAGCTGGGACTGGACCGCCCTGTGATCGAGCGGTACTTTGACTGGATCGGCTCCTTCCTGCAGGGAGACTTCGGCCGCTCCTATCAGAACCGCATGCCCGTGCGCGACATGATCGCGGCGCGCCTGCCCATCACGCTTTACCTGGGTTTCCTGTCCATCCTGATCAGCACCGCGGTGGGCGTGATCTTCGGCGTGATCGCCAGCACGCGCCGCGGCAAGCTCAGCGACGCGATCATCACCGTTTTCGCCAATCTGGGAGCCGCGGTGCCGCTGTTCTGGCTGGCCGTCATGGGCATGTATGTCTTCTCGCTCAAGCTGGGGCTGTTGCCTGCCTACGGCTTCTCCTTCCCGACGCAGGGGCTGGAGATGAGCATCAAGCAGTGCATCCTGCCTGTGAGCGTCCTGTCCGTCGGCGCGATCTCGGGCATGACCCGCCAGACGCGCTCGAGCATGCTGGAGGTCATCGCGCAGGATTACATCCGCGCCGCCCGCGCCAAGGGCCTGCCTGAGGGACGCGTCGTGCGCTCCCATGCGCTGCCCAACGCGCTCATCCCGGTCATCACGCTGGTGGGCATCTCCTTCCGCAATCTGGTGGCCGGCTCCGTGTCCGTGGAGAAGATTTTCAGCATCCCCGGCATGGGCTCCATGCTCATCAACGCTGTGCTGTCCAAGGACGTGGCGGTGACCCAGGCGTGCATCCTGATCATCGCTGTGGTGATCTGCCTGTCCAACCTGCTGGTGGACATCTCCTATGCGTGGCTCGACCCGCGCATCAGGCTGCAGTGACGGGGAGGGATCAAGATGCAAACGAGATGCCGAAACATGATCATCTTCTTCAAGCGGCTGTTCAGCCGCCGGATCGTCATTCTGGGCGCGGTGCTGCTGTTCCTGTTCCTGATACTGGCGCTGCTGGCGGACGTCCTCAGCCCCTGCGACCCCTTCCGCATTGATCCGCTCAACGCCCTCGCGCCGCCCAGCGCCGAGCACCTGCTGGGTACTGACGAGATCGGGCGCGACCTCCTCAGCCGCCTGATCTACGGCGCGCGCACCTCGCTGCTCATCGGCGTGGTGTCGGTGATGTTCTCGGCCTTCTTCGGCATGCTGCTGGGCATGCTGGCGGGCTATCTGGGCGGCGTGGTGGATACGGTCATTTCCCGGGTGACGGACGCCTTCATGGCCATCCCCTCGGTGATGCTGGCGATCGCGCTGGGTATCCTGTTCGGTCAGGGCATGGGCAGCCTGATGCTGATCCTCGGCCTGTCGACCATCCCGACCTACACGCGCCTGATGCGCGGGCAGGTGCTGGCCGTCCGCAATGTGGACTACATCCTCGCCGAGCGGGTCCTGGGCGCGACGCAGGGCCGGATCATGTTCGGGCATGTGATGCCCAACTGCCTGTCCGCGCTGATCGTGCTGACCACGCAGAACATCGGCTCGACGATTCTCGCGGAGGCGAGCCTGAGCTTCCTGGGCCTGGGCATTGTGCCGCCGACCCCGTCGTGGGGCAGCATGGTCAATCAGGGCTACATGCACCTGATGACCGCGCCTGTCTTCGCGCTGGCGCCGGGCCTGTGCGTGGTGCTGCTGGTGCTGGGCTTCAACATCTTCGGCGACGGGCTGCGCGATGTGCTTGACCCGCGGCTGCGCGGCACCATCTGACGGCCGCGGCCGAAACGCTCATACAGCTGTCGGCAGGGGAGTGCTCCCCTCCTGCGGCGGAAAGGGTTGATCCTATGAATGCTTGTTTGGAAGTGCGTAACCTGAGCGTCACCTTCACCAACTCCGTGCAGACGACGACCGCGGTGGACGGCGTGAGCTACGCCATCCGTCCGGGGGAGATCGTCAGCTTCGTGGGCGAGAGCGGCTCGGGCAAGACGGTCACGCAGCTGGCTACCATGCAGCTGATCGCTTCGCCGCCCGGCAAGATCCGCTCCGGCGAGGTGCTGCTGGACGGCATGAACATCCTGCGCTTCGCCCCCAACAGCCTGCAGATGCGCGCTGTGCGCGGCGGCAGCATCGGCATGGTGTTTCAGGAACCCATGACCTCTCTGAACCCCATCAAGACCATCGGCTCGCTGCTGATGGAGTCGATCATGCTGCATCACCGCTGCGCCGAGAAGGAGGCGAAGCAGCGCGCCGTGGAGCTGCTGGAAAAGGTGGGCATCCCGGACGCGGAGGCGCGTCTGGCCAACTACCCGCACCAGTTCTCCGGCGGCATGCGCCAGCGCATCATGATCGCCATCGCCCTGAGCGGCGACCCGCAGGTCATCATCGCAGACGAGCCCACCACCGCGCTGGACGTGACCATGCAGGCGCAGATCCTCGAGCTGCTGGTGGACGTCGTGAAGCAGACCGGCGCGGCGCTGATCCTCGTGACGCACAATCTGGGCATCGTGGCCCGCTATACCGAGCGCATCTATGTGATGTACGCCGGGCGCATCGTGGAATCCGGCAGCACGGCGGACATCTTCCGGCAGCCGGCGCACCCCTACACCCGCGGGCTGCTGGCGGCCATCCCCCGGCTGGACGATCCTCGCGACCGCAAGCTGATCCCCATCGAGGGCGTGCCGCTCAACCCGGCCAACCGGCCTGCTGGCTGCCCCTTTGCGCCGCGCTGCCGCTATGCCAGGGAGAGCTGCGCGCAAGGCCAGCCGCCGGAGCTGACCGAGATCGGCACGGAGCACCTGAGTGCCTGCGTGCACTCGCTGGAGACGCTGGATCAAATGGACGCCAGCCATGAGCAGCCGCGCTTCTCCCGGGAGAAGACGGTGGGGGAGAACATGCTGGAGGTGGAGCACCTCGTCGTGCGCTATCCGCTCAAGGGCGCCTTCTTCCGCCCCAAGAAGCACGTCACGATCCTCGACGACGTCAGCTTTGCCGTCCGCCGCGGCGAGACGGTGGGTCTGGTGGGCGAGTCCGGCTGCGGCAAGACCACGGTGGCGCGCAGCATCCTCCGGGTGATCCCCGAGGCGCAGGGCATCGTCCGCTTTAACGGCGTGGATCTCAACACCCTGCGCGCCGGCGAGCTGCGGCGGGAGCGCCGAAAGCTCCAGATGATCTTCCAGGACCCCTTCAGCTCCATTGATCCGCGCATGCGGGCCTCCGAGCTGATTGGCGAACCCCTCAAAATCTTCAAGCTGGTCGACAACCGCGCCGCCTACGAGCGACGGGTGGAGGAGCTGTTCCGGCTCGTCGGGCTCGACCCTGCTTACGGCGACCGGGTCGCGCACGAGTTCTCCGGCGGTCAGCGGCAGCGCATCGGCATCGCCAGGGCGCTGGCCTGCAACCCCGAGCTCATCGTCTGCGACGAGCCCATCTCCGCGCTGGACGTGTCCATTCAGGCGCAGATCATCAACCTGCTGGAGGAGCTGCAGCAGAAGATGGGCCTGACCTACCTGTTCATCGCCCATGACCTGTCCGTGGTCAAGCACATCAGCGACCGGATTATCGTGATGTATCTGGGGCAGATCGTCGAGATGGCCGAGTGCGAGGCGCTCTACCGCCGCCCCCTGCACCCCTACACCCGGGCGCTGCTCTCCGCGGTGCCCATCCCCGATCCGTCGGTGGAGGCCGGGCGCAGGAGCGAGCTGCTCACCGGCGAGGTGCCCAGCGTCATGAACCGGCCCAGCGGCTGCTGCTTTGCCGACCGCTGCCCCCACGCCGGCGAGGAATGCCGCCGCAGCCGTCCGCCGCTGCGCGAGGCTGAACCCGGCCATTATACCGCTTGTTTTCTCTCGAAGGGAGGCTTCCAATGATGAAATTTGTGAGCATCAATCCAGACATTACGCTGGCCTATGAGGAATACGGCAGCGGCGACCGCTATGTGCTCTCGGCGCAGGTGGGCTTCGCGCCCCACGGCATGCAGCAGATGCTGGCGCAGATGGGCTATCACGTCTACTGCATCACGCTGCGGGGTTTTGCTCCGTCCACGCTGCTGCGGGAGGACTACGGCGAGAACTGGTACGACATCTTTGCCGACGACGTGGCCGCCTTCGCCGACAAGATGGGCATCGGGCAGTTCGACTACATGGGCGCGTCCCATGGCGCGGGCGTGGGCTGGCACCTGACGCTGCGGCATCCTGACCGTGTGCAGGCGTTCATCGCCGTGGTGGCGGGGCCCCACAGTCTCGACGCGGGCACGCTGTCCTACCGGCAGATGGTGCTGCAGGGGCTGATTGCCTCGCCGCCGCCCATGGACCCGCCCATCGACAATGACGACGCCCGCGTCCGTCGCCGTCAGGCCCGCAGCGAATGGCTGAGCGCCAAGCCCGAGCCCGATCCGCTGGAAAAGGCCGTCGATTATCGCCGTCCGCTGCTCCGGCTGGGCAGCGAGGAGAACCTGAAGGCCGCGCTGCGCACCATCCAGACGCCCACGCTGCTCATCGGCGGCGTGGACGATCCCATCAGCACGCCGGAACTGCTGATCCGCACGGCCAAGTGCCTGCCGCACTGCAAGCTGGTGCTCTACGCCAACTGCGGTCACAACGTCGACACCGACCTGATCGAGGAGACCTGCGGCGAAGCGGACCGCTTCATCCGCACCGCCCACGAAAACGGCAAATGGTATGCGGCGGTGATGGAACCATGAAAAAGCTGTGGAACTTTCACTTCATCTATCTGATCCTGCTCAACACCCTGTCCAGCATCGGCTTCTACATGACGATGCCGACGCTGCCCTCCTTCGCGGTGGAGATCGGCGCGACGCTCTCCATGGCGGGAGTGCTCTCGGGGCTGTTCTCGCTGACGGCGCTCTTCATCCGCCCCGTGGCGGGCATGGCCACCGACCGCTGGAACAAAAAGCGCCTGCTGATCATCGCGACGCTCCTCATCTCCGCGTCCACGCTGGGCTACAGCCGCAGCACGTCCTTCGCGATGCTGGTGGCGCTGCGCATCCTCCATGGCACGGCGTTCGCCTTCAGCAGCACGTCCAACATGGCGCTCACTACGCTGTACATCCCCAAGGAACGCATGGGCGAGGGCGTGGGCTACATGGGGATCGCGCAGATTCTGGCCATGGCCTGCGGACCCGGCCTGGGCCTGCGGTTAGCCAATAGCATCGGCCACCGGCAGATGTTCCTCGTGTCCACGGCGATCATCTTCTCCGCGGCGCTGCTCATGCTGCTGGTGCGCTATGACCGTGCCCAGTTGGAGCCCGAATCCGCTCCGCAGCGGAAGTTCTCCATCCAGAGCTTCATCGCGCCGGAACTGCTGCTCTGCGCGCTGATGAGCAGCCTGTTCTCCATGAGCAACGGCATCATCAGCTCCTTCATGCCGCTGATGGCTGCCGAGCGCGGCATCACCGGCGCGGACCTGTTCTTCACGATCAGCTCGGTGGTGGTGCTGCTGGTGCGGCCCTTCGCCGGGAAGCTCCTCGACCGCAAGGGCATGGTCTTCGTGCTGATCCCCGCCTATGCGGTGGGCGCGATCTCGGCCGTGATGATCGGCACGGCGCGGGCGCTGTGGATCCTGCTGGCGGCGGCGGTGCTCAAGTCCGTTGCCCAGAGTTCCGGCCAGCCCGCCGTGCAGGCCGCCTGCGTGAGCCGGGTCAGCGTGCTGCGGCGCGGTGTGGCGCTGAGCACCTGCTATCTGGGCAACGACATCGGTCAGGGCCTGGGTACCATGCTTGGCGGCAGCCTGAGCGAGTCCTTCGGATATACCAACATGTTCTGCATCACGGGCGGCATCATGCTGATGGGCATCGTGTTCCTGATGATCGACCGCACCCTGTGGCGCAGGCGGCAATCCAAGACGGCCGCCCCTGCCTGAACGAAAAAGGCGCTTGTCTTCATTGGAAGGCAAGCGCTTTTTTGTATGTCTTTGACCCGACGCGGCTTATGTCGTTTTTTCCAGCTCGTCGGCGTACCAGCCGAGGGTCTGCTCATCCCAGTCCTCGGCGAGGGCGAACAGCGCGTCGAAGACGAGCTTGCTCATGCGTCCCTGATGCCCGCAGGCCATCAGCCCGCGGAGGATGCGCTCCTTCACGGCGCGGATGGCAGGGTCGGCGGCGTCGAGGCGGGCGAGGTCGTAGTCGTCGTTCTTGCCGCAGGGGGACGCGCAGTTCGCGCAGTTCGGCGAGACGGCTGCTTTGTCGGCCCTGACGCGGCTGATCAGCGCCCAGAGACGGTCCGGCTCCATGGGCACGGCCTCGTCAGCGGCGTGCAGCCCGGCCAGCAGCAGGCCCTCCGTCTCGTCGGTGGGCGGATTGTTGGAGCAGGTGCGCGCAAGGCCGATCAGGCAGCCCAGCAGCTCCCGCCGGAGCGCGGCTGTCTCCGTCATGCCTGATACCCCTCGGGGAAGACCACCGTCAGCAGCCACTTCATGGGCGTCACCGCGTAGACGGCGTGGGGCTTTCTGGCGGGCATGACCAGCGTCTCGCCGGGCTGGACGATGTGCTCCGTGCCGTCCACCGTGAAGCGCCCCGTGCCCTCCAGCATCAGCACCATCGCGTCGCCGGTGGAGTCGTGGGTGCCGATTTCCGTGTCCGCGTCGAAGGCGAACAGCGTGACGCTCACCGCCGGGTTCTGGGCCAGCGTCCGGCTGACGATCTGCCCCGGCTGGACGCTGATCAGCCCCGTGACGGCCTGCACCTTTTCATGGTCAATGTTTTTGATGTACATGGCGTGCTCCTTTCAGGATGATGCCATGATGATACACCAAATCGGCCGTTTTGTATACCCCCTCAGGGGACGCAGACGATCGTGCCCGAGGAGAAATCCGTGGGCAGGAGCGTCGGGTTGAGCATGAGCAGCCGCCCCTGCGTGGTGCCGAAGCGCTCCGCGACCATGGCGAGGGTCTCGCCGGGCTGGACGGTGTAGGTCGACGTGCCCGTGGAGCAGATTTGCCGGGTGCCCGCGGGCGGCGCGCAGTAGGCGGCTCCGGCGATCAGGTATCCCGGCGAGAGGTTGGGGTTGCTGATGCGCAGGGCCTGATAGCTCACGTTGTTCTCCACCAGCAGGTCGGCGTAGGTCTGGCCGGAGCGCACGGTGCGGCGGATGTAGCCGGTGGGGCAGGCGGATGTCGAGGTGCCTCCGGTGCTGCCGTTGCCGGGGAAGGCAGGCTCCTGCTGGCCGGGGCCCGTGACGATGGGCGGCAGGGGAACCACGGGGGTCTGGCCCGGGTCGGTGGTGGCGCCGCCGCTGCCGTTGTTGCCGGTGCTTCCGGTGTTGGGCACGCAGAGCACCTGCCCGATGGTCAGGTTGTTGGAGCTGACGCCGGGGTTGCGCTCGGCGATCTCGAGGGCCGTGATGCCCAGCCGCTCGGCGATGCTGTCGAAGGTGTCGCCCGCCCGGACGATGTAGTCGCTGCCGCTGATGCAGGTGTAGATCTGCGAGGGCAGGCAGATCTCGCTGCCCACGGTCAGGGTGGTGAAGTTGACGTCGGGATTCAGAATCTGCAGGGCCTGAACGGTGGTGCCGTTGTCGTAGGCGACCTGCTGGGCGGTGTCGCCCTGCTGCCAGACGTAGTAGCTCGCGCCCCGGGGACAGATGCGGCCCGTTTGCTGCATGAAAGTTCCTCCCTAAATTCGACTTTTTATGTAAGGGCGGTGTTGCCCTCCGCTGCAATCTATGCTACAATGAATGATGGGTGCAAAGGGAAATTCGCGCCCGAGAGACGGAGGACTGACGTTTTATGAAGCATTTGCTGAAGCTGCTCGATCTGTCCAAGGAGGACATCATCGGCCTGCTCGATCTGGCGGACAAGCTCAAGGCGGAGCGCAAGGCAGGCATCCCGCATCCGCTTCTGGCGGGCAAGACGCTGGGTATGATCTTTGAAAAATCCTCGACGCGCACCCGCGTGAGCTTCGAGACCGGCATGGTCCAGCTCGGCGGACACGCGCTGTTCCTGTCCAGCCGCGATCTGCAGATCGGCCGCGGCGAGCCCGTGCAGGACACCGCCCGGGTGCTGTCCCGGTATCTGGACGGCATCATGATCCGCACCTTCGCTCAGCAGGAGGTGGAGGACCTGGCGAAGTACGGCTCCATCCCGATCATCAACGGCCTGACCGATTTCTGCCATCCCTGTCAGGTGCTGGCGGACCTGCAGACCGTCCGGGAGCACAAGGGCCGGCTGGAGGGCATCAACATGTGCTACATCGGCGACGGCAACAACATGGCCAACTCGCTGATCGTGGGCTTCCTCAAGGTGGGCGCGCATGTCGCCATCGCCTGCCCGAACGATTACCAGCCCGATCCGCAGGTGCTCGACTTTGTGAAGCAGTACCCCGGTCAGTTCCTGATGACCGACAAGCCCCTCGAGGCCGCCAAGGACGCGGACGTGATCTTCACCGACGTGTGGGCTTCGATGGGTCAGGAGGAGGAAAAGGCCGTGCGCGAGAAGGCCTTCGCGGGCTATCAGGTGAACGCGGAGCTGCTGGCGGTGGCCCACGAGGGCTGCATGGTGCAGCACTGCCTGCCCGCCCACCGCGGCGAGGAGATCACCGAGGAGGTCTTTGAGGCCCACGCCGATGAGATCTTCGACGAGGCGGAGAACCGGCTCCACGCTCAGAAGGCCGTCATGGTGAAATTGATGAGCTGACAAGCAACTGTCTCTCCTGTTTGACACGCGACGATTGAAGGAGGAACAGTATCATGAAAAAAGGATACCTGCTGCTGGCCAACGGTCAGCTTTACGAGGGCACGCTGATGGGCGCGGAGAAGAGCGTCATGGCGGAGCTGGTGTTCACCACGGCGATGACCGGCTATCTGGAGACGCTCACCGACCCCAGCTACGAGGGGCAGATCGTCATCCAGACCTTCCCGACCATCGGCAACTACGGCGTGATCCCGCCGGACTTCGAGTCGAGGGCCCCGAAGCTGTCGGGGTACATCGCCCGGGAAATCTGCGACGAGCCCTGCAACTTCCGCAATGAGGGGCGGCTCAATGACTGGCTGGTCGCGCAGGGCATTCCCTGCCTGACCGGGGTGGACACCCGCGCCCTGACCCGCACCATCCGCAATGCCGGCGTCATGAACGCGGCCCTGCTCACCGAGAAGCCCGACGATATCGGCGCTCTGGCGGAGCAGCTCAAGGCGCTGCCCTTCCACCCCTCCATTCAGGACGTGACCTGCGAGGGCATTCAGCAGGCCCGGACGGAAGGGGAGTACCGCGTCGCGCTGTGGGACTTCGGCGCGAAGGAGAACATCCAGCGGGAGCTGGAAAAGCGCGGCTGCGCGGTGACGGTGGTGCCTGCCAGCGCCACGGCGAAGGATATCCTCGCCCTGAACCCCGACGGCCTGATGCTCTCCAACGGCCCCGGCGACCCGGCGGACAACACCGAGGTCATCCGGAACCTGCAGGAGCTGATGCGCCACGGCCTGCCGACCTTCGGCATCTGTCTGGGCCACCAGCTGCTGGCCCTGAGTCAGGGCGCGAAGACGGTGAAGCTCAAGTACGGTCACCGGGGCGCGAACCAGCCCGCCCGGGACGTGAAGACCGGCCTCTCCTACATGACCAGCCAGAACCACGGCTTCGCGGTGGACATTGACACGCTGCCCGCGGGGGCGTCCCTGCGCTTTGTCAACGGCAACGACGGCACCTGCGAGGGCATTGATTACACCGAGATGCCGGCCTTCTCCGTGCAGTTCCACCCGGAGGCCTGCGGCGGCCCGCTGGACACGCGCTTTCTGTTCGACCGCTTTATCGCGATGATGGGAGGAAACAAGCATGCCGCTGAATCCTGAGCTCCATAAGGTCATGATTATCGGCTCCGGCCCCATCGTCATCGGTCAGGCGGCGGAGTTCGACTACGCGGGCTCTCAGGCCTGCCGCGCGCTGAAGGACGCGGGCCTCGAGGTGGTGCTGGTCAACCCCAACCCCGCCACCATCATGACCGACCACTCCAGCGCCGACCACATTTACATCGAGCCGCTGACCCTCGAGACCCTGCGGCGCATCATCCTGAAGGAAAAGCCCGACTCGCTGCTCTCGACCCTCGGCGGTCAGAGCGGCCTGACCCTGTCCATGCAGCTCGCCAAGGAGGGCTTCCTTGAGCAGCATGGCGTGAAGCTCCTCGGCGCGCGCTGCGAGACCATCGAGAAGGCCGAGGATCGCCAGCAGTTCAAGGACACCATGCAGGCGATCCATCAGCCGGTGATCCCCTCCGAGGTCGTGGAGAACGTGGAGGACGCGCTGGCCTTTGCCGAAACCATCGGCTACCCGGTCATCGTGCGCCCGGCCTACACGCTGGGCGGCTCCGGCGGCGGCATCTGCAAGGATGAAAATGAGCTGCGGGAGATCGCCGAGAATGGCCTGCGCCTGTCGCCCATCACCCAGATCCTCGTGGAGAAGTGCATCTCCGGCTGGAAGGAGATCGAGTTCGAGGTCATGCGGGACAAGCTGGGCAACGTGATCGCCGTCTGCTCGATGGAGAACATCGACCCCGTGGGCGTGCACACCGGCGACTCCATCGTCGTGGCCCCGGCGCTGACCCTCGCGGACAAGGAGTATCAGATGCTCCGCCGCGCCGCGCTGGACATCATCACGGCCCTCGAGGTGGAGGGCGGCTGCAACTGCCAGTTCGCGCTCAATCCCGACTCCTTCGAGTACGCGGTCATCGAGGTCAACCCCCGCGTGAGCCGCTCCTCCGCGCTGGCCTCCAAGGCGACCGGCTACCCCATCGCCAAGTGCGCCGCGCAGATCGCCATCGGCTTCACCCTCGACGAGATGAAGAACGCCGTCACCGGCAAGACCTGCGCCTGCTTCGAGCCCGCGCTGGACTACATCGTCGCCAAGGTGCCCAAGTGGCCCTTCGACAAGTTCGTCTACGGCAAGCGCACCCTCGGCACGCAGATGAAGGCCACCGGCGAGGTGATGTCCATCGGCGTGAGCGTGGAGCAGGCCCTGATGAAGGCCGTGCGCGGCGCAGAGATCGGCTGCGACACCCTGCGCATGAAGGCCATGGCCGAGCTGGACACCGACGCGCTGCTCGACCTGATCGCCCAGTGCACCGACCAGCGGATGTTCGCGGTGTACGAGGCCATGAGCCGCGGCGTGACCCTCGAGCAGCTTCACGAGATCACCAAGATCGACTACTTCTTCCTGCACAAGTTCCAGAACCTTCTCGAGATGGAGAACCGGCTCAGGCAGGGCGGCATTGACGAGGAGACTTACCTCGCCGCCAAGCGCATGGGCTATCCGGACAAGGCCATCGAGCGCCTCTCCGGCGAGAAGGCGCCGCTGCACCGCGACCCGGTCTACAAGATGGTCGATACCTGCGCGGCGGAGTTTGCCGCGGAGACGCCTTACTTCTACGCCACCTACGACGAGGAGAACGAGGCCTCGGAATTCCTCGAGCAGCGCGAGGAGAAGAAGCCCTGCGTCGTGGTGCTCGGCTCCGGCCCCATCCGTATCGGTCAGGGCATCGAGTTCGACTACGCCTCCGTCCACTGCGTGTGGATGCTCAAGCAGGCGGGCTACGACGTGGTCATGATCAACAACAACCCCGAGACGGTCTCGACGGACTTCGACACCGCCGACCGGCTGTACTTCGAGCCCCTGACCCCCGAGGACGTGCTGGGCGTGATCGCCACCGAGAAGCCCGTGGGCGTGGTGGCGGCCTTCGGCGGTCAGACGGCCATCAAGCTGACCCACGCGCTGCAGGAGGCGGGCGTGCGCATCCTCGGCACCAGCGCTGACGCCATCGACGCGGCGGAGGACCGGGAGCGCTTCGACGCGGCCATGGAGCGCCACGGCATCAAGCGGCCCAAGGGCATGACTGTGCTGACCTGCGACGAGGCGCTCAAAGCTGCCAATGAGCTGGGCTATCCCGTGCTGGTGCGGCCCTCCTACGTCCTCGGCGGCCAGAACATGATCATCGCCTATCAGGACAGCGACATCGTCGAGTACATGAAGATCATCCTCGATCAGGGCATCGAGAACCCGATCCTGATCGACCAGTACCTCATGGGCATCGAGGCCGAGGCTGACGCGATCTGCGACGGCGAGGAGGTGCTGATCCCCGGCATCATGGAGCATGTGGAGCGCTCCGGCGTGCACTCGGGCGATTCCATCGCCGTGTATCCCGCGTGGAACCTCACCGGCGCCATGACCCAGCGGCTCATCGAGGTCACCCGCCTCATCGCCATCGAGCTGGGCACCGTGGGCCTGATCAACATCCAGTACATCGTCTATCATAATGAGGTCTACGTCATCGAGGCGAACCCCCGCGCCAGCCGCACCGTGCCCTACATCAGCAAGGTGACCGGCGTGCCGATGGTCGACCTCGCCGTCCGCGCGATGCTGGGCGAGAAGATCCGCGACATGGGCTACGGCACCGGCCTGTACCGCCAGAGCCCCTACTACGCGGTCAAGGTGCCCTGCTTCTCCTTCGAGAAGCTGGCGGACGTGGACACCCACCTCGGCCCGGAGATGAAGTCCACCGGCGAGGTGCTGGGTCTGGGCGCGAACCTGCAGGAGGCCATCTACAAGGGCCTCGTCGCAGCGGGTTTCCGCATGCGGCACAAGGGCGGCCTGCTGATCTCCGTGCGCGACAAGGACAAGGAAGAGGTCGTCGACGTGGCCCGCAAGTTCGCGGAGCTGGGCTTCAACCTCTTCGCGACCCCCGGCACCGCCAAGACCCTGATCGCGCACGGCCTCTATGCCGCGACGGTGCAGAGGGAGGCCGCCGAACGCCTCCTGGAGATGGATCAGGCGCACTACGTCATCTCTACCTCCAACAAGGGCCGCAGCCCGCTGCTGGAGTCCGTCCGCCTGCGCCGCAAGGCCGTCGAACGGGGCATCCCGCTCTTCACCAGCCTTGACACCGCCGAAGCCCTTGTGGATGCGCTGACCAGCCGCTACAGCCTGTTAAGCGTGGAGCTGGTGGACATCAACAACATGCGCAAGCAGCCCAAGAAGCTGCGCTTCGTCAAGATGCGCGGCACGGGCAACGACTACCTCTACTTCGACTGCTTCGAGCAGGAGGTCGAGAGCGCCCGGTCCCTCGCGGTGCGGCTGTCCAACCGGCGCACAGGCATCGGCTCCGACGGCATCGTGCTGATCCTGCCGTCCACCCGCGCCGACGCCCGGATGCGCATGTTCAACGCCGACGGCTCCGAGGGCGCCATCGCGGGCAACGCGCTGCGGTGCGTGGCGAAGTACCTCTACGAATCCGGCCGCGTGCGCAAGGATACCATGCTGCTGGAGACCGAGACCGGCGTTAAGAGCGCGCAGCTCTTCATCCGCGAGGACGAGGTCTTCTCCGTGCTGGTGGACATGGGCTACCCGGCCTTTAGGCCCGAGGAAGTCCCGGTCAAGCTGGACGGCGACCGCGTGATGATGCGCCCGGTGAAGCTGGGCGGCAAGATTCGCGAGATCAGCTGCGTCAGCATGGGCAATCCCCACGTCGTGATCTTCGTCGAGGATGTGAACCGCATTCCGCTCAGCGAGGTCGGCCCGATCATCGAGCAGGACCCGATGTTCCCGCAGCGGGTGAACGTGTCCTTCGCGCAGATCATCGACCGCTCCAGCATCCGCATGCGGGTCTGGGAGCGGGGCATCGGTGAGACGGCGGCCTGCGGCACGGGCGCCTGCGCGGTGGCTGTCGCTGCCGTGGAGAACGACCTGTGCAACCGCGGCGCGGACATCGACCTGCACCTGCCCGGCGGCACCCTCGTCGTGCGCTACGCCGCGGACGGTCAGGTCTGGCTCACCGGCGACGCGGTGACGGACTTTGAGGGAACGGTCAGGATTTGACGGACTTGCGGGAGGGGCAGCACTCGAGCCGAAAGCTCCCCTCCCGCACCGACCCCTGAAAGGCGGCGGTTCTCATGTCTCGGAGCCGCTTCGCTGTTACGCTATGGTTTTGTCAGGTATAGGATGTTCCTGAAACATAAAAAGCAGACCCATGCAGGGTCTGCTCTGTTTGTTTTTTGGAACAATTTTTGACACAGGTGCCGAACCAAGAAAGGTGACGGCCCTGAAACATGATGGTCGCCGCCTTTCGGGGGAGAGCGCGAGAGGGGAGCTTTCGGCTCGAAAGCTGCCCCTCTCGCATAATTACTTCGTCTTCTCCGCGTCCTTCTCCCGCAGCTCCACGCGCCGGATCTTGCCGGAGATGGTCTTGGGCAGCGCGTCGACGAACTCGATCACGCGGGGATACTTGTAGGGAGCGGTCATGTGCTTGACGTGGTCCTGAAGCTCCTTCTTGAGCGCGTCGGTGCCCTCCCAGCCGGGCTTCAAAACGATGGTCGCCTTGACCACCTGACCGCGCAGGGGATCAGGCACGCCGGTGATGGCGGTCTCGAGGACGGCGGGGTGCTCCACCAGCGCGCTCTCCACCTCGAACGGGCCGATGCGGTAGCCCGAGGACTTGATCACGTCGTCGGTGCGGCCCACATACCAGTAGTAGCCCCACTCGTCGCGCCACGCCACGTCGCCGGTGTGGTAGATTTTGCCGTCCCAGACGTCGCTGGTCATCTCCGGGTCGCGGTAGTAGCCCGCGAACATGCCGATGGGCGCGCCGTGGTGGGTGCGGATGATGATCTCGCCGGACACGCCGGGCGGGCAGGGGTTGCCCTCGCCGTCGATCAGGTCCACGTCGAACACCGGCGCGGGCTTGCCCATGGAGCCGGGCTTGACCTCCATCCACGGGAAGGTCGCCAGCGTCACCAGCAGCTCGGTCTGACCGAAGGCCTCCCGCAGCTCGATGCCCGTGCGCTTGTGCCACTCGTGGGCCATGTCGGGGTTCAGGGGCTCGCCCGCCACGGAGCAGTGCTTGAGGCTGGACAGGTCGTAGTTGGCGAAGTCCTCCTGAAGCATGTAGCGGTACATGGTGGGCGGCGAGCAGTAGGTGGTGATGTGGAACTTCTCGATCATGCGGAGGAGCTCCGCGGCGTTGAACTTGTCAAAGTCGTAAACGAACACGCAGCTTCCGCCCAGCCACTGGCCGTAGAGCTTGCCCCAGACGGACTTGGCCCAGCCGGTCTCCGAGACGGTCAGGTGCAGCCCGCCGTCCTCGACCTGAAGCCAGTAGACCGCGGTCAGGATATGGCCGAGAGGATAGAGGTAATTGTGCGTGACCATCTTGGGCATGCCGGTGGTGCCGGAGGTGAAGTAGAGCAGCATCAGGTCCTCATTCTGGGGATACTGATCGCCGGTGGGCACCTCCCACTGATCGCTGGCGGCGGAGAAACCCTCGTCGTAGCTCTCCCAGCCCTCGCGCTTGGTGCGCACGAGCACCCGGTGCCTGAGGGTGGGGCAGTCGGGGGCCGCCTCGTCGATGGCGTCGCAGACGACGGAGGTGTGCTCCGTGGCGATGATGACCGACACGTCCGCCGCGTGCACCCGGTAGCGGATGTCCTTGGCGGTCAGCAGGTGAGTGGCGGGGATGGTCACCGCGCCGATCTTGTGCAGGGCGATGATCACCGGCCAGAATTCATGGTGACGCTTGAGGATGACCATGACCGCGTCGCCCTTCTTCACGCCGAGGGACTTGAAGTAGTTGGCGGCCTTGTTGGAGTCGCGCATCATCCGGGCAAAGTCGTATTCCACCACGTCGCCCTCGGGGTTGGTCCACAGGAGCGCCTTGCGGTCGGGGTCCTCCCGGCCCAGCCGGTCCACCACGTCGTAGGCGAAGTTGAAGGAGGCCGGGCGGATCAGGCGGAAGTTCTTGTTGAAGTCGTCGTAGTTGATGAAGTCGCCCTTCACGTCCAGATATTCATGATACAGTGGCTGCATGGCGTTGCCTCATTTCTTCGTATTATTCCAGCGCCTCGCCGCTCTTGACGACCACTGCGATGAATCGGCAGTCGCCCTCCACGGCGTACATGGCGTGGGCCAGAGAGGAATCGTAGTAGATCGAGTCGCCGGGGGAGAGCATCAGCTCGTTGCCGCCCAGCACGATCTTGAGGTAGCCCTCGAGCACATAGTCAAACTCCTGACCCTCGTGGCTGTGGGCCTGCTTGACGGTGCCCGGCGGATCCTGCTCGACGGTCACGATGAAGGGCTCGGCCAGCTTGTGGGCGAAGTTGTACGCCAGATGCTGATAGTGATACTGCTTGCGCCGGTCGAAGGCGAGGCCCTTGCCGGAGCGGGTGAGGACATAGCCGCGCAGCTTGGGGCTCTCGCCGGTCAGCAGGTCGGAGATGTCCACGCCGAGGGTCTCGGCGATGTTGAACAGGTGGGAGAAGGAGAAGTCCTTCTCGCCGGTCTCGTAGGCCAGATAGTCCTCCAGCGGCACGCCGGATTTCTCCGCCACCTGCTCCGCGGTCATGCCGCTGATGTCCCTCAGATCGGCAATGCGCATGGCGATGAGCTGAATCTGATTCAAAATGATCCCTCCATTGTTTGTCCTTTTCAGGCAATGAAAAAGCCTGCATCCTCAAATACCGAGGCGCAGGGCTTGCATAGCGGAACAGAGTGCATCTTCCGGAACGATGCTGTTGTCGGCTCCAACAAGCCCAAGCCTATCACGCGGCGCCGTCCTCCGCTACTGGGGCCGAAACCGGCCTGTTCACGGCGGCTGCTCGGGAGTGATGCGCTGTCCCGGCCTGCCATCGGCTTGCACCAACCGCCGACTCTCTTTGCGCAGGGGACGGGGAGCTTGTCTCCGTCAGAGCATTTCCAGTGGATATTTGATTGGGTGTATGATAGCATAGCGGCGCAGACGTGTCAATGCTCCTGATTGTATTTTTCCTGTTCGGGACGCGGGACGATATCTGCGCAAGAATCGTTAAGACAGCCCTCCGGCGCGGTGCTATACTGGCGGTACAGCGCTGCACAGGACGGACAAGGAGATGAGCGAATGAACCACTTTGAGCAGATCAGCGGGGCGCTCCAGTACATCGACAGCCATCTGGCGGAACCGGTCACGCTGGCGATGCTGGCGGAGCAGTGCCACTTTTCGCCCTTCTATTTTCATCGGCTGTTCACGGCGGTGGTCGGGAAGTCGCTGGCCGCGTATATCCGGGACAGGAAGATTCTGCATGCCTGCCGCCTGCTTGCCGAGACGGACAGGAGCATGCTGGACATCGCGCTGGACAGCGGCTTCCAATCGGCGCAGGCCTTCTCGCGGGCGTTCAGGGACAGTCAGGGAATGTCCGCGCGGGAATACAGGCGGCAGGGGTGCCGCCCCGTCGTCGTGACGGCGGAGGAGCTGATCGTCAGGTTCACGAACAGGCTGCGCGGAGGCGTGCTGGTGAACCCGATGCTCATCAGGCGCGGGCCGCTGCGCATTGCGGGGACGTGCGGGGACGGCAGCCGCACCGGCGAGGTGTGGCAGCGTTTCATGCGCCTGCGCGAAGAAAAGCCGCTCACGAACGCGGCGTCCGAAAGCGGCTATGAGGTCAGGCTCTATCAGGGCGGCGGATGCACGGTGCATGTGGGGCAGTGCGTCTCCGGCGGCGCGGTCGATCCGGCCTATTCGGTCGTGACGCTGCCTGCGTCGAGGTACGCGGTGTTCGACGTGTACGTCGCCCGGGGCTACGAGAGCGAGAACAGCGCCATGGAGGAGTGGCTGGCCACGAACGCGCAGGGATATGTCCAGCGGCGGCTTGATCCGGAAACGGATTACTGCGTGGAGTTCTACGACGAGCGCTTTGAGAACGGCGACGGCATCGTCGAGATTTGGGTGCCGATCGAGAAGGCTGATTAAATATAGCTCTCGTCCCTGTCGAACACGGGGACGAAATCCTCCGATGCGGAGACGGCCTCCTGCAGGAAGCCCGGCAGGCCCAGCGCCAGCATGTGCTCCCGGACACGGCGATACTCCCGGCCCGTCAGGCGGCGGTCGAGGCCCTTGATGGCGACGTTATTATAAGGAATGTACTGCCGCATGAGGCTCACGGGCACGCCGGCGGGCAGCTCCTCGGCCACCCAACGGAGGAGCTGCATCGACTCGCCCGTCAGCCCGGGCAGGATCAGGTGTCGGATCAGCGTGCCGCGGGTCATGACGCCGTTTTCGTCGTACTGCGGAATCCCGGTCTGGCGCACCATCTCCCGGATGGCGTCGCTGGCAACGGCGAAGTAGTCCGGGGCCTGCGCGCAGAGCTGCCCCATGGCCTCGGAGCGGTGCTTGAGGTCGGGGAGATACACGTTGATCGCGCCCTCCAGCAGCCGGAGGGTCTCGACGGTCTCATAGCCTGACGAGTTCCACACCAGCGGCACCGGCGGGCGGTAGAGGTCGAGGGCCTCCAGAACAGGCCGCGCATAGGGCGTCGCGGTGATGAAGCTGACGGTCTGCATCCCCGCGTCCACAAGGCGCTTCATCGCGTCCGCCAGCTCGGGGACGGTGAAGGGCCTGCCAGCGTTGCGGTGGCTGATATCCGCGTTCTGGCAATAGGCGCAGCGCAGCGTGCACCCGCTGAAGAAGATCGCGCCCGTGCCCCGCTGGCCGGAGATGGGCGGCTCCTCCCACAGGTGCGGCGCGACCCGCGCGATGAGCATGGTTTCCGGCAGGCGGCAGAATCCGCGGCCCGCCTCGGCGGTTCTCTCGGCCCCGCAGCGCCGGGGACACAGGGTGCAGATCATCGGCGGGATGCGCCTCCTTAAACATGATGGGAACAGCATAGCACGGTTTTGCCGCCGTGACAAGAAAAAGTCCTGCGAAAATCTCTTTCTGCCAGAGGAAAATGCTTGTATTCCCGGAAAAACTGTGGTATACTGCCTTCGTGTGAAGTCATTCACGCATCCCACAGGGAAATGCACCCGGAGCGCGGCGCGCGCCGTTTCTCCGCAGAAAGAAGGGTTCGACGGTAAAGAGTGGACATGAGCCGCAGTTCGCGAGCGGGGATTGCACCCGGACGGCTGGTCACGGGAGCAGCCGCACTTTTTCGCGACGAGTCGGCTGATGGTGCCGCTCTTTTGTAGTACCGTCGTGGAAAAAACTGGAAGGCGGTGATCGGCGTGGCCAAGTCGGAACTGACCATGGTGGTGGAGCCCAAGTGCCAGCGGCTGGCGGACAGCCTGGGCTTCGAGCTGGTGGACGTGAGCCTCGACAAGGAGGGCGCGGGCAAGTATCTGCGCATCTACATCGACAAGCCCGAGGGCATCTCCCTCGACGACTGCGAGCGCTATCACCGGGCCATCGCCCCGCAGGTGGAGGACTTTGACTACGATTTCCTCGAGGTGTCCTCGCCGGGCGTGGACAGGCCGCTGAAGAAGGACCGCGACTTTGAGCGCGCGCTGGGCAGCCAGGTCGAGGTCAAGCTGTTCAAGGCCCTCGACGGCCAGAAGGTCGTCACCGGCGTGCTGACGGATTACTCCGCTGAGGAGGTCGTGCTGGATGCGGGCGGCGCCGAGAAGCGCATCCCCCGCAGGGCCGCGGCGCTCATCCGTCCCGTGGTGGACATGGAAGGCGTGGAGGACGTGGAATTCCCGGAAGAATAACGCAATGAAGCGGACATATATTGTGGAAGGCGGTATACAAGCATCATGAGATCAACGCGCAAGGCTCAGGCCAAACCCGAACAGCGGACAGAAATCGTCGAGGCCATCAAGTTTCTGGCCAAGGAAAAGGAACTGAGCGAGGAGATGCTCTTCGCCACGGTGGAGGACGCGCTCAAGAAGGCCTATCAGAAGAACATTCCGAAGGGCGAGCCGGTGCCCTCTCCGGCGAATATCACGGCGACCATCGGCCGCACGGACGGCGTGGTGCATGTGTATGTGCGCCGGCTGATCGTCGAGGAGATCGCCGAGGAGGAGCATGCCACCGCCGATCAGATCACCCTCGAGGAGGCCCGCAAGCTGCAGCCTGACTGCCAGATGGGCGACATCATCGAGCTGGACGTGACCCCGCGGGGCTTCCTGCGCGTGGCGGCCCAGACGGCCAAGGGCGTGATCATGCAGCGCCTGCGGGAGGCGGAGCGCGGCCGGGTCTACGACGAGTACATCGACAAGGAAAACGAAATCCTCACGGCCATCGTGCGCCGGGTGGACCAGAAGGCGGTCTACCTCGAGCTGGGCCGCACCGAGGGCATTCTGGAGACCAGCGAGATGATCCCCGGCGAGACGCTGAACGAGGACGACCACGTCAAGGTCTACGTCCTCGAGGTGCACCGCCCCGACGCGGGCAACGCGCCCTCCTCCGCCCGGGGGCCGCAGGTGCGGGTCAGCCGCATCCATCCCAATCTGGTCAAGCGCCTGTTCGAGATGGAGGTGCCGGAGATCGCCGGCGGCGCGGTCACCATCAAGGGCATCGCCCGCGAGGCTGGCAGCCGCACCAAGATGGCCGTCCATGCCTCCGACATGATGATCGACCCCGTGGGCTCCTGCGTGGGCCAGCGCGGCAGCCGCGTCGACCGGGTCGTGAACGAGCTCAAGGGCGAGAAGATCGACATCATCAAGTGGTCGGACAACCCGGCGGAGTTCATCGCCAACGCGCTGAATCCCGCGCATGTGCTGTCGGTCTTCGTTGAGGAGAGCGGCCAGCGCTCCTGCAAGGTGGTCGTGCCGGATAACCAGCTCTCGCTGGCCATCGGCAAGGAGGGCCAGAACGCCCGTCTGGCCGCCAAGCTCACCGGCTGGAAGATCGACATCAAGTCCGAGTCGCAGGCCAATGTCATGGAGGACATGGTCGACGACGTGGAGATCGAGCCGATCGAGCCCTTCGAGCGCTTTGACGAGGTCGCCGAGATCCCCATGGACGAGGACGATACCCTGTAAGCCTGCGGAGGAAACATGAAGCCGAAGAAGATACCGATGCGCATGTGCGTCGGATGCCGCGAGATGAAGCCCAAGCGGGAGCTGATCCGCGTGGTGCGCGCGCCGGACGGGACGGTCTCGATGGACCCGGTGGGCAAGAAGCCGGGCCGGGGCGCATACGTCTGCCGGCAGGAGGCATGCCTGACAAGGGCCATCCGGCAGCGGCAGCTTGAACGGCAGCTCGAGGTGCAGCTCACCCCGGAGGTCTCCGAGGCGCTGCAGTATGAGCTCCAGCATCTGCCGCCGCCCGAACCGGAGGCGACGTAAGGTGGATGAAGCGCAGTATCAGCGCGTGCGCGGCCTGATGGGGCTGTGCGTCCGGGCGAGGCAGGCGGCGTTCGGTGAGGACGGATGCCTGAAACAGATCCGCTCCGGGCAGTGCGGCGCCCTGCTGATGGACGCGGGCGCGTCAGCGGCCACGAAGGAGAAGTACCGCGCGGCCTGCCAGCGAACCGCGACCTGCCTGCTGGAGCTGCCCGAGGGCCTGCTCTATGAGGCGACGGGCCGTCCGGGGGTCGCGATGGCCGTGAACAAGGGCGGTCTGGCGGATCAGCTCATCGGGCTGATGAAAATAACAACCAATGAATCTGCAAATCATGGCGGGGGTGCAAGCGTCGAATGACGAATGTGAAAGTGAAGGATGCCACCAAGGAACTGGCCGCTGAGGCGACCAGAGTCCGCGACGAGGCCATGCGGGTGCGCAAGGAGGCCGACAGCCTGCTTCGGGCGCTGCGGGAGAAGGAGAACGCCTTCCAGCGCGAGCGCGATGAGGAGGCGGCCCGGGCGCGCAACGAGGAGCGGCAGAAGAAGCTGTCCGATCACTCCAAGGCGTACGTCATGCTCGACGAGGACGAGCGGGCCCAGCTCGACGCGATGAACGCCGCGGCGAAGGAAGCCCCTGCGCAGACTCCGTCCGAGCCGGTTCAGCCCGCGCCCGCTGCGGAGAAGCCCGCGCCCGAGAAGGCCGAGCAGCAGCCCGCGCAGGAGCAGCCCGCTGCCGAGAAGCCTGCTGAGCAGCCCGCCGCGGTCGAGCCCGTCAAGGCCCAGCCGCAGCCCGCGCCCAGAGCGGAAAAGCCCGCGCAGGCCCAGCAGCCCGCCGCGAAGGCTGAAACCAAGCCCGCCGAGCAGCCGCGCAAGCCCGCCATTGGGCAGATCATCGCGCGTCCCGGTCAGCAGGTGCAGCCGCAGAAGCCCGTGGGTCTGGCCCCGAACGTGATTCGCGCGCCGCGGCCTGTGCAGCCGGGTCAGCCCGGTCAGCCGCAGCGTCAGGGCCCCTATGGCCGTCCTGCCAATCCGCAGGGCCCCTATGGCCGTCCCGCGAACCCGCAGGGCCCCTATGGCCGTCCTGCCAACCCGCAGGGCCCCTACGGCCGTCCCGCGAATCCGCAGGGCCCCTATGGCCGTCCCGCGAACCCGCAGGGTCAGCCCGGACAGTTCGGCCGTCCGGCGGCTGGCGGCGCGGCGCGTCCTGTGGCCCCCGGTCAGCGTCCCGCGCAGGGTGGCTTCAACCGTCCCGCGGGCGGCGCGCCCCGGCCCATGGGCGGTCGCAGCAAGGGCCCCGAGATGGCCCCGACCATGGAGAAGAAGCCCTCCTCCAATTACGATCCCAACAAGAAGAACTACGTCCGTCAGCATGACCCGGAGCGCGTGGCCCGCAACCGCAAGCAGCTCGCCCGCGACAACTACAGCGCGATGGACGATGATGTGATCCGCGGCGGCAAGCGGAGCCGCGCCAAGAAGCCCTCCGCGCAGCAGCTCATGGCGCCCATCAAGATCGAGACCGCCTACATGGCCGGCGACACGATCACCGTCCGCGACCTGACCGAGAAGATCGGCAAGCCCGCCGGCGAGATCATCAAGAAGCTGTTCCTGCTGGGCAACATGGCCACGATCAACTCCGAGATCGACTTCGACACCGCGCAGCTCATCTGCACGGAGTTCGAGATCACCCTCGAGCGCAAGGCCGAGCAGACCGCTGAGGACGCGCTGGTCGCCGAGGACTTCGAGGACGCCGAGGAGAACCTGCTCCCGCGTCCCCCGGTGGTCACCATCATGGGCCACGTCGACCACGGCAAGACCTCCCTGCTGGACTACATCCGCAAGAGCCGCGTGACGGCTGGCGAGGCGGGCGGCATCACGCAGCACATCGGCGCGTACACCGTCATGCTCGACGATCGGCAGATCACCTTCCTCGATACCCCCGGTCACGAAGCCTTCACGGCCATGCGTGCCCGCGGCGCTCAGGCGACCGACATCGCGGTCCTCGTCGTGGCGGCGGACGACTCCGTCATGCCCCAGACCGTCGAGGCGATCAACCACGCCAAGGCCGCTGAGGTGCCGATGATCGTCGCCATCAACAAGATGGATAAGCCCAACGCCAACCCCGAGCGCGTCAAGCAGGACCTGACCAACTACGGCGTGGTCTGCGAGGACTGGGGCGGCGACACCATCGTGGTGCCCGTTTCCGCGGTGACCGGCGACGGCGTCGATGATCTACTGGAGATGATCCTCCTGCAGGCCGACACCATGGAGCTCAAGGCCAACCCGAACCGCCTGGGCCGCGGCGTCATCATCGAGGCCAAGCTGGACAAGGCCCGTGGCCCGCTGGCGACGGTGCTGCTCCAGAACGGCACGCTGCATGTGGGCGACAACATCATCGCCGGCATGGCGGCTGGCCGCGTCCGCGCCCTCATCAACGACAAGGGCGAGAAGGTGAAGGAAGCCGGGCCCTCCCAGCCTGTGGAGATCATGGGCTTCGACGAGGTGCCCTCCGCGGGCGACGAGATGATCGCCGTGGGCGACGACCACCTCTCCCGTCAGGTCGCCGAGGAACGCCGCGAGAAGCTCCGCGCTTCCCGTGAGGCCACCGCGGCCAAGGTGTCCATGGAGAACCTGTTCTCCACCCTCGAGGAGGGCAAGCAGGTCACCCTCAACCTCATCATCAAGGCCGACGTGCAGGGCTCCGTCGAGGCCGTCAAGCAGGCCATGGAGAAGCTCTCCAACGACGAGGTCAAGGTGCGCGTGCTGCACTCCGGCGCGGGCGCCATCACCAAGGACGACGTGAACCTCGCCTCCGCCTTCAACGCCATCATCGTGGGCTTCAACATCCGGCCTGACGCCTCCGCCCGCGACGCAGCCGAGAAGGAAAAGGTCGATGTGCGGCTCTACACCGTCATCTACAAGGCCATCGAGGACATGGAGCTGGCCATGAAGGGCATGCTCGCCCCCGAGTACAAGGAAGTGCTGCTGGGCCACGCCGAGGTGCGCAACGTCTTCAAGATCACCGGCGCGGGCATCATCGCGGGCTGCTATGTGCAGGACGGCAAGGTGCAGCGCAACGCGCAGGTTCGCCTGCTGCGTGACAACGTGGTCTGCTTCGAGGGCAAGCTCTCCAGCCTCAAGCACTACAAGGAGGATGTCAAGGAGATGGCCGCGGGCTTCGAGTGCGGCATGAGCCTCGAGGGCCACAACGACATCAAAGAAGGCGACGTCGTCGAGTGCTTCATCATGGAGGAAATCAAGCGGTAAACGCTTTCCGAAGTGTCTCTCTCGCCGGGGATTGCGAGTGATCGTGTTCCCCGGCGATTCTTTCAGTAAAGGAGCCAACATGAGCTATCAGAGAATTGACCGCATCTCGGAGGAGGTGCGCCACGAGGTGGACCGGATCATCCGCGAGGAGGTCAGCGATCCCCGGGTGGCGGGCACCTTTTCGATCACCCGGGCGGAGGTCACCCGCGACCTGCGCTATGCCAAGATCTACGTCAGCGTCCTCGAGGACGACAAGCGCGACGACCTGATGAAGGCCCTCAAGAGCGCCGCGGGATTCATCCGCCGGAGCCTTGGCAAGAACATGCTGATCCGCTATGCGCCGGAGCTGCAGTTCATCAGCGATCAGAACATCGCTTACGGCGTGCACATCGCCAAGATGCTGGCTGACGCGCAGACTGCTGCCTCGGGCGGGCAGGAGGAGAACGAATGAGGCCGATGGAGGAAATCATCGAGGCGATTCACCGGGCGGAGACCGTCGCGGTGGTCAGCCACGTCAACCCTGACGGCGACACCATTGGCAGCGCGCTGGCGCTCAAGCTGGGGCTGGACAAGCTGGGCAAGAGGACGGCGCTGTTCTGTCAGGACAGGGTGCCGGACCGCATCGCCTTTCTGAGGGACGCCGGAGCGTATCGCAGGCCCGAGAACGCCGGAGACGGGCGCTATGACCTGCTGATCTGCGTGGACGTGGCCGACGAGCACCGGATGGGCCGCTGCCAGTGCCTGACGGAGCGCTGCGCCCGCAGCATCCAGATCGACCATCACGGCACGAACCCGAACTATGCCGAGATGAACTGCGTCGACGCGAAGGCCCCGGCCACGGCGCTGGTGATCCACGAGCTGCTGGAGCGGCTGTCGGTGCCCATGGACGCGGATATCGCGGCGTGCCTCTACGTCGCCATCAGCACTGACACGGGCAATTTCGCCTTTGCCAGCACGAACCCCGAGACCTTCCGCGTCATGGCGGAGCTGATGGAGGCCGGCCTGCCCCTGAGCGAGCTGAACCGCCGCCTGTACCGCCAGCGGGAGATTCCGCAGGTGCTGCTGACCCAGCGCTGCCTGAGCTCCCTGACCTTCCACCACGGCGGGGACATCACCACGATGACCCTCAGCAAGCAGGATTTTACTGACTGCGGCGCGATGGCCGAGCATGCGGACACGCTGGTCAACTACGGGCTGGACATTCTCGGCGTGCGCATGACGGCGCTGCTGCGGGAGACGAGCGTCCCCGGCGAGGTGAAGCTGTCCCTGCGGGCGGTGGAACCGGCGAGCGTCAGCGGCGTGGCGAAGCATTTTGGCGGGGGCGGTCACGCGCAGGCCTCGGGCGCGACGGTAAAGGGCTCGCTGGACGAGTGGCTGCCCCGCTGCGTTGAGGCGATGGCGAAGGCATTGGAGACGGGCGAATGAACGGCTTTTTGAACATCCTCAAGCCCCCGGGCATGACGTCCGCCGCGGTGGTGGCTGTGACGCGCCGCCTGACCGGGGAGAAGCGCGTGGGCCATGCCGGAACCCTCGACCCGGAAGCCGCCGGGGTGCTGCCCATCATGATCGGCAGGGCCGCGCGGCTTTTTGATTATCTGGTGGACAAGGAAAAGACCTACGTCGCGGAGGTGGCCTTCGGCGCGGCGACGGACACGCAGGACGCCACCGGGCAGGTGATCGCCACCGGGACGGCCTATCCGACCATGGCGCAGGTGGAGGAAGCGGCGGCGAAGCTGACCGGGGATATCTGGCAGCGGCCCAGCGCCTACAGCGCCATCAAGCGGGACGGCAAGCCCCTCTACGAGCTGGCGCGCAAGGGGCAGGAGGTGGAAGCGCCGCTGCGGCAGGTGCATGTGGAGAGCATCACGCTGCACGGGGAGCAGCCGGATCACGGCGTGCTGATGACTGTCCGCTGCGGGCGTGGCACCTACATCCGCTCGATCTGCCACGACATGGGCGAGCTGGTGGGCTGCCCGGCGCACATGCGCTTCCTGCTGCGGAGCCAGTCCGGGGCCTTCGACCTCTCGACGGCCATGACCCTCGAGGAGGCAGCGGCCTTTGCGGAGGCCGGGGAGTTAGGGGCGCGGCTGCTGGCTCTGGACGCGCCGCTGGGTCATCTGCCCCGGCTGGAGGCGCCAAGCTCGCTGTCAAGGCTGGTGGCGGGGGGCGCGAAGCTCCCGGCGGACCGGCTGAAGGGCGCGGCGGCGCTGCCCGAAGGACAGCCTGTGCGGATCTACATGAAGGGCGAGTTCTGGGGCATCGGGGCGCGGGAAGGGGAGCAGCTCCTCTGGCGCGCGCAGATGCCGCCGGAGACATAACGGAGTGATCGACCGATCATCGGCGGGCCCTTCGGCTTTCCATCGAGAACTGACGACGTGCGCGTCAGTTTTCGAGCCGTTTGCAGGGAGGACGCGGGACGGTGACCTCGTCATCGCTTGCGGTGATGGCTGCTAAAGAGACAGCCACCTTACAGGCATGACGGTCTGGTGTCGGACCGACATGGCCTGCCATTCTCGGCAAGGGCCTGCCTTTGCCGATACGCTGGAGTGATATGATGCGAATCTTACGCGATCCGACCCGGACGGCCCCCTGCGTGCTGGTGCTGGGCACCTTTGACGGCGTGCATCTGGGGCATCAGGCGCTGCTGATGCAGGGCGGTGAGCTGGCAGCGACGCTGCACTGCCCGCTGGCGGTGTGCACCTTCGAGCCGCATCCGCTGCGGGTGATCAGGCCGGGGCAGGTTCCGCCGCTGCTGACCACGCTGCCGGAAAAGGCCGCGCTGATGGCGGGTTTCGGGGTCGACCTGCTCTGCGTGACCTCCTTCACGGCGGCGCGGGCGGAGCAGTCAGCCGAGGACTACATGGAGGAGCTGCTGCGGGTCTATCAGCCGCTGGCGGTGGTCTGCGGGTTCAACTTCACCTTCGGCCGGGAGGGCCGCGGCACGGGCGAGGCGCTGCGGGCTTATGGACGGGCCCACGGCTTCGAGACGGTGATCGTCCCGGAGGTGACCCTCGACGGCGAGGCGGTGAGCTCCTCCCGGGCGCGGCGGGCGCTGCAGGCGGGCGAGCTGGTGCTGGCGGCGCGGCTGATGGGGCACGCCTACACCCTCACGGGGCTCGTGGCGGACGGCAAGCACATCGGACGCTCCATGGGCTTCCCCACGGCAAACGTGACCATCGCCCGGGGCAAGGCGCTGCCGGCCTACGGGGTGTACGCCTGCTGGCTGGAGGCGAAGGGCGCGATTTATCCGGCGGTGGTCAATGTGGGCCGTCACCCGACGCTGCCTGAGGGGAACGTCACCGTGGAGGCCTACGCGCTCGATACGCGGCTGTCGCTCTACGGCGAGCGGGTGCGGCTGATCTTCCTCAAATTCCAGCGGCCGGAGCGTACCTTCGACGGCGTGGACAGCCTGCGGGAGCAGATCGCGCAGGATGCCGAAGCCTGCCGGAGCTGGTTCGCGGCGCTGCGGTGACAGGCGCAATCCGGCGAAGCCAACGTCTTTGTCTCGAATGGTTGAAAAAGAGAACGATGATACAAACATGAAAAAAACAATGTTAACATTAATAAATAGCATCCATTCCCGCTTGATTTTTCCACCGCTTTTCAAGTATAATGGCAGAGGTTTTTGAAACCAATCATAAGGAGGAACATTAAAATGAAGAAAATGACCCGTCTGATGGCGCTGCTGATGGCGCTGCTGATGGTCGGCATGATGGCTGCCGCTTCTGCGCTGGCTGCCGCTACTGACACCGACATTCCCGCGACCGGCACGGATATCGAGCAGCCCACCGAGCAGCCCACCGAGGAGCCCACGGCGACCCCCGCTCCCACCAAGAAGCCCTCGACTTCTGGCAGCACCAGCTATGCGACCGCCACGCCTGAACCCGAGGCCACCGAGGCTCCCTCTCTGGGCATCACCCCTGAGGATTTCGTGCAACAGGTCACTGACAAGGTCGGCGGCGAGCTCCCCGAGGGCGCTGTGACCGAGACCGAGACCCGCACCGATATCGTGATGGATACGCCCAAGGAGGAGGCTGGCTATGCCGGCAGCGTGCTGACCTATCACCACGGCGAGGACGGCGGCATCGTGCTGTGCAGCACCTACACCGCTGAGGTTCTTGAGGGCTTCAAGGGCTGGCTCGCGTCCCTGACCGACGTGGACGCGCTGAACGCCAGCGAGGCCTTTGCCGACTTCGTGAAGAACGCCAAGGTTCTGCTGGGCACCCTGCTGCCCGATCTGACCGAGGAGCAGATTTCCGAGCTGCTTCTGGCGATCCTGACCAGCGGCACCGAGGGCGTCGAGCTGACCGCCGAGGACCTGAACGAGTTCTTTGGCGCTGGTGTGGACGGCGAGGTGCTGGGCCTGTACGCGCAGGACGGCTATGAGTTCTGCCTGCTGCAGACCGAAGAGAGCATCCTGCTGGGCGTGCGCCCCGCTGCCGAGTAATTTGGCGCGCTGACAGATGAACAGGAAGACCCGGCATGGAAGAATGCCGGGTCTTTTTTCGCACAGCGGGAAATGTATTTTGCTGCCCCATGGTGTATGATGAAGCCACCGTACGGGAGGAGAGCGCATGGACGAGCACATTCAACGGAGCCTCGACTATCTGGAGGAGCATCTCAAGGCCGAGATATCGCCGGCGGATCTGGCGGCGCAGGCGGGGTATTCCCCGTGGCATTTCAGCCGCCTGTTCGCCCGGGAGACGGGCCAGCCGGTGGCGCAGTACATGCTCAGGCGGCGGCTCGACCGGGCGCTGGGCGAGATCGCGGCGGGGAGCCGGGCCATCGACACGGTGCTGAGCTACGGCTTTGAGACCTACTCCGGGTTCTATCGGGCCTTCGTCAGGCTCTACGGCTGCTCTCCGAGAAAGTATCTGCGCCTCTACGGGGGCGCTGTGACGACGAAAACGGAGGCTGTCATGAAGCATTACACGAAAAGGGAACTCAAACAGGTGCTGGGACGCTGGGGCATGGAGAAGGCGGAGATCGGCGAGGTGCCCGTCATGTACGACGGCAGGCCCGACGAGACCGAGTGGGCGGTGGACGGAAGCTGCGTCCTGCGCACGGGCGATCGGGTGCGGCTGCTCAAGAATCTGCAGGTGACCACGGCGCTGGCTGCCCACGGCTTCAAGGCGGAGGTGCCCGTCCCGACGGCGGACGGAGAGGACTTCGCGGAGGCGGACGGGGTGTTCGTGCTCAGCCGCGTCATGCCGGGAAGCCCGCTCAAGCCCACGGCCTGCTACGGCGAACACAGCCCCGCCCGGGCCGTAGGGGAGGGCATCGCGCGGCTGCACGACGCGCTGCGGGATGTGGCGGCGGAGGTGCCCCACGACCGGGGCGATCTGCTGGGGAGCCTGCTGGAATGGGCGCTCCCGGCGGTGCGCCTGCAGGACGAGCAGTGGTCGCTGGGGCTGGGCGAGGCGTTCTTCGCGGGGTGGCGGGAGCGCTTCGAGGCCCTGTATCCGCAGCTGCCGCGGCAGCTCATCCACCGCAACCCCTGCCCAAGCTATGTGCTGATGGCGGAGGGGGAGGTGACGGGCTTCCGGCAGTTCGACATGCTGGAGGATGAGGTTCGCCTCTTTGACCTGTGCTACGCGGCGACGGGCATCCTCTCCGAGACGACGGAGGAGGCCCTCTGCCCGGCGTGGCTGACGGTGCTGGAGGAGCTCGTCCGGGGCTATGACGGCGCGTCGCCGCTCACCGAAGCCGAAAGGCAGGCCCTGCCCGACATGCTCTGCGCCATCCAGATGATCAGCGTGGCATACTTCGGCGAGCACGAGATCGACCGGGAGCTGGCCCGCCGCAATCGGGATATGCTCCGGTTCATCGCGGCGCGGCGGGAGGAGATCGCGGCCATCGCGCTGTGAAGACCCGGCGGCAAACGACATAAGCAGAGGACGGCGCGACCGGGCTGGTCATGCCGTCCTTCTTTCCTGCCGGGGAATGCCCGCCGGCTTATGGCTTTTTCAGCGGGCATGTGCTATACTGTTTCGGAACGATCATGGACGGTGAGGCGAGACGATGATCATCGAGACCGACCGGCTGACGATCCGGGCGTTGGAAGCAAGCGATGGAAAGGCCTTTGCCGACATGGCCTCGGATGGCAGCCTCAAGGACGTCGGCCTTGACCGGGAGTGCCGTCAGTGGATTGAGGAATGGATCGCCGAATCCCGGAAGCTGACCGACAGGGATGACCCGGCCGCCGAATACTTGGCCTACGCGATCGAGCGAAAAGACGCCGGAGGGGTGATCGGTTCGGTGGGCTGCTCGTATTATGAAGACCTGGGGAAAGCAGGAATCACCTACTTTATCGGCGCGAATGACAGAAACCGGGGCTACGCGTCGGAGGCCGTCCAAGCGTACGCGCGGTATTTCCTCCGGCATTATGGTGTCGGCGAAATCATCGCGACCATCCGCGAGGAGAATGTCTCATCATGGCGGGTCATCGAGAAGGCCGGATTCCGCCTGATTGACAGAAGAATGTACAGGGATGTGAACGACGCCGCCGAGGAGCCGTACCGCTTTTATGCGATGACGAAACGGCGGCTGGATGAAACGCCGTGATCAATCGGGCTTTGGACAGGAGATGCGGGCAAATGTGCGAGGAATGCTATGCCGAGGAATGCAGAATAACGCCATTGCTGAATCCGTTGGATTGCTTGCAAAACCATACGCAGTATATTTGCGGCACATGCGGACGATACATTTGCATTGAGCATGACCCGAAACGCGGATTGCAGCGGTGGCATTTTCCCTTTCGATCATTGGAGATCGCGAAATTGTATCTGCGCACCGCCGAATATGGCGCAAAAAAGCCGTGCGGTATTTATGAGATCAAAAGCGAAAACGGCAGATGCTCCTACAAGATTTTCGCGGATGGCGCGGATTTGCAGGCCTATTTGCAGAAGAACAAAGGAAAGACCTGTGAAGCTATGAAGCCTGTTTTCATTTCCGGGGAATACAGGGAGTATCCGGGCACGCAGATACGAAAATTAACCTCCGGCGAGATTGCCGGATACATGTCGGAAAGATAAATCCCGCTTTGCCGGACTGAAAAAGGGACATGGCCGCTGATTGGGGCCATGTCCCTCGCTGGTTTCGGACGTCCTTCCTTCGGCGGACAGGCCGTCATCCGCCGCGTGTGAGGCGGCAGAAACCGCCCCATCCATATGACCATTCAGCAGGTTTTTTTGATATTCACGGCGAAATGGTCAAACGTTTGCGGTCTCTCGCGCGTCTAATAGGCGGAGACGCAAATGGAGGCATGAAGGATGAAACGAACGCTGATGATTCTGCTGGCGCTGCTGATGCTGCTGCCCGTGGCCCGGGCGCTGGATCTTGGCGAGGAGGAAGTGATCGAAGGCCTGTCCGACGAGATTTTCGCCGCGCCGACGGAGATGCCGTGGGAACCGATCCCGTGGGACCTGACCGCCGCGCCCAACAAGCCCAATCCCGACGGCTACCTGCCCGACGACGGCGGCTATCATGACGACTCCATCGACGTGCGGGTCGAGACCTTCCGCCGCAACGACACCACCGTCATGGCGGTGTATGTGAAGCTGACGGACGTGAGCCAGTTCCGCACCGAGTTGGCGTCGCGCTATCCCTCCCAGCAGGCGAGGCTCGTGGCGACCATGACCAAGCGCGTGAACGCCGTCATGGGCATCAACGGCGACTACTTCATCTACCACGATCAGGGCATCGTCTACCGCAACGGCAAGCGCCTGCGCTTCGCGCCCAACAAGGGTCGGGACACGCTGATCGTCGACGAGCAGGGGGACCTTCACATCCTCGACCACACCACCAAGGAGGCGTGGGACGCGTACATCGACGCGGGCGGCACCGTGCTGCATACCTTCTGCTTCGGGCCGGGGCTGGTGATCAACGGCGAGGTGCTGTCCGATCTGGATACCGTCCATGTGGACAACGGCAAGGGCAAGGACACCCAGCGCATCGCCATCGGGCAGATCGGCCATCTGGAATACCTGATCCTCGCCACCGAGGGCCCCGAGAACAAGGGCAGCGTCGGCTTCGACCTGCTGGAGATGGCCCAGATGTGCAAGGACATGGGCATGGAAAACGCCTACAACCTCGACGGCGGCTCCTCGTCCACCGTGTCCCTCAACAACCGCAAGATCAACTCCCTCTCCACCGGCAAGCACCGGGAGGTCGGCGACTGCATCTGGTTCGCCACGCTGATCCCCATGGAGTCGTGGAGCGAGTGAATCACGGCTTTCTGGCGAGCTGCAGATCAATGGTATCGTAGATGGTGATCGAGCCGCCGTGAGCGTTGATGACCTCCTCGATCTTCGAGAAGAATTCGTTTCTGAACCCTTCCTCGATCGCGATGTGGTCGGAATAGGTGCCAATCAATGTCCTGTATTCATGGGCCGTGAAGGTTCGCGTCCTGTGGAACAGGGCATATTTGATATCCGCAAAGCCGTATTTCTCCGCGATACCGGCCCGCTGCGAAGCCTGCTCCTCGCTGTATTCGACGGGGTTCTCCGGCGCTTTGTCATAATACTTGTAGTAGTAGTCGGCGTAGACCTGATTGATCGCTTCCGACAGGGGCGGATTGCCCTTGTCCCGATAGGGATGATTGGCGAAGCGCGCGAAGGCCCCGCCGCTTTTCAGCATGGCAAACACCTTGGCGTAGCCGACGCTCTCCGGCACCCAGTGGAACGCCGACGCGGAGTAGACCAGATCATGGGCGGCGTCCGGGAAGGCCACGTTCTCAAACTTGTCCGTGATCACGGAGAAGCGGGGGTAGTCCCGGAACTTCTCCCGGCACCGCTCGGAGAACTGAACGCCAACCTCCACGGCGGTCAGCGCGCAGCCTGTTTGCAGAAAGGGCAGCGTGGCCTGCCCGCCGCCGATGCCGACCTCCACCGCGTGAGAAGACGGCCCGAGGGCGACGTAATCAAGGATCGTCTGGTAAACCCCGGCAGGATAGCCGGGGCGAAACTTTTCATAGGTCGGGGCGACTGTGTCAAAGGTCCATTCCAGTCCCTGCAGGGCAGACATGCTGGTTCCTCCTTCATCTGGGCAGTGCGTGTTCAGGGGATGCGAACCGGCAGCTCAAAGTTCAGCCGGCCGAACTTTTGCAGGATATCCAGGTCCGTCACAATCGAATGGCTGCCCCAGTAATAGTTGCCGATCGTCTGCTCGGGCACGCACCAGCGCTTGCCATCCGGATGGGGGTTGCTCTTTTCGTAGGCGTCCATTTCCTCGGCGGAAGGGAGCGTAAACTCGCGCGTGCCGAGCAGCCTGTCGGCGATCGTGTCCAGATTCATCTCCACCGTGCGCTGGCAGGCGGGGTAATCGCTGCTGTCCGGCGAGCCGATGTAGTACACGGGCAGCGGCAGCCACGCCGGATAGGTCGCGGGGTCGTAGGCCTGAATGTTCAGCGCCGCCGGGTCGTAATCGGGGTAGCCGTGGAGAAGCACCTGCCCGCAGCCCTGATAACGCGCCTTCAGCCCCTCGGCAAGGCGATAGAGCTCGCTGTCCCTGTCCGCGTGCCGCAGGATGAAGTCCGCGAGGCGCTTGGTGACGCCGATATCGGCATAGGGCTCCTTCGAGGCGTCGAAGTGGAACCACGGCATGTGTGCGAAGTCGTTGTTGCTGGGGATGCCCTGCATGCCGACCCAGCCGCCGTCCAGCAGACAGGCTCCGGAGCCGAGGTACTTGAGGATGCCCGCGACGATCCTGTCCCTGACGGCGCTTTCGCCCTCGCCCGCCGCGTCCAGATGATCCAGCGCGATGCAGACGGTGTAGGGCGCGGAGTTCGGGTTCCAGTTGTTGCACTCGAGGTTGTAGCCGAAGCCGCCGTCCTCGTTCTGATAGCTGGAGAGCACGGAGAGGAAGTCGTCGCGGCTTCCGTCCTCAAAGAGGAGCTTCCATCGGGCGTAGTCGAGGGGCCGGGCGCAGCGGTGAACCAGCTTTCTCAGCCGCAGGAATTCGTCAAGGGATATCTTTTTCATGGTCATCCTCCTCCATCGTTCGGCTTTGCGTCCGCAGGGAACGGCGGATTCAGCATACCGCAGGATGCCCCGCGCGTCTTGGAAAAACGCGACGCAGATCGCCGTATCCCTTCGCTTACGGCCGGTCAGACGGAACAAATTGGCTTTGGATAAAGTCACGCGCTTCCCGCAGAATGCGCCGTGAGCCTTCAAATGTCAAGCGCTGCAGGGCTTCTTCGTAGGTCAGCAGGCAGGCCTGCAGCAATTCGCTGTCCTGCGCCCGGAGCTCCTGCCGGTCATAGGCGGCGCAGAAATAGACGACCTGCTTGACGACGTTTGCTTTCTCGCGGGGCGCGTAGGTTTCGGTTGCCCGAAAGCCCTTCAGGATGTCGACTTTCAGATGAACCTCCTCGTCGATCTCGCGAAGGGCGGTTTGCATTTCCGTTTCCTCTTTTTCCATGTGTCCCTTGGGGAATCCCCACGCGCCTGACAGCTCCTGAATCAGAACGTACCGGATTTCGCCGTTGACGGTCGTATAAACAACCGCCCCGCAGGATTTTTCAAAGGTCATGGAACCGTCTCCTTTGTTACGAGCCTGTCGAGCGGTAATGCCGCACGCCGAAGTACCACGCCCGGACCATCAGCAGGAAGAAGAGCAGCCCGGTCAGCGGCGCGGCCCACACGCACCAGCCCGGCACGGCGAACATGGGCCTGTCCAGAATGACGCTCACCGGCAGGTGCATGCACAGGGCGATGGGCGCGACGTAGAGGAAGAGGAGCCGCAGGGGCTTGGGGTAGATGTCGATGGGGTACTGGCAGGTGGAGCGCCCGCCGTAGGTGAGGGCATTGACCATCTCGATGGAGCGCACCGAGAAGAAGCACATCGTCGCCTCGATGAGGAACAGCCCCATCAGCAGCATCAGGCTGCCGAGGATGGTCTCGCCGAAAAGCAGCGCCTTCGCGGCTGTCCATCGGAGGCCCAGCGTGCGGCTCGCCAGCGCCACCGCGGCGCCGCCCACCAGAAAGGAGCCGAACCGCCGCGGGTCGAGCTGGGAGCAGATCACCTGCAGGAGCAGCCCCCGGGGCCGCAGCAGCACCGAGTCGAAGGCGCCTGAGCCGATCATGCCCTCAAAGGAGCCAAGCCCCCGGTTGAAGCACTCGGTCATGGCGAAGGTGAGCTGCATCACGCCGAAGAAGAACAGCACCTCCGCGGGCTGCCACCGGCCGATGTGCAGGAAGCGGTCCATCAGCACCAGCACCGCCAACAGGTCGCCGGCGGTCATGATGAGCTGCGCGATGATCTGCATGACGAGGGAGGAGCGATACTGGGTCGCGGACTTCCAGAGCATTTTCATGGAATGAAGCACATAGCGCATGGTTTTCACCCTCCCTGCACGGTCATGCGGTTCATCTGCCGGGCCCACAGGAGGCGCCCCAGCCCCGCGATCAGCACGATCCACCCGAGCTGCACCGACAGGTTGAACAGCCATTCCGGCGCGGACTGCGCGTGGAGATACATGCGGGAGGGCGCGTCCAGCGCCTGCGCGAAGGGCTGATAGCGGATCAGCGCCTGCGCCTTGTCCGGGAACAGGGTCAGGGGAATGATGTTGCCCGAGAAGATCATCTGGATCAGGTTGATCATCGCCGAGATGCCGCGGGTGTCGAGGGTCTTCATGATCACCACGTCGCGCACGCCGCTGATCTCCGAGAGGATCACCGCGCCCAGCACCAGAGACACCATGAACTGCATCAGGGCGACCGGGCTCTCCGGCAGGGTCATGCGCATCGAAGCCGGCAGGATGAACTGCAGGAGCACCATCGGTATCAGCCGCATCAGCGCGCCCACCAGCCGCGTGGCGAGCTCCCGCATCATCCAGTAGGCGTGCTGGTCGATGGGGCGGATCATCGTGTAGGCAATGCCGCCGGTCATGATGAGGCCGTTGAGCTCCGAGTCGTTATTCAGCAGCATGCGGAAGAACATCTGCTGCAGCCACACATAGGTGACGGTCTCCTGAAGGGCGCGGGGGTCATTGCCGTCAAAGAGCGCCGTGTACAGGCACACCAGCACCGAGCCGAAGAACGCCTGCGTCACCAGCCCGCCCAGCGCCGCCGCCCGGTACTGGGTCTCGAGCCGCGCCCGGAGCCTGAAGACGCTGGCGTAGGGGGTCCACTTTCTCGTTCTCATAGCGCCATCTCCTGATACATGCGGGCGATCAGCTCGTCGACGTTCTGCTCCTTGAGGGTCATCTCGCGGACGGCGCCCGCCCCGAGCACCTGTGAAAGCACCTCGGCGGTGGGCTGCTTCTCCGGCTCATAGGTGACGATGTACGCGTCGCCGTCGCGGGTGCAGTTCAGGCCGGACAGGCGGCTCGGATCGGGGGCGCCGTCATAGACGGCCCGCAGGATGTGCACCGTGTCATAGCGCCCCAGCAGCGCGTCGAGCTGACCGTCGTAGAGCAGCTTGCCGTGGCCCAGCACCATCACCCGGCTGCACAGGGCCAGCATGTCCTCCATGTCGTGGGTGGTCAGCAGGATGGTGGTGCCCCGGGCGTTCTCCTCCTTGAGGAAGGCCCGCAGCTTCAGCTTGCTCACCGCGTCGAGGCCGATGGTCGGCTCGTCGAGGAAGAGCAGCGCAGGCTCGTGCAGCAGCGACCCGCACAGCTCCGCCCGCATCCGCTGGCCCAGAGACAGCTGCCGTAGCGGCGCGCGCATCAGCTCGCCCAGATCCAGCGCGTCCACCAGCATGTCCAGCCGCTTTTGCCACGGCCCCTGCTCGAGGCTGTACATGTCCCTCAGCAGCTCGAAGGAGTCCCGGATCGGCACGTCCCACCAGAGCTGCGTCCGCTGCCCGAACACCGCGCCCAGATGCCGCACATGCTCCCGACGCTCCTGCCACGGGACCCGCCCGTCGACCACGCAGGTGCCGTCCGTGGGCGTGAGAATGCCCGTGAGCAGCTTGACCGTGGTGGACTTGCCCGCGCCGTTGGGGCCGATCAACCCCACTAACTCCCCGCGCTCGACGGAGAACGTCGCGCCGCTGAGCGCCTCGATGGTGGTGCGTTCCCGCCGCCACAGCCGCGTCAGGCCCCCATCCTTCGCCGCCGAATAGCGGACGAACGACCGGGACAGGTTCTGCGCCTCAATGAATGCCATGCCGGTTCCCTCCTTTTGTGTCCATGTGCGCCGGAAAAACAAAAAGCCGGGGGACGCCGCCCGCCGCTTGCCCTCCATGATGGAGCGCAGCCAGCCACGGCCTCCCCCGGTTTGAGCCGGTTGGTCGAGAAAAACTCGACGCCTCGGGGTGCTTTTCCGACAGGTGATGCTTGTTTCCTGTCGCTTGAAAAACGCGATGGAATGCGATCATATCACAGGACTGGGAACGTTGTCAAGCACTTTTTTTGCTCCGGGACACAAAAAAATCGCAACACCAGCGGTGCTGCGAAGGAAAAAGAAGAAGCGGGCACTGCCCGCCGCCGCCTTTCGGGGAAGAGCGCGAGAGGGGAGCTTTCGGCCTGAAAGCTGCCCCTCTCGCAAAGGGCTCCGTTCTTTGCGCCGTTACCCCCGCGCGGCAAAACCGACCTTCTTCTGGACCTTGCGGAGGGTCTTGGTGGCGAGGTAAGAGGCGGTCTTGGCGTTCTCGTCGAGGACGCTCTGGAGGTAGGCCTTGTCGGCGATGAGGCGCTTGTATTCAGCCTGCATCGGCGCGAGGGCTTCGACGACCACCTCGGCCGCGCGGGTCTTGAGGGCGCCATAGCCCTGCCCGGCCAGCTCCTGCTCGAGCTGCTCGATGGTGCCCGCGCCCAGCGCGCTCATGATGGACAGCAGGTTCGACACGCCCGGCTTGTTCTGCGGATCGAAGCGGATCTCCGCGTCGGAGTCGGTCACGGCGCGCTTGATCTTGCGGCGGATGGTGTCGGGATCGTCCACCAGCGAGATGAACGTGTCGTCCGGGTCGGACTTGGACATCTTGCGGGTCGGCTCCTGCAGGCTCATGACCCGCGCGCCGATCTTGGGGAAGTAGCCCTCGGGCACCTTGAACACGTCGCCGTACACGCCGTTGAAGCGCTGGGCAATGTCCCGGGCCAGCTCGAGGTGCTGCTTCTGGTCGGCGCCGATGGGCACGAGGTCGGTCTGGTAGAGCAGGATGTCCGCAGCCATCAGCACGGGGTAGGTGAACAGGCCCGCGTTGATGTTTTCAGCGTGCTTGGCGGCCTTGTCCTTGTACTGGGTCATGCGGCTGAGTTCGCCCATGTAGGTGTAGCAGTTGAGAATCCACGCTAACTCCGCGTGACCGGAGACGTGGCTCTGGCAGTAGATGAGGCTCTTCTTGGGGTCGATGCCGCTGGCGATGTACAGCGCGGCCAGCTCGAGGCAGCGCTTGCGCAGGGCAGCCGGGTCCTGCCGGACGGTGATGGCGTGCATGTCGACGATGGAGTAGATGCAGTCGTAGTCGTCCTGCAGCTTGGAGAAGTTGCTCAGCGCGCCGATGTAGTTGCCCAGCGTGAGCATGCCGGAGGGCTGGATGCCGGAGAAGATGACGGGCTTTTTGACGGATTGGACTTCGCTCATGGGAATGCCTCCTTCCTGATGTGTGCGGAAAGGCCCGGGGCGTCCGATCCGCGGCGATGAACAAAAAAACAGCCCTCCGTCCTCTGGGGACAGATGACTGCGGTGCCACCCCACTTGCGCACAGCGTGCGCCACTCTCGCCCGATCACGGGGGCCAGCCGTCACGGGATACTGGGGCCTCTCGCATGCCCGTTCCCCCGCGCCCTCCGAGCGCCATGGACGCGCCGTCCGCTGCGGGGCTTTCACCGTCCCCCGCTCGCTTTGAACAACCTCTCGCGCCGCCTTGCTCGTCTTCGGTGTGGGTTTATTATAACCCATTTGGACGGCGAACGCAAGGGTAATTTGCGAGAGGAACGGCGGCGACCTGTCATGCTTCGTGCTGCAGGAGCCATTGCAGGAGCGAATCATAGCCGACTTCGCTGGCGGCGACGGAGAGAATGATATCGGACAGCTCGTCCTGCGTGTAAGTCAGTTCGACGCCATTGAGCGCGAGAAAAACCAGCATGGCATGAGCGCCGATGCGTTTGTTGCCGTCGAGAAACGGATGGTTCTTGACAAGGCCATAGCACAGCCGCGCGGCCTTCTGCTGGAGCGACGGATAAGCGGCCGTGTCGCCATAGCTTTGAAAGGGCGCCGCCAGCGCGGATTCCAGCATGCCGTCGTCGCGCAGACCATTCAGACCGCCTGTTGCCTCGACGAGCTGTTCGTGGAGCCGGATGATCTGCGCCTTATTCAGCATCCTCATTTGGCGAGCACCTCATAGGCCTGCCTGTTTTGCTGGATGAGGCGGGCGGAGACGCTCATCACGTCCTCATCGCTGGCGGTCTGCATCTGCTCCGCCTGGCTGAACTCGATCACGAGGTATCGCGGGACGTTGTTTTTCAGAATGACCGCGGCGCCGCGCTCATCGACCAGCCGGGCAACCTTGGAGAAATTCTGGTTTGCTTCGGTCATCGAGACCAGACTTTCCGTGTTGATGGTCATGGGAATCCCTCCTTGGTGAATATTATATGCTAATCATAGGAGAAATTCAACCTATATTTAGTGGAAAAAGGGATTATTCGCCGTCCTTCTTCGGCCAGTCGGTGAGGCCCATGTCCTGCAGGAGAAGCGTCTGTATCAGTTTATTGATGGACGGCATGCCTTTGCGGGCGGCATGTTCGGCGATGACCTGCTTATTGCCCTGCGGCACGGTGATTTCAATGCGGTCATAGTGTTCAGCTGTGTATTTTTTCTTTCTCTGCGTGTCCTTTGAGCCCATAAAAACCTCCATCTCACAAGATGAACAAAATAGCGCTTCTACTTTTGGTGTGTCTACCGGTAGACAACTACCGGTAGATGTGATACAATGTGTCATGTCTTCAAGGGACTCACTCGCCGTCCTTCTTCGGCCAGTCGGTGAGGCCCATGCGGGCAAGCAGAGCCTTTTGAGTGTACATATTGACAGACTCGCCGACCTCCTGTGCAGCGGCATTGATGACGGCCTTTTGCCCCTTGGGCACGATAATCACAATGCGGTCGTATGCTTTGGCAGCATACCTGTTTTTGACGGAAGCAGAGGTTTTTGACATGATTGCCCTCCTTTGGGGATAACAAACATACATTGTCATGTATGTTTGTGAATTTCGTCAATGGAAATACATTGCCATGTATGTTATACTACTTTCTGCCCGGGGAACTGGAAGCCTCGGTCGCCACGCCTCGCAATAGCAAAGGCATAACAAAAAATCGCGGCGTATTCTCCCAAGGAAGCAGCGCCGTTGTTCCGCCGTACTGTCGCGCGGACGTCTACCGATAGCATTTTATCACAAGCGGCGGCTGCTTGGCAAGCCGCGGGAAGGAGCAACCATGTCAAAATCCCTGTTGGAGCAGCTTTACGACGGCGAGCTGTTTCCGCCGGAGGGGATCTCGTCGAGCATGCCGGCATACGTCAGGGCAAGCGACCGGGCCGAGAAGGAAAGCGTCTACCTGATGTCCCGCCTGAACGAGGAGGACAGGCGGCGCTTTGACGAGTTCATCGATATCGCGGGAGAAATGGAGAGCTGCACCGCCTTTGCGAATTTCGCCTACGGATTCCGCTGCGGCGTGATGCTCATGTGCGAGCTGATTTTCGGGAAAGCGGGATAAAAAACAGGTGAACTCTCCGGGAAATGGTGCTATAATGAAAAAAACGCGTCAGGAGGAATCGCCATGCGCTGCTTGACCATGCCGCTCCGGGAGGACAGGCCGGAGATCACCCTCACGGCCTATCTGTGGGATTCGTCGCCATCGCTGCCGCAGGGGCCGCGTCCGGCGGTGCTGATCTGCCCCGGCGGCGGTTACATGTACCTGTCCGATCGGGAGGCTGAGCCGATCGCGCTGCGGTTCATGGCGATGGGGTATCAGGCCTTCGTGGCGCGCTATGAGGTATACCGGGAGGGCGGCGCGTGCGTGTATCCCGACGCGGTGATCGACGTGGGCCGGGCGATGCTGACCATCCGCCGGAATGCCGCGGACTGGCAGGTGGACGGGTCGCGGGTCGCGCTGTGCGGCTTCTCGGCGGGAGGCCACAACGTGCTCATGTACAGCCAGTGGTGGAACAAAGCCGTGCTGACGGAGGCCCTGACCTGCCCGGCGGAGGAGCTGCGCCCGGCGGCGTGCATCGCGGGCTACCCGGTGGCGGACGGCTCGGTGGTCTGGGGCGAGCGGCCCGCGGACGACCCGATCATGGGCGTGTTCCGGCCTTACGCGAGGGCCATCACGGGCGCTGACGATCCCTCGGAGGAGCAGGTGCGGGCCGTCTCGCCGGCGATGAACGACGCGTCCTGCATGCCGCCGACCTTCCTCTGGGCCACCAGCGAGGACGGGCTGGTCAGCGCGCGGCACACGCTGCACATGGCGGAGGCGCTGTCGAAGGCGGGCGTGCCCTTCGAGGCACACATCTTTGAGGAGGGAGGCCACGGCCTCGCGCTGGCGGATCAGACCACCAGCCTCCGCGCCCACGAGATGAACCCCGACGCGGCGAAGTGGATCGACCTGTGCGGCGCGTGGCTGCTCAAGCGGTTCGCCATGGCTGTGCCGGAATAACCCCGGGAGTTTCCCGGAGACAAAACAGCGAATCCCGGAAAAGCGGCGCCGTTTTTTCAGCACAAGTACAGAACGAAAACAGCACAACCACCGTTTTTGTGCTATCATGGTTCCAGGAATCATGAAAAGGAGCAAATGAGACGATGGATGTGCTTTTTTGTCCCTGCCATATGCAGGGGACGGCTGCGGCCCCGGCGTCGAAATCGGAGGCGCACCGGCGGATGATCTGCGCGGGGCTGTCGGAGGGCGAGGTCACGCTGACGGGCTATATGGAGTCGGCGGACATGGCGGCGACGAAGCGGTGCCTGACGGCGCTGGGCGCGCAGGTGCTGTCGGAGGGCGACGTGCTGACGGTGCGCGGAGGCTCGGTGAAGCCGGGGTTCATGCCGGTGCTGGACTGCGGCGAGAGCGGCTCGACGCTGCGGTTCTTCGTGCCGCTGGCGATGACGCTGGCGGGGGGCGGCACCTTCCGGATGCACGGGCGGCTGGGCTCGCGGCCCATGGACGTGTATCGCGATCTGTTCGTGCCCCACGGGGCGGACTGGCGCATGGGCGCGGGGGCCGACGGCTCGGCGGAGCTGACGGTCTACGGCGGCATGCGGCCGGGGAATTATGAGCTGCCGGGCAATGTATCGAGCCAGTTCGTGTCGGGGCTGCTCTTCGCGCTGCCGCTGCTGGAGGGGGATTCCACGCTGACCGTGAAGCCCCCGGTGGAGTCGGCGGGGTACATCCGCATGACCATCAAGGCCATTGAGGAGAGCGGCATCCGGCTGGAGGAGACCGCGCCCTTCGCGTGGCGGATTCCGGGCTTCCAGCGGTATCACGCGCCCTCCGGGAGCCTGCACGGGGACTATTCGCAGGCGGCGGTGCTGCTCTGCGCGGCGGCGCTGGGCCACGACATTACCGTCACCGGGCTGGCAGCGGACAGCATTCAGGGCGACCGGGCGGTGCTGCGCCATCTGGCTGACCTCGGCGCGACGGTGACCGAGCGGGACGGCGAAATCACCGTGCGGGGCGGCGACCTCCACGGCGCGGAGCTGGACATGCGCGACTGCCCCGATATCGCCCCGATGCTGGCGCTGGTCTGCCAGCTTGCCAGGGGGAAGAGCCGGCTGACCCACTGCGGGCGGCTGCGGCTCAAGGAGTGCGACCGTCTCGCGGCGACCGTGGAGATTCTCAACCGGCTCGGCGGCTGCGCGAAGGCCGAGGGCGACGACATCGTGATTCAGGGGGTTGACAAGCTGCGCGGCGGCGTGACCCTCGAGGACTATAACGACCATCGCATGGTCATGCTGGCGGCGGTGGCGGCCTCCGTGGCGGCGCAGGCCGTGACGGTGCGGGGCGTGGGCGCGCTGGACAAGTCGTGGCCGGAGTTCCTGCGCGTGTATGAGTCGCTGGGAGGAAGGACCGCATGAGCAGCTTTTTCGGGCAGCATTTGAGGCTGTCGCTGTTCGGGCAGTCCCACGGCGAGGGCATCGGGATCACCATGGACGGCTTTCCGGCGGGGATGACCATCGACATGGACAGGCTATCCGCGATGATGGCCCGCCGCGCCCCGGGGCAGAGCGCCATGACCACCCCCCGCAGGGAGGCCGACCTGCCGGAGTTCCTCTCCGGCGTTATGGACGGCCGCACCACGGGTCAGCCCATCGCGGCGGTCATCCGCAACACCAGCCAGCGCAGCCGCGACTACGGCGACGGGGTGGATCTGGCCCGGCCCGGACACGCGGACTACACCGGGCATGTGCGCTACTTCGGCTTTGAGGACTGGCGCGGCGGCGGGCATTTTTCCGGGCGGCTGACGGCGCCCATCGTGCTGGCGGGCGCGCTGTGCATGCAGTGGCTGGAGAGGCAGGGCGTGCGCGTCGAGTGCCATGTGAAGCAGCTCGGGGATATCGTCGACGCTTCGCTGCTGGACGTGCCGGAGGAAACGGACTTGTCCTATCTGAAGACCATGGCCCTGCCCGTGCTGCGGGAGGGGCTTGACAGGGATATGGAGGCGGCGGTGCTCGCGGCCCGGGAGCGGCAGGACTCCGTCGGCGGGGTGCTCGAGTGCCGGGCGGTGGGGCTTCCGGCGGGGCTGGGCGCGCCCTTCTTCGACAGCGCGGAGAGCGTGCTGAGCCACCTGCTGTTCGCCATTCCGGCGGTCAAGGGCGTCGAATTTGGCGAGGGGTTTGCCTTTGCGTCCATGCCCGGCAGCAGCGCCAACGATCCCTTCCGCATGGACGGGGAGCGCATCGTCACGGAGACGAACCACGCCGGCGGCCTGAACGGCGGCATCACCAACGGCATGCCTGTGGTGTTCCGCTGCGTCATCCGCGCCACGCCGTCCATCGCGCGGGAGCAGCGCACCGTATCGCTGAAAAGCCACGAGAACGCCGAGATCGCCATTCGCGGCCGCCACGACCCCTGCATCCTGCCCCGGGCGGTGCCGGTGGTGGAGGCCATGACCGCGATCGGCCTGATGGAGCTATGGAAGGAGCGTGCCGCATGCGTCCGGTGATTGCCTTTCCCGGGACAGCCGGGAGCTTTTCCCATGCCGCGGCGCTGACGGCCTTCCCGGAGGGGGACTGCGCGGGCTACGCCACCTTCCCCGAGGCGGCGCAGGCGGTGCTGGACAGTCAGGCGGACTACGCGCTGCTGCCCATCGAGAATTCCTCCGCCGGCGCGGTGCTGGCGACCTACGCGCTGCTCGAGAAGCTGCCCCTGCACATCGTCGGCGAGGTCATGAAGCCCGTGCGGCATCAGCTCCTTGGCGTGCCCGGGGCGACCCTGTCCGGCATCCGGCGCATCGACAGCCACCCGCAGGCCATCGCCCAGTGCGACGAGTTCCTGCAGGGGATGCCCGACGTGCGCATCGTCCCCTCCGGCAACACGGCGATCAGCGCCCGGGAGGTGGCTGCGTCCGGCGATGCGACCCGCGCGGCCATCGCGAGCCTCGAGGCGGCGGAGGAATACGGCCTGACCGTGCTGGCCCGGGACATTCAGACCAGCGGCGCGAACACCACCCGGTTCGTGGTTCTCTCCAAGCACCCCGTGCCGCTGGGCACGCCGGACAAGGCCTCCATCATCTTCACGGTGAACAACGAGATCGGCGCGCTGGCCAAGGTGCTGACCACCTTTGCGGAGCACGGGCTGAACATGTCCCGCATCGAGAGCCGACCCATGCCTGAGACAACCTTCGTCTACTTCTTCTGCGCGGACTTCGAGGGCGAGATGGACGCCGCCCACCTGAGCCGGGCCATGGAGCAGGCGCGGCCCCATGTGGGCGAACTGCGGCTGCTGGGCGTGTATCCGCGGGCAAAACGGCCATCCTAAGAAGCAAAACCAGACAGGAGGGTGCTTTTGATGATTTCTTCCGATATTCGCTATGTTGGCGTGAACGACCATGAGGTCGACCTGTTCGAGGGCCAGTACGCGGTGCCGAACGGCGTGTCCTACAATGCCTATGTGATCCTCGACGAGAAGGTCGCCGTGATGGACACGGTGGATGTGCACAAGGTGGACGAGTATCTGCAAAACGTCGAGGCGGCGCTGGCGGGCCGTCAGCCGGACTACCTCGTGGTGTCCCACATGGAGCCTGACCACGCCTCGTCCATTCAGGCCTTCGTGAAGAAGTATCCGGGCGTGAAGCTGGTGGGCAACCAGAAGACGTGGCCCATCCTCGCGAACTTCGGCGACGTGCCCAATGACAGGATCACCGTGGGCGAGGGCGGCACCCTCGAGCTGGGACGGCACACGCTGACCTTCGTCATGGCGCCGATGGTGCACTGGCCGGAGGTCATGATGGCCTACGACAGCGCGGACAAGGTGCTCTTCAGCGCGGACGCCTTCGGCAAGTTCGGGGCGCTGGACGTGGAGGAGGACTGGGACTGCGAGGCCCGGCGGTATTACTTCAACATCGTGGGCAAGTATGGCCCGCAGGTGCTGGCGGTGCTCAAAAAGGCCGCCGCGCTGGACATCGAGGCCATCTGCCCGCTGCATGGCCCGGTGCTGACGGACACCATCCCGCATGTGCTGGAGCTCTACACCACATGGGCCAGCTACGGCGTGGAGAGCGAGGGCGTGTTCATCGCCTATGCCACGCTGCACGGCAACACCGCCGCCGCGGCGGAGAAACTGGCGGCCATCCTCCGGCAGAAGGGCGCTGCCAAGGTGAGCGTCGCCGACCTCGCCCGGGACGACATGGCCGAGGCCATTGAGGACGCCTTCCGCTACGGCAAGGTCGTGCTGGCGGCGAGCACCTATGACGCGGGCGTCATGCCGGCGATGGCGGACTTCCTGCACCACCTGCAGGGCAAGAACTATCAGAAGCGGCAGGTGGCGCTGGTCGAGAACGGCTGCTGGGCGCCGATGGCTGCCAAGGGCATGCGGGCGCTGCTGGAGGGCATGAAGGAGATCGCCGTGATCGAGCCGGTCGTGACCATCCGGGGCGCGGTGAAGCCCGCCGACGAGCAGGCCCTCGAAGCCCTCGCCGACGCGCTGATGCAGGCGTGAACCGGCTGAATTTTGGGTGAAGCGCTTTCCATTTTGCCTGGATTGTGCTATGATACAGGAAAATAACAGGGATTATCTCCCTGCGGAAGGGGAATGGTCATGGCCTACATCCTCAGCTCCTGCTCCACCGTCGACCTGACGAAGGAGCACCTCGACGCCCGCGATATTCACTATGTCTGCTTCCATTATGCCCTCGACGGCGTGGATCACATCGACGATCTGGGCCAGTCGATGCCGCTGGACAAGTTCTATCAGGCGATGGTCGACGGCGCGGACACCCGCACCGCGCAGGTCAACGCCGAGGAATACGCCGCGCACTTCGAGCCCTTCCTGCAGCAGGGCCTTGACATTCTGCACGTCTGCCTGTCCTCGGGCATCTCGGGCACCGTGAACTCCGCGCTGCTGGCCAAGGAGCAGCTCGAGGCGAAGTATCCGGAGCGGAAGATCAACATCGTCGATTCGCTGGCGGCCTCCTCGGGCTGCGGCCTGCTGATGGACAAGCTGGCCGACCTGCGCGACGCGGGCATGTCGCTGGACGAGCTGACCGACTGGGCCGAGAAGAACAAGCTGCGGCTGCATCACTGGTTCTTCACCAGCGACCTGACCTTCTTCATCAAGGGCGGCCGGGTGAGCAAGACGGCGGGCTTCGTCGGCAAGCTGCTCAATATCTGCCCGCTGCTGAACGTGGATTATATGGGCCGGCTGATCCCCCGGGAGAAGATCCGCACCAAGCGCAAGGTCATCGCGGCGACCGTGGACAAGATGGCCGAGTTCGCCGACAAGGGCCTCGACTACGACGACAAGTGCTACATCTCCATGTCCGCCTGCCCCGAGGACGCCAGGGCCGTCGCCGAGCTGGTGGAGCAGCGCTTCCCGAAGCTGAACGGCAAGGTGCTCATCAACTCCATCGGCACCACCATCGGCAGCCACACCGGCCCCGGCACCGTCGCGCTGTTCTTCTGGGGCAGCGAGCGCAAGGACTGACGCGGCGCTTTCGGCAAAGCCCGGTTTTTTCGCCATTCTGCGCACCCTTTCCCTCAGGCAGGGAAGGGGTGCTTTTCTGTGTTGGCGGATACACTATGGAAATATCATCAATCGGCCGTTTTCAGAACCCTATGCGGCAAGAAGCATCCAAAAACTGGGAAACCTTGTCAATAAACGGTTCTTCGGGCGGCGGCAAGGGCCTCTTCTGTACTTTTTGGTACGAAAATGGGGAAAAAAGCTTGACAGTTTCAAGAATCTGTTCTATGATAGGCGCGGTTGATTCTCCGGGTCTGTGGTTGCAAGCCGATGCCAGTTGCAGGCAAAACGGTCCACGTAATCCGTCCAAAGCGGCGGGGAGCATGGTGCAGCTTAGAGGTAAGTCCGTCCGGGGCATTTTGGGGTATCGTCCGATGACCCCGAGAGAAGTGCGTGAGGGCGCAGATCGCGTTGAGCTACCTTCCAGACGGCGAGTGTGGGGGCAAAGACCAGGTCAGCCGGAGGATCGCCTATCTTCATTTCCTTATACAGGGGGTTCCACCAATGTACGAAGACAAGACGCTGGTTTGCAAGGACTGCGGAAACGAGTTCATCTTCTCCGCCGGTGAGCAGGCTTTCTACGCCGAGAAGGGCTTCCAGAATGAGCCCACCCGCTGCCGTGACTGCCGTCAGGCCCGGAAGGCCGCCCGTCCCGCGCCCGGCACTCCCCGCGAGATGCATGACGCCATCTGCGCCGAGTGCGGCAAGCCCACTCAGGTTCCTTTCCTCCCGCGTGAGGATCGCCCGGTCTACTGCAGCGAGTGCTTCGCCGCCCGCCGCGGCTGAGACCTTCCGAGCTTGCCTGAGCGCGTCCGTCGCCATCATGACTTACCGTGCGCCCTCATCATGCCTCATACCGTCGACGGCGTCCATCGAGCAGGCTGACCAACACCACAGCGATTCATCCCCGTGCCAAGGGCATGGGGATGTCTTTTTTTGCGGAGACGGCTTGTCAGAACGGGCAGAATGTGATATCATGCACACAAACGTTCTCCTAAAGGAAGGATCAAGCCGTGACCATCGACGAAGTGAAGCTCCTGCGACTGAAGCATCAGTACCTGCTCAGCCCGGCGGACAGCCTGACCGTGACGCGCGACCTGTGCGGGGTTCAGGCGCAGTTCCTGTCCAGCGCGCTGCATGCCCTGCGGCTGCGAACCGGCGGGCAGGACGTGAACGGGCTGGTCAAGTCGTGGACGCTGCGGGGGACGGTGCACCTGTTTCCGGAGAGCGACCTGCCGCTGTACCGGCGGCACTGCGGCACGGCGGCGGACGTGTGCGAGTCGGGCTGGTTCCGGTGGCGATCCGCGCAGGGGAATCCCTGCATCACCGGGGAGCGGGACACCTATTTCGCGCAGGTGATTGCCGATGGGATCGGGGAGGGCTGCGACACCCGGGAGGGGCTGCGGCAGCGCTGCCGGGAGCGCGGCATGACGGAAAGCGAGGAGCGGCATGTGTTCGACGGCTGGGGCGGCACCTTCGCGGAGTTAGCGGAGATGGGCGTGATCTGCTATCAGGTGCGGGAGGAAAAGGCCTACCGCCTCTGCCCGGCCTTCGAGCCCATGGACGAGCATGCCGCCCAGATCGAGCTCGCCCGCCGCTACTTCACCCACTACGGCCCCGCGACGCTGCGGGACGCGGCCTACTTCTTCCGGGCGAGTCAGGCGCAGGTCAAAACGTGGCTGAAGGAGCTGCCCGTGGTCTCCTTCGCGCTGGAGGGCCGCGACTACTTCCACATCCCGCAGGAGGAGGGAAACCTGCCGGAGCTCCCGGCGTGCGTGCTGCTGGCGGGGTTCGACCAGCTGATGCTCGGCTACCGCAAGGAGGACAATCCCTTCCTGCCGCCGGAGCACCTGCGGGGCATCTTCAATCTGGCGGGTATCGTGATGCCGGGCATCCTGCTGCGGGGCCGCGTGGTGGGCCGCTGGAAGCAGAAGGACGGCAAGGCGGTGTTCACGCTGTTTGAAAAGGTCGGCGCGAAGGACAAAAAGCTGATTCTCCAGACCGCGGAAAGGCTCTGGACGCTGAAAAAGACCGAGTGGGCGTGACGCCGTTCAAGCCTTATCGCTCGTTTCCTGAAATAGGAAGCGGGCTTGGGTGTCGAACAAGTGGCGAAGCCACTTTTTCGAGTCTTTCCAGGCCTTCACTGGTCGCTTCGCTCCCGGCCGTGAAGGCCTGCAAGGAAGCTTTTTGTGCCGAAAAGCACAAAGACTGACGCGCATGTTGGCTGTCGATATGACAGGATAGAGGGTCATTGGTAACAGGCAGCTGTCATACAGGTTTAGCTCATATGAAAATGGATGATGCAATAGTTGATACACCGGCATGGAATTCTGTGGGCCATGTCGGTGTATATTGCATATTCTCAGGCCAATAAATCATGAGCGAAAAGCGCCTTCACCCTGCATGAACACAGAAAGTCATCGTTGCTGCCGAGTCTGATTTGTATATGCAAATCACCTGATGGTAGAAGCAAGTCAAACCAGA